>JANPJE010000055.1:0-5381 GCA_031425355.1 Spirosoma sp. | reverse complement strand
TCGGACTGGCAACATCGGTTTGCCGAAACGATGCCGGTTTACTGGCAAGTATCAAAAGACAATCTGGTGCTGCATCTAACCGAACACCATGGCGATTGCTGCCCCGGCGCAAAGGTTTTTGTCGAGTGCGATGACTTGCGGACGTATCATGCCGAATTAATCGCCAAAGGTTATCCATTCAATCGGCCCGGCCGGTCCGCCGGTGCGGTGGATTCGCCCGGATTAGAAATGCCTCCCTGGAACGCGCTCACGATGGAGGTTATCGACCCGTTCGGTAATCGCCTGTTGATCAGTGAGGCTGTAACTGATTCGACCGAATAAGCCCCTTCAAAAGTCATTAAATGTCAATGTTTCCCCTACGGGCATCCCGGCACTTCTCGGACCTCATTCTCTGTAAAATTGGCCAGTATAGATACATACAGATGTGATTATGTACTATTTTAACTCAATATTATTTTTTAATAACTTAATTGTTGTCTTTCAATTTTCTTCTCTTTTCAATGAGTAGTTTTCACATACGAAGTAGTTTTCTGCAACGGAATCTTTGAATAAATCTAGTTTTTTACTCAAACCTAAATTTTCCGTTTTTACAGAATTCATCTTATGAGAAAACACTTACCACCCCGATCTGTGCTCGGCAAGGTGTTCCGTTTATCCGGGACCCAATTTCTACTGGCCGTTTTATGTGTTACGTCGCTCCACGCGAGGACAAACCCTGATCGTCCTTCACCAGAAAATCACATCGTAAACCCTGCCGACCGCACCTTGACGGGCCGCGTGACGGACGAAAAGAATGAAGTATTGCCGGGCGTGAGTGTTCTGCTAAAAGGCACCCAGCGTGGTACGGTTACGGATGCCAGCGGCCAATTCAAAATTGATGTATCCGAGGATGGCAACGCAGTACTCGTATTTTCATTCGTGGGTTTTGTAAGCCAGGAAGTACGCGTTGGCAACCAGGCATCGGTCAATGTCAGCCTTCAGGCCGACGCAAAATCGCTGGATGAAATTGTTGTTATCGGTTATGGCACAACTCGGAAATCAGATTTGACCGGCGCAGTGTCAAGCGTAAAACAAGCGCAGTTGCTGGAGCGGCCTTCGCCTTCGCTCAATCAGGCACTGGCTGGCCGGATGGCTGGTGTGCAGGTAAATACCAACTCGGGCCGTCCCGGCGGTCGCACGACGGTGCGGATTCGTGGTTTCAGCTCAATTAACTCGTCCAACAATCCGCTGTATGTGGTTGACGGTGTACAATTGCCGGTTGGTAACCAGGACCAGTTCACCAACGCCATTGACTTCATCAACCCCAACGACATCGTGTCGGTTGAGGTGCTGAAAGATGCTTCGTCCACGGCCATCTACGGGGCGCGGGGTGCGAACGGGGTTATCTTAATTACGACCAAGAAAGGCAAGGCAGGCGAAGGGCGTATCTCATACAATGCTGATTTCAGCGTGAACACCATCGGCCCCAACCGCCCCGAAGTACTCAATGCGCGGGAATACTTGGCCGTTGAGGACCTGTCTTACAAAAATATCGAGAAGTATGACCCGGTAGGCTGGGCGGCCGGCCGGTATGCCAACCTAAACCCTGTGCTCAAGCGGACGAAGATGCGCGCACTCTACCCAGATGTGTTTGACGCAAACCTTAATCCAATGTATGATACCGACTGGTTTAAGGAATCGACCCAGAACAAGCTGTCGCAGAATCATCAGTTGAACTTTAGCGGAGGCAGCGAACGGACGCAGTATTCACTCTCACTGGGTTACCGCAACGATCAGGGGTTGATCAAAACCTCGTACCTGAAACGCTATTCGGGCCGCTTCACCATCGACGATCAGGTGAAGTCGTGGCTCAAAATTGGGGGTACGCTGAGTTACAATAATCAGGCGGAGAACTTAGTCGACGTCAACGACGCCGTACCGCGTCAGATTGTGGAGGACTTTCCGTTTCTGCCTGTGCGCTATCCTGACGGAACGTTTGCCAACAACCGCGATTACCCGGAAGCTGAAGGTTCCTTCAGTTCGGTACACCGCCTGATGGGCCGCCGGTATGTTCTGAACACTCAGACGATGACGGGGAGCTTCAACACAAACATCACGCTGGCCAAAGGGCTGGTGTTGAAGTCTATCGTGGGAACAAACGTTATCACCCAGGAGAGAAACCAGTCAACGACCCGTACGCTCGACTTGGGCGGGCAGGGCAACGCATCGGTCAACAACCAGAAAGAAAGCTTCTGGTCGTTCGAGAATTTCCTGACCTACAATAAGCAGGCAGGTCGTCATTCGTTTAACGGGCTGGTGGGTTTGTCGTGGCAGGAAACAAACTTTTTCAGCATCGGTGCCGGTGTGCGGACGTTTGCCACCGACTACTTCGGCTTCAATAACCTCGGTGCTGCGGCTATTCTGGGCAGTATCGGCTCAGGCGCTCAACGCGAAGCGCTGAACTCGTACTTTGGGCGTTTAAATTATGGTCTGGACGAGAAGTATCTGTTTACGCTGACGGGCCGGGCCGACGGTTCTTCCAAGTTCGGGGCCAACAACAAGTTTGCGTTTTTTCCCTCGGCGGCTGTGGCCTGGCGCGTGTCAGAAGAGCCCTTCCTGAAAGGCAGCGAAGTAATTTCCAATCTGAAACTTCGCTCGAGCTACGGTTTTTCGGGAAACTCCGAAATTCCGCCCTACACCTCGCAGCCCCTGCTTAGCTCAAACTACGCGACGATTTTTAACGATGCACGGATATCCGGTACTGGTGTGTCGCGTCTGGCCAACCCCGATCTGAAGTGGGAGCGCACCGCACAGGCCGACGTGGGTGTCGAACTGGGCTTGTTTAAAGGACGCATCTCCATCGAAGCCGATTACTACTACCGCAAAACCACCGA
Organism: Spirosoma sp.; assembly: GCA_031425355.1. GTDB lineage: Bacteria > Bacteroidota > Bacteroidia > Cytophagales > Spirosomataceae > Spirosoma. The sequence continues at coordinate 2,508 of JANPJE010000055.1, read as the reverse complement.
CATGCTTCTCGATGCCCCCGTGGCTCTGTCGAGCGGGTATGGCACGATTCGCCGGAACATTGGTTCCATGCAGAATCAGGGAATTGAATTCGGGCTTAATACCGTCAACATCGCAACCGGTGATCTGAACTGGACGACCAATTTCAACCTTTCGCTGAACCGCAACAAGGTGTTGACACTGGCTACCCCTGCCGACATCTTCAACGTGGGTGGTCCGAACTTCACCAACCCTACCAACGTGATTCGGATTGGGGAGGCCGTTGGTTCGTTCTGGGGTCTGACCCGGTTAGGCGTGTGGAGCGAGGCCGAGCGCGAAGAAGCCGCCAAGTTCCGCTCGTACCGCAATAACCTGACGGTTCTGCCCGGCGACATTAAGTACTTAGACGTAAACGGCGATAAAGCCATTACGGATGCCGACCGCAGCATCATCGGGAACGGCAGTCCGTTTGTCTGGGGTGCCATGACCAATACGGTGCGCTATAAAGGACTGGACCTGACGCTGGAATTGCAGTACTCGCTCGGCAACGATCTGATGGACATGACCCTGCACTCAAGCGAAGACCGGCAGACATTAGCCAACAGCTACCGCACCGTACTGGATGCCTGGACGCCCACCAATCAGAGTTCACCAATTGCCGAAATCCGCGATACACGGGCTGGGTACGTGACGAACGTCGATACGCGCTGGATTAAAGATGGTTCTTTTTTGCGGGGCCGTAACCTGTTACTGGGCTATACCCTGCCCAGCAGCCTCACAAGCCGGTTGAAAATGAGCCAGTTCCGGGTGTATGCTACCGTACAAAACTTCTTCGTGTTGACGCACAAAGACGTGATTGGCGACCCTGAGGTTACACCAACCAACCAGGGGAATAATAACAGCGCGTTTTCGCAGGGCATGATCTGGCACAATTATCCCCGCCCAACAACGTACATGGTCGGGCTACAGATTGGCCTTTAATTCATTTACCGGTTCTGGTTTGTAGTTAACAAACCAGAAACTTAAAACTATAACAGACAAATGACTTTCAAACTACATAAACCAGCAAGCTTGCTGTTGCTAAGCGGGGCTTTATTGCTGGGACCAACAAGTTGTAAAGATTTCCTGATTGAGCAGGCTCCGTCGGCCCTCACCCCCGCGAGCTTCTATACCATTCCCGACCACGCCGAAGCGGCTATTGCTGCCGTCTACGCCGACCTGCGGAATATTTACGGTGGGGCCGGTATTTTCTCGTCGACCTGGCAGATGCTCGAAGCACCTACGGGAACTTCGGGCACCGAAACCGCCCAGAATTCCGACCTGAACAACCTGTATGCGCTGGTGTATGACGGCAACACGGCCCACGTCATCAACGCCTGGGCCAGCCTGTACCGGGTTATTGCCAACGCTAACCTCGTACTTGATAAAGTACCGGGCATTACGCCGATGAACGACGATCAAAAAGCCCGCATTCTGGCCGAAGCCCGTTTCTTACGCGCCTGGGCCTATTTTCACGCCGTTCGGTTGTGGGGCGATGTGCCACTGATTACCAAGCCGCAGGACACCACCACCGAGGACTTTAATCCCGGCCGCACTCCGCAGGAGCAGGTTTACACCCAGATTGTGGCCGATCTGGTGGAAGCCGAAAAAGCACCCCTCGCCTGGATGAACGCAAACGGGCGCGTGGGTATGGCGGCCGTGAAGTCGCAGTTAGCCAAAGTCTATCTGACGATGGCGGGCTTTCCGTTGAGCAAAGGTGCAACTCACTACAAGTTAGCCGCCGACAAATCCTTTGAGGTGGTGACGTATGCCAACGCCAACCAAACAGTGATCGGGTTGTTCCCGACCTACATGAACGTACACGATGAGCGGCTCGAAAACCGGACGGAGCACCTTTTCTCGCTGCAATTCAACGTACAGGTGGCCGGGAACCCGATGGGTAATATGTTTCCTAACTTCAAGGCGGTGACCGTTAACGGCCCCGGCGGCACGGGAAGTTCCGTGCCGGTACCGGCTTTCTATAACTCATATGAACCCGGCGACTTACGGGCCAAAGATCAGGAAGGCTGGTTCTATACAACCTACTTTACGAATGGGAGCGGAGCGCGGTTTAACTTGGGGGCACCCTACATCTTCAAGCACTTTAACTTTGTTGCCAACGGGATAGAGGGCGTAACGGGAACCCGCAACGACAACCTCAACGTGCCGCAGATTCGCTATGCCGAGGTGCTGCTGATCTACGCCGAAGCACAGAACGAAGTGGGTCCGCCTACTCAGGCCGCATACGATGCCTACAAGCTTATCCGGGACCGGGCCAAGCTGACGACCCCTGCACTGGGCACATTCAACCAGGCCAGTTTCCGCGAAGCCGTTTGGCGGGAGCGGTGGTGGGAGTTGTGCTACGAGCAGATTACGTGGTACGATATGGTTCGTTTACGGCGGTCGTTCAACCCGGCTACCCGAACCTTCACCAACTTTGTTGGCTCGGTTTCGCCGGCTTCCAATGCGAAGTATGAGGAAAAGCACCTGCT
>JANPJE010000054.1:0-2848 GCA_031425355.1 Spirosoma sp. | reverse complement strand
TAGCGGGTGGATTCATTGGCTGTTTGTACGGCATGTACGCTACGTCGTCGGGCGAACCCACCACCAATTTGGCCTCTTTTCAGTACCTGACCTACAAAGGCGACGACCCGATGTACAAGAAATAAGCGCACTGGATTCGGTGGGGCAGTAGCGCCCTCTCCACATAGTTTAACTGGCAACTACCATGAAACGAATACCTGTTGGCCTCTTGTTGATCGGGCTATTCCTGCTGAACCTGAGTGCTTTTGCGCAGGATAAAAACTTCCACATTTACCTCTGTTTCGGGCAATCCAACATGGAGGGTAACGCCAAAACTGAGCCGCAGGATACCGTCAACATAAACCCGCGTTTTCAGGTGATGGAAGCGGTTGACTGCCCCAGCCTGAATCGGACAAAAGGCAGTTGGTACACCGCCGTTCCGCCCTTGTGCCGCTGCAAAACCGGGCTGACACCGGCCGATTATTTTGGTCGTGAACTGGTGGCGAATCTCCCCGAAAAGGTCCGGGTGGGCGTGATCAACGTAGCGGTTGGCGGCTGTAAAATCGAGTTGTTCGATAAAGATCAGTACGAGTCGTACACCGCCAATGTGCCGGGCTGGATGAAAAATTTCCTTAACCAATACGACGGAAACCCCTACGCCCGATTGGTCGAGATGGCGAAACTGGCGCAGAAAGATGGGGTTATCAAGGGTATTTTGCTGCATCAGGGCGAGTCGAATACGGGCGATACGTTGTGGACAAAAAAGGTGAAGGTCGTCTACGATAACCTGATGAACGACCTGAATCTGAAACCCAGAAAAGTGCCGTTGCTGGCGGGCGAAACGGTCAATGCGGATCAGAATGGCATTTGCGCGAGCATGAACAGGATCATTGCCACGCTTCCGCAAACGATCAAAAACGCGCATGTGATCTCATCGGCTGGCTGTAGCGACTCGGCTGATAACCTGCATTTTAGCGCGGCCGGTTACCGGGAATTAGGAAAACGTTACGCCACACAAATGCTTTTGTTGCTGGGGTATAAGCCAACGGCGACGAATTAGAAAAAGCGAAGTATGGATAAGTGTTTGGTGAATTGCTTCGCGTGGCCCTTCGACTCCGCTCAGGGTGACAATCCAACCCAGGTACGTTCATAATGAACTTGAGTGAGATTGTCACCCTGAGCGGAGTCGAAGGGCCACGCGAAAGCAATTATTAAGGAAAAACAGAATTCCGATTAAACCCCGACAAGATGAAACCCTTTCGTTTAATCATAGCGGCTAAAAGAAAAATGACCCTGGCCGCGTTGGCTGGCTGTCTATTCGCTTCGGCCACAAACGCGCAGGAAATCATCCCGCTTTACTCCGGCGCAATTCCCAATTCAAAAGCGTCGGATGTGCAGGAGTCGGGGGCAGACAAAGGTGTGATCAGGGGCATTACCAAACCCACGCTGGAGTATTTCAAACCCGCTCCCGACAAGGCATCCGGGGCGGCTGTCATCATCATTCCCGGTGGTGGCTATGGCGTGGTGGTGTACAATGGCGAGGGCGTCAACACCGCGAAGGCAATGGCCGAAAAAGGCGTAGCGGCTTTCGTGCTGAAATACCGCTTGCCCAGCGACGCCATTATGCCCGATAAGAAAATCGGACCCTTGCAGGATGCCCAGCAAGCCATCAAACTGGTTCGCGAGAATGCCGCCAAATGGGGCGTCGACGTTAGCAAAGTGGGCATCATGGGCTTTTCGGCGGGCGGGCATCTGGCGTCCACAGCAGCCACGCACTTCGAAAAGTCGTATATCGAAAACGCCGGCAACACCAGCCTGCGCCCCGATTTCCAGATACTCATCTATCCCGTTATCAGTATGCAGGACAGCCTGACGCATGGCGGCTCGCACGACAGTTTACTGGGTAAAAATCCGTTGCAGCAGGATGTCGACCTGTTCTCCAACGAGTTACAGGTACGTGCCAATACGCCCCCAACGTACCTGACCCACGCGGCTGACGATAAGCTGGTCGATGTAGACAACAGCATTGCCTATTTCGAAACATTGAGACGTCAGAAAGTGCCCGTCGAAATGCACATCTACCCCAAAGGTGACCACGGCTTTATCTTCCGCCACCCCGGCTGGATGGACCCCCTGTTCGCCTGGATGAAAGAGAATAACTGGCTCACTACCAACTGATTTCCTTGCGGCACATTCCTGCTAAGAACCTTCCTAAACCTTACTTAATATGAACCAACAAGTACTCCCCCGACTCTGGCTTTTCCTATCCATACTCTGCCTATACAGCGGAGCAATGGCCCAGCCACCCGGAGCGCCAGTGGTGGTATCGCCACAGGTAAATGCCGACAATACGGTCACGTTTCGATTGCAGGCTCCCACAGCCAAAGACGTGAAACTGAATGCTCAATTCGAGAAAGGAGCCGTTGCCATGACCAAAGATGCGCAGGGCGTTTGGAGCGTGACAACCGGGCCTATAAAGCCCGATATGTACCCGTATTCGTTTACGGTTGATGGTATTTCGGTGGCCGACCCTAAGAACTCAGCGATCTTCCCGAATGAAGGATTTCAGAGCAGCGTGGTCGAGATAACCGGTTCTATGCCACTCGTGCACACCCTTCAGAATGTACCCCACGGCACGCTGTCGTACCGGTTCTACACATCGCCCGAATTGGGGCAACGGCCGGTGGTTGTTTATACCCCGCCGGGTTACGAAACCAACACAAAGACCACGTACCCAGTGCTTTACCTGCTCCACGGCACAACGGATCTGGAAGAAACGTGGACAAAAGTCGGTCGCGCCAACGTCATTCTGGATAACCTGATTGCGCAGGGCAAAGCTAAATCCATGATCATTGTCATGCCCTACGGA
>JANPJE010000053.1:0-7554 GCA_031425355.1 Spirosoma sp. | reverse complement strand
GTCGCGGGCGAGCTGAACCACAATGACGACCTTATTTCGTCGGCCTGGTGGTTGTTGCTCAACGCCACAGTTGGGTTGCCCGGTGCCGTAGCGACCTGGCTGCTGCATACAAAATCCCGCTTCAAAACGCTGCAATTTCTTCGGCCAACAAACCAGCTTCTGTTTCTTGGATTCATCGGCTACGGTTATCTAATGCATTCACTGACTGACGTTTATCTCTACAAGGCATTTGCTATAGCCAACGGCTCGCTGAGCGTACTCACGATTTTGATGGGCTGGAGTGAGTTGAAAACAGTGCTCGGCAACCCCACTGACGAACGGCGGCAACTCATCGGCTTCGGTCGGTTTGCCATGCCAACGCTGTTGTTTTCGCACCTGCTCCGAAGTTCTGATACGTTGCTGATTGGCGCATTGCTGGGACCCGCTTCGGTGGCTCGTTATGCGGTGCCGCAGCGATTAATCGAGTTACTCGAAATGCCCGTTCGGAGTGTCGTTGTCACGGCCATGCCCCGGCTGGCGCAGCTAAATCAACAAAAAAAACTGGTCGAATGGGCCGGTGTGTTTCATCGGGGAGCGGGTCAGTTGTGGGTTGCTTTGGTGCCGGTGGCGATCATCTGCTTTGCTTTTGCCGAGCCATTAGTAGTGCTGCTGGGCGGTGAAAAGCGAGCAGACAGTGCCATTTTGCTACGTTGTTTTATGGTTTATGCCGCCTTTATCCCGCTCGAACGCTACTCCGGTGTCGGTCTCGATGCCATCGGGCAGCCCGGCCGTAACCTTCAGAAAGTGATTATAATGCTGATTGTCAACGTGGTAGGTGACCTCATTGCCATCTACGTGTTTCACTCGCCCGTGGCGGTGGCCCTCATTTCGATTGGCACTTTCGGAACGGGTTTGCTCATGGGTTACCGCTGGTTAGGTCAATACGTACCCGTTTCGCTGGGGGCGGTTTTCCGGGCGGCTTATGTCGAGATACGGCAGTTTATGGTTCAGGTACGCTATGCAACCCTACGTTAGAATCGGCCTGTCGGCGGTGTTACGCGATCTGCTTCGGGCGGGTTGGCCGGTGCTGATCTGCGTCGTGCTGGCCGTTGGCATCGGGTTTGTTGTGGCCAAGGGTGGCATCATGATCGCGGGTATGCTCATTGCCCTGCCGCCCATTCTGGCCTGGGTGATGCTCTGTTTCAACAAACCCATCATCGGGCTGAAAACCTATTATCACGCCAGTTTTTGCATCATGGGCATCGGGCGGTTCGTGCCGTTAGACATTCCGTTCGGGATGATTATCGACGGTGTGCTGCTCATTACGTTGATCGGTGTGCTGCTCACGACGAATAAAAAACAATGGCCCCGCATCCGCACAGCCGTTTTTTACTGCGTACTGGCCTGGTTTATTTTCACGCTGCTCCAGTTGGCGAATCCTGAAACCCGCAGCCGTGAAGCGTGGTTTTATGCCGTTCGGGGCGTGTCTTTCTACTGGATGCAGGCCGTTCTGGTTGGTCTGGTGCTGCTTCACCGCCGGTCCGAACTTAATTCGTTCGTAACCATCTGGCTTGGCTGGTCGTTGCTGGCCGCCGTATGGTCGTTTCATCAGCAGTACGTTGGCTTAACGCCCCCCGAACAGATATGGCTGACGCTGTACGGCGGCAAAACGCACATGCTGTTCGGGCATCTGCGCAGCTTTTCGTTTTATGTCGATGCGGGGCAGTTTGGGGCGGCTATGGCTCACGCGGCCCTGTTCTGCCTGATTCGTACGCTCGATGTGCAGACCCTGCGCGAACGGTTAAAATACGCGGTGTTAATGGGGGTTTATTTTTGGGGATTTGCCCTGTCGGGGAGCCGGGGACCGCTGTTTATCATTGCCGCTGGCTTCATGGTTTACCTATTGCTCCGCAAAAATGTCCTGATTGTCGGGGTAGGGGCAATGCTGGCCGTTGGTGCGTATGGCGTATTGAAATTTACCAATATCGGGCAGGGGAATTACCAGGTTCAGCGGATGCGGAGTGCGCTCGATCCCAACGATGCTTCGTTGCAGGTGCGGCTCGACAATCAGAAAAAACTATCGCTCTATCTGGCGTCCCGTCCGCTCGGTGGCGGCATCGGTTCGGGTGGCGACTGGGGACGCCGGTTTTCGCCGGGCAGCTTTCTGGCCGAAACTGCATTAGATAGCTGGTACGTCAAAATCTGGGTCGAAACAGGCATTATTGGTTTGTTATTCCACATTATCACTCTGCTCATCATTCTGGGAACTGGCTTCCGAACGGTCTGGCGACTTCAGGAACCGGTGTTACGGTCAACCATGAGCGGGCTGTTTTGCGGACTTGTCGGCGTGATTTTCGCCAGCTACGGCAACCAGGTTTTCGGGCAAATTCCTTCCAGTATGGTGCTGTACATTACGATGGTCTTTCTGGCCGTTGCGCCGGAACTGGATCAGGTGGAGGAGCTTTAACCGAATAATCTCGTTTTTATCCAGTTCTGTAGTCTTGTCACTACGTTAATGATGGGAGCTTGATCTGTACGGTAGTGCCAACGTGAACTTTAGACGATACGTTGAGTACGCCACCATGAAGTTTAATAATGTTTCTGGACAGCGGAAGCCCGATGCCGTACCCTTCGAATAAATGGGTGTTGGACGCTCTGAAAAATGGGTCGTAAATGAATTTGATTTCCTGTTCCGGAATGCCGATCCCTTTGTCAATGATGGCAAGAACGACCTGGTGATCGCTGGCCGCAATGTGAATGGAAACGGGCTTATTGAATGAATACTTACAGGCGTTGTTGAGCAGATTGACCAGCGCAAGCTGCAAGAGTTGCCGGTTGCCGTTGATCTTTAATTTCCTGGGGTCTTCGGGCAAAAAACCGACCTCTACGGTGATTTCATTTTTGGGATTCAGTTTGTCGATTATCGCTTTCACTTCCCAGACCAGCTCATCCATGCGAATCACTTCGAAAACTAATTTTTCTCCTTTGAAGCCAACCTGCGCCAGCAATAAAAGCGACCGGGTGATTTCGTTTAATCGATCCGCCTGAGTCAGAATATTTTTCAGGGCCAGTTGATATTCCGCCGGATTCCGTTCTTTCTTTAACGTTACATCCGCTTCACCGATTATCGACGTTAATGGCGTGGCAAGCTCATGCGAGGCATTGCTGATGAAATTCTTCTGAATCTCAATCGCTGTTTCAATCCGGTTGAGCAAATCGTTGAAGGTGGATGTCAGCTCACCAATCTCATTTTTGTATTCTTTTTCGTCCAGCCGAAGGTAAATATTTTCGGTACTGATTTGCTTTACTTTATTGGTAATCTGCCTGATCGGATCGAAAACATACTTCGAAAAATAGAACGATACGTAAATCGCAATCAACGACGTGAGGATGATGCCCAGGCCGAGTATATTTCTTAAGAAGTTAAGGTGGTGATTCGTATAATAATTATTGGCTGATACAATGATGACGTATCGTTTTTCGCCCGCGATGAATCGCACACCGGCATAGAGCGTAGATCCATTTCTGGCGGTGGCCCTGCCTTCCTCGAGAACTGATTGAAGCAACTGAACGGGTACCCGGTGGGATTCGGCCAATTGGTCGGGCGATTGGCTCCCGCTGACGTCAATAACATACTCTTTTTCCTGATCAAGTCGTTCAAGGTGCTTTTCCCGGATAATTTTAAAACTTTCCGCATTCAACGTATCAAGCTTCAGGTTGTACCGGGCGGCAATAGTGGCCCTCGTTTCCAGGCGCTTGTAGAAATCGACGTAGGAGTAGTTATCCTGAAAAAAATAGACCCCGGCTCCAAAAATAATCAGGAGAGTCAAGTTGCAAACGACCAGTAACAGGGCTATTCGGGATCGGGTATTCATACTTCTTTCAATACGTAACCCATACCGACCACCGTGTGAATCAGTTTGTTGGTCGTGTCCGAATCAATCTTTTTTCGTAAGTAATTGATGTACACGTCAACGACATTGGTTCCCGAATTGAAGTTCAGATCCCAGGCTGTTTCCAGTAGATCGATTCGGGAAAGCACTCTGCCTTTGTTCTGAATCAGGACCATCAGCAGTCGGTATTCCGTGGCAGTCAATGAAATAACCTGCTCATTTCGTTTGACCGTTTTGGCCGTATCATCCACCGTTAAATCCCCAATCGAGTATTGGGTACTGTACGGCTTGATCTCCAGTTCGCTCGTTTTAACGGCCCTCCTAATCAGCGCATTGACTCGCGCGCTAAGCTCGATGAATTTAAAGGGCTTCACTAAATAATCATCCGCACCGTAATTTAAACCGATAGCGATGTTCTCGGACGTGCCCAGCGCGGTGAGAAATAAAATAGGGGTTGGAAGGTGGTGGCTTCGCAAGTCTTTGCAGACATCCAAACCGTTTTTATCGGGCAGCATGATGTCCAGAATAATCAGGTCGAAGGGGAATTCCAGTGCCATCCGGGTTCCCGTTGTGCCGTTGAACGCCACCGAGACCGCGTAGTTTTCTTCCGACAAGCCTCTTCGGATAAATTCGACAACACTCATTTCATCCTCCACCAGCAGTATGTGCTTCATCGACTCATTCGGTTTTGCCTACTAATGTACAACGGTCGTAGACGAGATTATTCTTTCCACCACCGTACAAATCCCTATTTCCTGAAGGCGTAGCGTGCGGGCATACCCTGGCAATAAGGGCACTCAAATGCCCACAGCATCCGGCCGGGTCCGCTTCAAAAATAACCTAAAATCAACTGCATCAGCATTCTAATTGAATTCTAATGTGATTCTAACTTGATTCTAACCCTACGCTTAGATGTCTCTAATAAGCTGATAAGATTTTTGTGCCATAATCAATCAGTGGCCATGAATAGACAGAAAACAATACTGGTTCCGACTGACTTTTGCGTAGCCTCGCTCAACACCTTAAAGCTGGCGCTTGAACAGGTAGAAGAGCCAAAGGTCAATGTTGTGCTTCTCTACTGCGAGTATCGGGATGACTCCATCACCGAATTGCTTTTTTACTCGCCCTCTCAAATCATCCGTGGCTTGCTGACCGATGATTTTCGTGATGCTGTCAGCATGCTAACGAATCGCTTCGAAAACAAGATCGGTCAGCTTCGAGTCGAGCTGTTTCACGGACACGCGCAGGCTACATTCGATATGCTTCTTGACACGCTGAATGTTGATGCGATCTACTTCTCCAAAGTGTACAAATTACGCGCGGCCAAACGCTCCTTCGACCCCACGCCTTACATCGTAAACGGGGTAGTTCCTTATTACGAAGTTGAGTGGCCCAGCCAGGAGACTGCCTCCGAAATAGACAAACTTGAAAACCTGTTCCTAAATTAATCCCCGATGAGAAATACATCTTTTCCAACAACGCCCGCTGGCAGGTTAAAGCTTTTTTTTACTTTCTTTGATTCCCGTTGGGAAGATTTGAACCGAAATAACTGGCCCAAAGTCGTTTATCGGGATTTCAGTGCGGGTTTGATTGTTGCCATGACGGCCATTCCCATGGCAATGGGTTTTGCTATGGCGATGGGCATGCGTCCCGAAAATGGCATCATCGCCGGTGCGCTGGCCTGCACGATTGGTCGAACCTTTGGTGGTTCTAAATATCAGGTATATGGTCCCACGGCCGCTTTCATACCCGTAATTGCTGCCTTGTTCACCAAATACGGCCCGGCCAGCGGAGGAGATTTTGCCACAGCTCACAGCTTTCTGGTGTTGGTATCTATTCTGGCCGGGATTATCCTCATCATCATGGGGATTTATGGGTTTGGCCGGTATGCTAAATTAGTCCCCAATTCCATTATCGTTGGTTTCACCATTGGTATTGCCGTTGCCATTGCCTTAACGAACCTGGAGGATATTCTGGGTATTGAGTCGTTCGCCAGCTTACTGGGGCAGGACGAGGATATAAAGGGGGGGCTGATTGAAAACGCGCGGGCTACCTTTCAGAATCTGGACAAAATCAATGGGTGGTCTATCTTTTTGGGGTTATTGACATTCGTCGTCACGAAATTGGCGTTGCGAATTTCCATTTTTATTCCGGGGCCGATTATTGCCATGGGATTAGCTACGTTGCTGTCGGCAACGGTGCTTGCCGATAAGGGAATTGTGTTGGTGAAAGACATTTACGGGTCGATTCCGAATAATTTCTTTGTCTTTACGGCTCCGGCATTACCGGCGATGAGCACGGCTGTCTTCTTCGACATTCTATACTTCGTAGGGGCCATTGTGTTCGTGTCGGGGGTTGAAAGTATACTGTGTTCGTCTATGGCCGACAGACTGGCCAACAACCAGAGAACACCCTTCAATCCTGACAAGGAGTTTTTTGGTCAGGGTTTGGTTCAGATTATCACGCCCTTAGTGCAGGGATTTCCCTGTACCGGTGCGTTGGCCCGGACGGCTACCAGCATCAAAGCCGGTGCGGTAACGCCCATGGCCGGGTATTTTAAGGCCGTTTTAAAACTTACGATGGCTTTTTACTTGGCCCAATACTTAGAACTCATACCGATGGCCTGCATTGGCGGGATTCTGGTTTGGGTAGCCAGTAACATGATAAAACCGTCTGAAATCAGGGAGGTAAAGCACTCCGGAAAGTTTGAAGTGGCTATGATGATCTACACGGCGGTGATGGTGCCCATGACGGACTTCCTGACGGGGGTTCTTTCGGCTCTCGTGATTTATTTTGTCGTCACGAAGTTTCTGACCGGCAAAAAAGAAAGGGTTGAAGCAACTCCTGAACCTTCACTAAAGTACGAATAAAAGCTACAGACTTTTTTCGTTCTATCAGTAAATGCTAACATTTTGGACCCGTCGCTGTCCGTTGCTATGGATTACGGTTGACAGACATTAGCATTGACACCGGTGGTCATCGACGTTTTGTAAATCTTATCAAAAAGCCGCGCTCATGGAATCAGAGCGCGGCTTTTTGATGAATTATTTTTTTAACAGATACCCAAGTGACAAGTTATGCATCTGGCTCTGGGGCTAACCTTAGAATCATGCAAAGTTATAGACGTAAAGCGAATCCCGTATTTACGTTATTTTATTAACTGCCCCATCACTGCTTCACGAAACGACCAGTGTGCCAGTTGTCGCCAGTCCTGAGTCGAACCAGATAAATTCCGGCTGCTAAACCTTTTATATCTAAACGATTAACATCACCTATGCGTATCAACTTTGCCCGGACGCGCTGGCCCTGTGCGTTATAAATCATAACTTTTACGATAGGCTCACTCGTTGATAAGCGTATCGAAACGAAATCGGTGGCGGGCGATGGATAAATGGATAATGACTGATTTTTTGCTCCCTCATCAGTCGGTTCAGGTATCAGCACAATAGAATTCGTATTCGTGAGGCTGAACGAAAGACACGTGCCAGTTCTGGAAACAACGATTCTGTCTGACAGAGTGCCCGTTGTCGATGCCAGTTCATACGCGCCAATGTCGTACGTACCGTTCTGGGGACGAGGCTGATCGGCGGCATCGGTCGTGATAGTCCAAGACGACACATCAAGTCCGGCATCAATCAACGGTGAACCCGCCAGAAGGTGAAAATCACTGGCGGCCGGGTTG
>JANPJE010000052.1:0-10080 GCA_031425355.1 Spirosoma sp. | reverse complement strand
AACACAAGATCTGAATGGTGACGGATTTAAGGACGTAGTATTGGCCGGAAACCAAACGCACGGGCGGGTGCGAACGGGAAATATCGATGCCAATTATGGGGAGGTTTTTCTGAACGACCGAAAAGGCAGTTTTACGTATCTCCCCCAAGCGCAGTCGGGGCTGTATCTGCGCGGAGATGTTCGCTCGCTAACGTTCGTCAATAACCAGCTACTGGCAGGAATCAACAGCCAGCGGGTGCAGACATACGAGAAGCGGAATGTGAAAAAACGTGAACTGCTTTTACCCTTTTAATTCTACCACCTGCCCATCCTGGCAACGTAGCACACGGGCCGGATATTTGTTCAGTAAATCGTAGTTGTGGGTGGCCATAAGTACGGCAGTCCCGGAGCTGTTGATGGCCAGAAAAACTTTCATAATCTGGTCCGATACCGACGGGTCAAGGTTGCCGGTGGGTTCATCAGCAATCAATATCTGTGGTTCATTGAGCATGGCGCGGGCAATAACTACACGCTGCTGTTCGCCACCTGAGAGCTGGTGGGGCATTTTTTTCTGGGTCGTTCCCAGACCAACCTGCATCAGTACATCGGCAATGCGATTGTTCATATCGGCTTTGTTGCTCCAGCCGGTAGCTTTGAGTACAAACTTCAGATTGTCTTCGACGGAGCGGTCGAAAAACAATTGGAAATCTTGAAAAACGATGCCGATTTTTCGGCGTAGCTGAGGAATGTCACGGGGTTTGAGCGCATCGAGCGAATAGCCCGCCACCAGCCCTTTACCATTCTGAAGCCATAAATCGGCATATAACGTCTTGAGCAACGACGTTTTACCACTGCCCGTTCGACCGATAATATAAGTGAATTCGCCCTTATGAATCTGAAACGATACGTCGCCTAATACCAATTTCGTTCCCTGATAAATGTCGGCGTGGTCGAGTGCAAGAACGGGTTCGGAAGAAAACATGATTTTGCTTATTGTTTATGATTTACAGTTTGCGGTTTACGGTCAGTCAGCACGTTAGTCGTTCGCGTCAGCCACCATAAACCGCAAATCATAAACCGTAAACTAATTTACTATTTTAACGCTAAAGCAGCCGTAGCCTTCTCGTGGTCGGCCAGGAACTTAGCCAAACCGCTGTCAGTGAGTGGGTGATTGAGCAACATTTTGATAACGCTCAACGGGGCCGTCATGATATCGGCTCCAATTTCGGCGCACTGAAGTACGTGCATCGGGTGACGTACTGAAGCGGCCAGAACCTCAGTTGCATAGCCGTAATTGGTGAAAATCGTTACGATCTGCTCGATCAGCGCCATACCGTCGGTCGAAATATCGTCTAACCGGCCCACAAACGGCGATACGTACGTAGCCCCCGCTTTAGCCGCCAACAATGCCTGACCAGCCGAAAAAATCAGTGTACAGTTGGTACGAATGCCCTTCTCCGAGAAGTACTTGATCGCCTTAATGCTGTCGCCACTCATTGGCACTTTTACAACAATATTCTCGTCGATTTCTGCCAGTTCTTCGCCTTCCTTAATCATCTCGGCGTAGGTGACGGAGATAACCTCGGCGCTCACATCGCTCTGCACGATATCGCAGATTTCTTTGTAATGGCGCATTACATTATCCTTGCCTGTGATGCCTTCTTTGGCCATCAGCGAAGGGTTGGTTGTAACGCCGTCGAGAATTCCCATATCCTGGGCTTCGCGAATGTCGGCCAGATTGGCCGTGTCAATGAAAAATTTCATGGCTAAATTAAAGTTAATAATTAGTCGATAAGTCAGTAACGGGGCCGCCCGTGCGGTCGGTAAGTCAATAAGTTAAAAGGGCTAACGTGCACGTTACTTACTGACTCATTGACCTGCTGACTAAGTTCGTACCGTCCTGAATTTTGCAGGCGTGAAGGTACGTATCTTTCCCCGTTCGGGCTTTATATTGTTTGGTAATCTGATCCGTAAAATCGTCAAGATCCTCCTCGCGCACCAGATTGATGGTGCAGCCGCCGAAGCCACCGCCCATCATGCGGGCACCTAGAACCCCCGGCTGCTGGCGGGCAATCTCTACCAGAATGTCTAATTCGACGCAACTAACTTCATACCAGTTGCTTAAGCCCTCGTGCGAGCCGTACATGAGTTGGCCAAAGGCAGCCACATCGCCCGCTTCGAGTGCTGCCACACCATTGAGCAACCGCTGATTTTCCTGCACCACATAGGCACATCGACGGTAGATTAATGGATTCGTATCGCGCAGATGCTGGTCCAGCATGAGCATCGTTACGTCGCGCAGACTCTTGATTTCGGGATAAAATGTCTGTAGAAGTCGCACGCCGGTTTCGCACTCGGCCCGGCGCGTATTGTACTCCGAAGCGACTAATGAATGCTTAACCCGCGAGTCGCAGAGGACGATGCTGATACCATCCATGCGCAGGGGCGCGTAGGTGTAGTCGAGCGAACGGCAATCGAGTTTTATGACGTGATCGGCTTTGCCCATCATGCTGGCAAACATGTCCATGATGCCTACTTTGGCACCAACGAACTCATTTTCGGCCCGTTGCGACAGCCGCACCATGTCCACCCGTTCCAGCCCCAAACTAAATAGTTCATTCAGGGCGAAGCCAATGCCATTTTCCAGAGCCGCCGACGACGACAGGCCCGAACCCATCGGGATCGTACCCGCAAAAACGCAGTTGAAGCCACCGAGCTTGTTCCCCGCTAACTGAAATTCGGATACGATACCCAGTACGTAATCGGCCCAGGTTTGTGTTTTGATCAACTCCGTTAACGAACCTTGATACGTTTCGTTGAGGTCGTAGGCAACTAAATGGATTTCGTTGTCGGAACGAGGGCCAGCGGCTACATAAATCGCCTTGTCTATGGCGGCCGGGAGTACAAATCCTTCGTTATAGTCGGTGTGTTCGCCAATAAGATTGACGCGGCCAGGGGAGCAGACCAGGAGAGCTGGCTCGGTATTGAATGTGTCCTGAAACGAACCGGTAAGCTGACTGAGTAGGCTCATGTTGGGTTTGGGAAATTTAGCGGCTTACTACAGCTAAACGCATAACCCGCTGAACAGCGTAGCCGCCCCGATAAGACAAAACCTGACTGGCGGAAACAAAAAATGGCAAACCAATGTCTCACCGCTACGACCACCTACCCTTGCTTCGGTCAAGACCTGGGGGATTCAGCAGGAGCTGGTAGCACCGATTTGCCGATGCAAAGTTAAGGAATTGTTAGGCAAACGACCAAATTTCACGCGTACCTTTACAGTCAAATCAAGTAAGTATGAAGCGTTCGTTGTGGTTTATTTTAGGTATTGCGTTCAGTATCAGTGGGTGTAACTCGTCGGAAAAATATGTTGACCAGGGCCGGGTTTACTTAAAAGAAGGTAAATTCAGGGAAGCCGTGCAGTCGCTGAACCAGGCTATCGAAGCCGATGACCAGAATGCCGAAGCGTTTAATTCGCGGGGCGTGGCTTATTTCGAATTAAAAGAGTACGCCAATGCAACCCTTGATTACGATCAGTCGATCAAATTGAATCCTGATTTTTATCGTTCATATTATAACCGGGGACTGCTCCGGGTGGCACAAAACGATCAGGCCGGTGCGCTGAAAGATTATTCAGATGCCATTCGATTAATGCCCGATACCAGCCGGAGCCTGAGTGCCGAACTATTTCTGAACCGGGGACAGTTGTTTGCGACACAGGGGCAGATTCAGCCCGCCCTGACTGATTTCTCGCAGGCCATTTCTCTGAATCCAGCTAATACCCTGGCGTTGTATAACCGGGGAAATTTACGGTTTCAGCAGAAGGACCTTGCCGGGGCCATCGCCGATTTTCAAAAAGCGGTTAATGCCGATCCAAAGTTCGGGAAAGCGTTTTACGGATTAGGCATTGCCCAGTTAGTGGAAAATCAACGCGAAACAGGCTGTTTGAGCCTGAAACAAGCCCAAACGCTTGGATATGCCGATGCCGCCAATGCGGTAGAGCAGTATTGTAAATGAATCCGGTGTAACCTATTACTACCTCAAAAAATGCGTAAAATCTTATCCATTGTCTTCGGCTTGCTGTTCGTTCTATTTGCCGCTTTTCAATATAACGATCCTGATCCTGAAGTTTGGGTTCCGATTTATGGCCTTGCCGCTATTGCCTGTTTCATGGCCTATGCCGGTCTGGGCCGGTGGTGGTTTTATGTGCTAATGGCGGTGATGTATGTCATTGCGGCTGTTTACCAATGGCCCCCCGCGTTTGAAGGCTTTTTGTTCAGTGAGATGGGTATGCGAAGCATGAACATCGAAATGGCCCGTGAAGCTGGCGGACTGGCTATTTGCGCGGCTGTTATGGGACTGATGGCTCTACTGATACGTCAACCGATGCGCCGATGAAACTTATTGAGTGTCCCCGCGATGCCATGCAAGGTCTGGCTCATTTCGTACCGACAGACCTCAAGATTCGTTACCTGAATGCCTTGTTGCAGGTGGGTTTCGATACGCTCGATTTCGGCAGTTTCGTATCGCCGAAAGTAATTCCGCAAATGCGCGACACGGCTGACGTACTCGCCGGTCTCGATTTATCCAGGACCAAAACCAAACTGTTGGCCATTGTTGCCAACCAGCGCGGAGCCGAAGAAGCCGTCAGGCACGAAGCAATTCGGTACGTTGGTTTCCCGTTGTCGGTTTCCGAAACGTTTCAGCAACGCAACGCCAATGCCTCTATTGCTGAGGCATTTAGGGTGGTGGGATCGATTCAGAAGCGTTGTGTTCAGACCGGAAAAGAATTAGTCGTTTATCTGTCAATGGGCTTTGGAAATCCGTATGGCGACCCCTACAGCCCCGATCTTGTTGGTGAGTTCACGAACCGATTGGTACAATCTGGTGTCGGTATCATCGCTCCGTCCGATACCGTCGGCTCATCGACGCCCGCAGCTATTGAAACGTTATTCAGCCACTTGATTTCTGCTTTCCCGCAGGTCGAGTTTGGCGCACACTTGCACGCCCTCCCCGGCGATGGTCCCGCTAAAGTTCGGGCGGCATGGCGGGCGGGCGTCCGGCGGATGGACGGTGCGTTACGTGGTTTTGGCGGTTGCCCGATGGCGGCCGATGACCTGACCGGTAATCTGCCTACCGAAGAAATTATTCAGACCCTGAGCGACGAAGGAGCCATACTGACCATTAATCAGGAAGCCTTCCAAAAAGCTCTGACGCTCTCGGCGGGGGTGTTTTAAGAAGGAAGGAGAAAAGGGAGTAATGGGAGGAGAGGAGGAAAGGGTTGCTGATGCGTTCCTTTTCTCCCTTTCCTCCTCTCCTCCTTTTTTCACATAAACATAGCCTGAATTTCGTCCTTCACAGCTTTGAGAGCGTTCTAAGTGGGCTGTTTCTCTTTTTGAATGATGCGCTCAAAAATTCGTTTCGAGAGTTCGAGGGCGGGTGCGTCGGGGCGGGTGTCGCCCGAGGCCTGATTAACAAGCGTCATTACGTCGTTCATAGCGCCCTGAATCTCATCCCAGGTGGCCTGACTCATGTACACCTGCTGCGACAGATTATGATTGTATTCATCGCGAATTTCCTGCAAAAGCCGCTGCTGAAACTCCAGTACGGTCGTTGAACTGCCGCCCAGACGCAGCAATAAATTGTTGGGGCTAATCCGTTCCAGAAACAGCACCATCCGTTCAAAGGCCTGAAGCCGTATGGGTACAACGGTTTCGGTATAACGGTTTTTTACGTCGTAGCGGTGGCGGTCGGCCTCACGTTCCAACAACAATTTGACGGTCAGATACATGCCATACAACACCAGTCCAGCCGGGATAATCAGCTTCAGAAAGTCACTCAATAGGTCCATAGATAAGGAGAACATTGTTCGGTAAAAATGGGTAATTTTGGAGAAAGGGTTTGCCGTAAACCCATACGTACTTATGCTTCTAATAGATAATCCTGTTCGCGTTCGGCCCGAAGCGCGTCAGCAAATTCTGGACACGTTGCGGACCAATAAAATTCCCGGCGAATATGGTTTACGCGTCGGTGTGCGGGGCGGGGGCTGTGGCTCATCGTGGCTGCTGGGCTTCGACCTGCCGGGGCCTTCCGACGAAGTGTATAACGTTGAAGGGGTACAGGTCATTATTGACCGGAAACATTTACTCTACGTACTGGGTGCTGAAATTGGTTACGAACCCGGCGGATTTACGGTCGAAAAACAGTAAACGGGCAAACTGCGATGTCGTTGAACCGTCCGGACGAACTCTGGCATGATTTTAGGACTGTTTTGCTGAAGACAATACCCGCTTACGTGAAACGATTTGAAAACCATATTTTTTTGCTGCTAGCTGTAGCTGCCGTCGTGTTGTCAGTCGTGTGCTTTTTTCTGTTTGAACAGAACGCGCCCGGTGCCACCGATGAGCAATACCTGAGTTCGGTTCAGCAGCGTGTTAAAGAAGAGATACAGGTCAGTGCCGCCGAACTCGACAGCGTAACCGCATTGCTCAACCGCAACACCAAGCCCACTTTTGCCGACCTGCGTCTGCCAACTCGTTACCCTTATTTCATTTTCCGCAATAAGCAGTTAGTCTACTGGTCCGATCATCGGTTTATACCCGATTTTGCCCGTCTCGCTACCGTAACGACTCCCAAATTAGTTGATTTCGAGAAGGAACGATATATCGTCAGTCACCAGCGGTTAGTGAATGGGGCAACGGTGCTGGATCTGTATTCGCTCATTAACGTTTACCGTTATTATCATAGCAACAACGCCTATTTACAGTCGGGCTATAACCCCGATTTATTTTCGCTCGATCCACTGACGGTGTCTGATGACCGCCTGACTGCCTATCAGTCAATTTTTGATAACACATCGAATTTCCTGTTTTCGGTAGTGCCGCCCAAAGTAGATGATTACCGCAATCATTCTACGCCGGTCAATACGGTGATTCTGGCCACATTAAGCGTTATCTTTCTGGGGCTGTATGTGTTTCAACTCATGACCCGGCTGAAGCGCGGGCGGCAATACGAAACCGGATTCTTATGGCTGGCGGCTTATATGCTTCTGCTGCGGGGGGTAATGCTGTATTTCGGCGTACCGTTTTTGTTTGTCGAGTCAGACCTGTTCAACCCTAAATTTTACGCGTCGTCGGTATTAAATCCTTCATTGGGCGACCTGTTGTTGAATGCATTGGTTGTGGCCGCGCTGGCTTTCTACTTAGTTCGGTTTTATTTCCGGTCGGGCACGTATACGAAGCTACTTCATTTGCCTGACTGGCAAAAAAGGCTGATTTCAGTTGGATGTGTTGTTGCCAGCTACGCAGTGTTCACGATCTGTTTCATCGAACTCAATAATATTTACGAGAAGTCGCAGTTTACGCTCGATATTACCTTGAACATTCGTTTTTCATTTCTGAAAATCGTGTGCCTACTGGTTTTCATCACTGTCTCGTTTATTTATTTCCTGTTCACGCACCTGCTGGCGAGCCTGTTTTTGCGCTACAACCGGATCAATCATGTGGGTGTGGGATTGCTGTTGATTCTGGCCGGTACGCTCATCAGTGCCGGACTTTGGTTTATGCTGGGCTGGCCGCTGGCAAGTATATTTCTGCTCAACGGCATTTATTTTCTGATTGTTTACGTCACCCAGTTCCCCAAAACGCTCTATACATTTCGTTACAAAACCTCGATCTATTTATTCCTGGCGGCCTTCGTATGTGCCGTTATGACGTCATACGTGGTTTATAATCAGGAGGTTAAAAAGCAACTTATTCATGAGCAGGAATTCGCTGCGAAGTTGCTGGCTGAAAACGATGAGTTCGGTGAGTTTTTGATGACCAAGGCCCAGGAGTCGATTCGGCGGGATACCGAGATTGGCCGGGCTTTGCAAACCGATACGTTGCTGGTGCGGGAGCGTATTCAGCAACGGGTTAAAAGCCTGCATTTGGATAAATATTTCGACAAGTATGACATCGACGTATTATCGTTTCAGGCCAATGGAAACAAGCTCGACATCGGTCCGAATGCGGTATCGCTGGAGGCCCTGGCAACGCGTTACCGCCAGGCTTCCTACCAAACCGAATACCCGAACGTTTACTTTATCAATGAAGCTGGCAATCAGTTTAAGAAGCAGTACGTATGCTTCGTGGCGGTTCGGCGGTCGGGGGGAGATGGCGCTAAAATTGGGATTGTTTCAGACACATTAGGATACGTTGTGCTCGACCTTCGGCTCCGAAACGAACTTCCTAAAAGCGTTTATCCTGAGCTGCTGGTCGATACGAAATTTACGCAGAATGCTGATACACAAGGCTATAGCTATGCTTTTTTTAGCGGTCCACGCGCAGGGGGTCAATCGTTGGGCGGGCCTAAAACCCACCGGCTGCTGTATAGCGCGGGAAGCTACAATTATGACCGGCGACTAAACCCAATGTTGCTGGATAACCCGGCCTTGTTTGTCAGTGGCGTGTCGAGCAATGGATACCAGCATGTGGCCCAGCGTGGGCAGGATGGTCGGATTGTGGTGGTATCGTCGGCAGAGTATCCGCTTCGGAATATATTCTCCAATTTTTCGTTTTTGTATCTGCTTCTGGTTCTGACGGTTATCGTCGTTATTCTGGGCTATGCGGTCAATTACGGATTCTCGCAGTTCAGCATCAATTACTCGACACGGATTCAGATTTTGCTTAATCTGGCGTTTTTCCTGCCGCTGCTTCTGGTAATCGTTATCATTCTGAGCGTTATCAGTTCCAACTATATTACCAACCAGGAGAATGCCTATATCAGCAATACACGCAATATTGCCACCAACTTCCTGACGTATTTCGACGAACATTTACAGGCCAAACGTAGTAAAGCGTCGATGGAAGAGGAACTGAGCAAAATTGCGCGTGATGCCGGTGTCGACATCAACTTATTCGATGCACGGGGACGGCTGTACACCTCCACTCGTCCGCTTATTTACGAGAGTGGTTATTTGTCCAAATACATTAATCCGGAGGCCTATGTTCACATTATTGAAGACAAAGAAAACGAGCGATTGTTGAATGAATCGCTGGGCAGCAAGCAGTATCGAACGGCCTACGCGGGCATCAAATCGTACAACGGGCGATTGCTGGGCGTATTGAGCATCCCTTATTTCTACGCCCGGCCCGAACTCGACCGGCAAATTATAGAAGTCATCGCGTCGGCACTGAGCATCTTTACGGCTCTGTTTCTGTTCTTTCTGATTTTATCCTACTTCGCGTCTCATGTGCTCACAAAACCGCTTCGATTACTAACACAGAAAATTAGGAAAACCAATCTTGAACGTCCGAACGACCCATTACCGTGGCAATCGGATGATGAAATTGGCCTGCTGATTCGGGAATATAACCGGATGCTGGTCAAGCTGGAAGAGAGTAAGCAGGCACTGGCGCAAACCGAAAAACAGTCGGCCTGGCAGGAAATGGCCAAGCAGGTGGCGCACGAAATCAAGAACCCGCTCACGCCCATGAAACTGACACTCCAACACCTGCAACGGACGTTTCCGAAATCAAACCAGGCGACGGATGGTACAAACGACCCCGCCCGTCGGGTTATTCTGCGAACATTCGATTCGCTGTTGGATCAAATCGACAACCTGAGCGACATCGCTACGTCGTTTTCTGAATTTGCCAAGATGCCGCTGCCAAAACGGGAAGTGTTTGAGGTGACGGGTGTGTTCAATAAAACGGCTGACCTGTATGCCGACGATAAACGGATTTCGCTGGAGCGGGACGTTGTCAATGGTCCGGTTATGGCGGTTGGCGACCGGCAGCTTATCGGCCGTATTCTAACCAATCTGCTCATAAACGCCATTCAGTCGGTGCCGTCGGGCCGAAAACCCGTAATCAACCTGAAACTCTACACGAACGCCGACGCGGTGCAGATCGAAATTCATGACAACGGGGCGGGCATCCCCGAAGCGATACGAAGTAAAGTATTTCTGCCAAACTTCAGTACAAAACGGGGCGGTTCGGGCTTGGGGCTGGCCATTGCCAAGCGGGGCGTTGAACATGCCGGTGGCACGATCTGGTTTGAAACAACCGACGATGTTGGTACGTCTTTTTTTGTTTCTCTACCGCTGGCGAGCGTACCGGG
>JANPJE010000051.1:0-1651 GCA_031425355.1 Spirosoma sp. | reverse complement strand
ACCACAACATCGGCACCCATTTCGCCGGGCGATGTCAATAAAGTCAACGCCAGCAAATCGGCGGCAACGGCCACTGTAATGCCTAATTCGTGAGCAGCGGCAATCAGGTCGGTGTAGTCAAATACCTCGCCATCCGAAGCCGGATACTGCAATAATGCCCCAAAAATAGCGCCATTGGTCAGATCAACCGTGCGGTGGTCGCCAATCAGTACGTTAACACCAACGGGAGCGGCACGGGTGAGCAGTACGTCGATAGTTTGCGGATGGCACCGGTCAGAAACGAAAAATGTGCTCGCCGTTTTCTTTGCCGCCGGACGCATGGCATAAAGCATGTGCATGGCTTCGGCAGCAGCGGTCGCTTCATCCAAAAGCGATGCGTTGGCTAAATCCATACCCGTCAGGTCGGACACAACGGTTTGGAAATTCAGCAGGGCTTCGAGACGACCCTGCGCGATTTCGGCCTGATACGGTGTGTAGGCCGTGTACCAGGCTGGATTTTCGAGAATATTACGGAGGATAACGTTCGGCGTCAAGGTGTCATAATAGCCCGTGCCGATATACGATTTAAAGACTTTGTTCTGACCGGCCAGTTTCCTGAAATCAGTCAGAAACTGCATTTCGGACTTGGGAGCGGGCAAATTCAGCGGCTTGCGAAGCCGAATCGCGTCGGGTACCGTCTGGTCAATCAACTCATCAATGGAGTCAATCCCAATTGTTTTAAGTATTTCGGCTTGAGTATCGTTCGTCTGCCCGGAACGTCGGCCGCCGGAATGCCTGCCACCGTGATGCCGATCTTCAAATAAGTCTGTCTGCTGAAGCTTTAGTTTCATGCCGTAGTTGCCCACATGTTCGTTTTATTGAAAACTCAAATTTACGGCAAAACGTGCGATTTGTAGCCTGCATATAGCTGTCTCTTACTTATTTCCACAACATGGCACTATGTTTGTAAACGTACCATGCAGTCAATCGTTCTTCTTCTCCCGATCCAATGAAACAGGCCCTACTTAATGCGACATCTACATTACTCGATAAAATGGGCTTCGATGGTGACCGTGTGCTTTTCAAGACGGCCATTTTAGCCCATAAATTGGGGTTGAAAGGGGCAATCGACAACAGCAAACCGTATAATTTCGGCGACTTTTCGATGTACGTCGATGCCCACGATACGCTTCAGATTACGGGTTCGGGTACGTTTGAGGAAACCGAAACAAAGACCATTCTGTCGTTTGTAAAGGCCGATACGGTCATGCTCGACATTGGAGCCAATATGGGTTTTTACAGCATCCGGGTTGGGCAGAAAGCAGTTAAGGGAAAGGTGATTTCGTTCGAGCCGGACCCCGGCAACTTCGCCATTCTTCAGAAGAACGTCGCGCTGAATAATCTCACCAACGTAACGGCGTATAATGCGGCTCTTTCGGATAAAAAAGAGACGATGCGGCTTTACAAACATCCGTTCAACGTGGGCGATTACCGGCTGTATAACGATGGTGATTTTACCGAATATGTAGATGTTCCGACGTTACGTCTCGACGATACGGTTCATGAGCGGGTTGACCTGATAAAGATTGATGTTCAAGGTTTTGAGTATTTCGTTCTGAAAGGCGGGCGCGGGCTTTTAGTAAGGTACAAGCCCATCGTTGTGAGTGAATTC
>JANPJE010000050.1:0-31417 GCA_031425355.1 Spirosoma sp. | reverse complement strand
GCGTAGAACGTGGATGCCGTTTCGGAAATAAACACCGGCACGGCGGGTTTTCCGTTCTCATCCGTAATGGCCGGGAGTTTGCCCAGCAACCGGCTGATTGGCCCCGGTCGGCGGTTGTTTTTGCGTTTCTGAGCGAAATTATTGATGTATCCCTCAATTTTAGTGTAGCTGTCGTATTGATACGCCGATAGCCGTGCCGGGTTAAACTCGTCGCGCCGACGAATGACTTCGCGCATGACACGGTAGGCCGGGTCGCCCCCTTTGGCATACACCCTCACCTCCTGCAATCGGGTGGCGGCAGCCGTCAACTGCGCATTGATGGTTTGGGCCGCTCGTGTCAAAATAGGGTAGGAGCCTGTGCGATAACCCAAACTGAGCACCAGCAGCGAATCGGACGGTTGCGTCAGGCGAAGCGAATAACGACCATCAACATCGGACGTTGTTCCCGACGTTTTGCCTTTTACCGCAATACTCGCAAACGGAATGCCTTCTCCCGTTGCTGCATCCGTTACCCGGCCCGTAATGACATAGGCTGACTGGGACAGAGCCAAAAATGGCAGGCCGGTCACCGCGAGGCAACAGGCAAGGATAAATTGTAGTGATTGCTTCATTCAGGCATCAGGCAAACCGTATTCGTCATGTTAACCCGGAAATAGTCAATTGAGTTTACTATTTCCGGGTAAAATCGAAAGAATTGATTAATAGGTTGGTGTTCAGTCGGTTTATACGAAAAATTAAGCGGTCACGTACTACGTATGAATCATATTCGGGCAGTCTTGACAGCCTGTACGTCGGCTAAATTCATTTCGTTGCAGAGCGTATGATACCATAAAAAACAGGTCCGCCAGTTGAGCAGCGAACCTGTTTGTGAGAATCTCAAAAAAACAAATACAGAATCTTACCAATGAACTATTGAACCGACGGAAAAGCCCGCTGTGCCGCCACAATACGCCACTTTTTATCCTGCTCCTGAAGTACGTGCATGTAAGAAGTCAACGCAGGAGATGCCGGATTGGTCGATGTTCCATATACGACAATCATTTGGTCGTCGAGCGCTTCGGCGCGGTCAATTTTCGTTTTAATGGGTTCATTGGTCAATCGCTTGAGGGAGTTTTGTTGTACATCTATTCCGCTCAGAATTGTTCCGGCCTCGGTCAGAACCGATGCTTTCGGGTTCAAAACCGCCGACAGCGCTGCTGTGTCGCCTTTGGTGTAGGCTGTTACGTAAGCCGTTTCAACCGCGCGGGCAATGGAGTCGATGGTCGGCTGCGACATCGGGCCACCTTTGGGTTTATCGCCCCGAACGAGATTTTTACCGGCATTCGCCAACTTATCAAAAACCGGTACGTCGAACCCGATACCGGCGGCAAAAACAGCGACGATAACCGCTGGAATGACAAACTCTTTCTGGATGCCGCCCGTCCGGCGATTTTTGGTATAACCCACAATGGAGGACCAGTTATTGACGATGTGAAATACGGCAGCCGCGAAAAATAATATCCCAAACCAGGCGTGGGTATGATCGACAATGTGCGAACCCTGCCCGAAATAAATTAAAAGGCCCGTGATGGAGAGAACAAAAAAAACGGCTGCAACAAAGAGGCTAACTAAATTTTTTGATTTCATGGATTCTGTAGAGTGAGTGAACGGACAAAGGTAAAGGCAGCAGACCACACATAAATAAGAAATTCCTCCCGCAGAGCGAGAGGAATTAATCGTTAATTAATCCTATCCTATTCAAAAGTATTAAGTCACTCGATTATTGTCTGGGCCGGGTGCCACCACCACGAGTACCACC
The DNA here is from genome assembly GCA_031425355.1 of Spirosoma sp. Classification (GTDB taxonomy): domain Bacteria; phylum Bacteroidota; class Bacteroidia; order Cytophagales; family Spirosomataceae; genus Spirosoma. The sequence continues at coordinate 29,619 of JANPJE010000050.1, read as the reverse complement.
GCTACGTGTGCCACCGCTGGCTGGAGCCGACTGCGTTTGTGTCTGTGTTTGCGGCTGTCCACCACCACCGTCGCCACCACCGTCGCCACCTTTTACGTCGTCATTGTCAATCGACCTCCGGCGTTTTTGCGGAGCATCGAAACTCATTTTGCCAAGTTTGTATGTAAAGGTTAACCGGGCACCGGCGTTGTAGAAACTCGTTTGTGACTTTTGTGTCAGGATGGGCGAGGACAATTCGGCCCTCTGGACAAACGGATGGTTGAAAATATTCTCGGCGGCTAATCCCAGACTTGCCTTTTTGTTATTAAACTCTTTCCGAACACCAAGGCTGTAGAAATACATGGCGGTTTGATAACCCTGTAGCTGAACCTGATTGCCGCGTGCTCCACCGTAAAGCTGGAAACCCCAGCCGTTGCTCAGCGACAGACTGCTCTGAATGCGCCCGCCAATAACAAAGCCGGAATTGGCCGCCGAATAAATTGGGTTGGGGTTATTGTTGGTCAATGTAACATGGTACAGGTCGATGCCACCACCAAGTTGCAGTTTGCCAAACAGGGTTCCGTTTCCGAATAAGTTCAGGCCAACGGCATCCTGACGGCCAACGTTCTGGTACGTTGTGCGGATGACCTGCTGCAAGACCGGGTTCACCACATCGCCAAACGATTCCTGAGATACGTCGCGAACGGCGGTGATTTCGTTGTTCGTCCGGCGGGCAAACAGCGACGCGTTCAGGTACAGTCCTTTGATGTTCGCGCTGGTACTGAATTCGATGTTGTCGGTCAGTTCGGGCCGCAGATACGGGTTGCCAATGGTAATGTTGGTTGGGTTGGCCGCGTTGGTGTTCGGGTTCAGGAACTGAATGCCGGGACGCTGAATCCGGCGGTTATACGCCAGTTTAATGATCTTGCCACCTGCCAGGCTTTTCGAGATATTGATGCTCGGTACAAGGTTGCCATAATCGGGAATGGGCGATGCGGCCCCCGCCGATTCGTCGCTGAATGCAGCCTTGATGAAGGTATACTCGTACCGCGCTCCGGCCTTGATCGTAAACTTGCTTTTGGTGCTCACCGTGTACGATACGTAGGTTGCTGCAATGTTCTGGTCGTAGTTGAGCGTGTTGCCCAACCGACTGTCGTCTACCTGGAAATTGCCCGTGTCACCGTTGGCGAAGAAATACTGAAACTGGCTGTTCACCTGCCGGAAAATTCCCTTGCCGCCAAACTCAATGAGTTGATTGGTTTTGATAGGCGTCTGGTAATCAATCTGTAGCGTCGATTCCTGATTATAACTGTTGTTTTCGTTTTTCTGACGCGATGTAATGGTCTGAAAATCAGTACCACCCAGAATATCAGCGACGAAGTTATTGGTCCGGTTGTTCCGGCTATAGAGAGCCAGAATGCTGAATTCCTGCTGCGGTTTGTAAATTTTGGTATACGTGAGGTTGGCGTCAACCGTTCCCGAAAGGTCTTTTGTCTCAACGTTCCGATTATTGATTGTCGGGAAGTAGTTGTTGGGCGATGTCGTTTGGGTCAGCAGATTGGACTGCTGAGCATTTCCGTTCCGTGCGCCGTAACGAACGCTGGCCGTAAGCGAGGTACGCTTGTCGATGTCGTAATCCCAGCCCAACTGGTAGTTGCCGAACAGACGCTGGCTCAGCGTTTCGGCTGTCTGGATCGTCCGGGTGCTGGCCGAGAAGGTATTGGTTGCCAGGTCGTACGTCCGGGTGGTCTGGTCGTTGTTGAATGCACCCCGCACGTTGTATTCGGCCCGACCGAAGCCGCCGAGCGAGAAGCCCATTTTGCCGGTGCGGTAGTTGCCGTTCAGGCCGAGGTTGCTGCCCCGGTTGCCGACTCCGCCATTCACATCGAGCGTAGCACCCTGCAATGTGGTTTTCTTGGTGATGATGTTGATAATTCCCGCCGAACCTTCTGCGTCGTACTTGGCTGATGGTGAAGTGATTACTTCTACCGTCTTGATCATGTCCGCCGGAATCTGCTTCAGCGCGTCGGCTACACTACTGGCAACGATGGTCGATGGTTTGTTGTTAATCAGTACCGTTACGTTGCTGCTACCCCGCAAACTGACGTTGCCATCCAGATCGACGGCCAGCATCGGCACTTTCCGCAGAATATCGCCTGCGTCGCCCCCTTTAGCGGTCAGATCTTTATCAGCGTTGTACACCAGCCGGTCCACTTTTTCCTCAATCATAGCGGCCTGTCCCACCACGTTCACTTCGCTCAGCGTCCGAACATCGGCTGCGAGTTTAACCGTGCCGAGGTTTATATCTGAACTGCGCTCAATCGTAATCAGGCTGCTTCGTTTGTCCTTATACCCAATAAACGAATACTGAAGCCGGTATTTGCCCGGAGTCAGTTTGCCTAATGTAAACTTTCCTTTGGCATCGGCAGTCGTTCCGTCAATGGGTTTGTTGGTCGCCACATTGAGCAGCGCAACGGTGGCAAACTCAACCGGTTTGTTGGTAGTCGAGTCCATCAGGACACCCGTAATTTTGCCATTTCCACGGGCAATGGGTTCAGCTTCGGATGGCGTCTGTGCGGGTTGACCCGGTACGCCAGCCGGAGCCACCTCAATCGTGGACGGTGTAGAGCCAGCCGGTGCCGTGAAACTACCGGGAGGGGTGTTGACCGGCGATGCGCCCAATGGGTCTGGCACTGGATTTGCCGGTCTGTTAATGCTATCGGGCAAATTGCCTGATGGAGTTGTTGCCGTTCCACTTACAGGCGCACCTGGTTGAGTGGTCACCTGGGCGAATAGCGTCGTTGAACTAACGATGAGTAAAGATAGTAACAGGACTTTCATGACTTTTGGGATTAACGACTCAAAGGTGAGCGTATTGACCTATAGGGGAAAATGAATTTGGCTGAATGCCGTTTTTTGGGTTCTGAAAGCAGAAATTAGACCAGCGAAAACTGACTGACGTAGCGTATTTTCGGGATAAACGGAGGTATCACTGTAACGTGAATAGTAAGTAAATGGTTATGAAGGGCACTTTCGGGTGTGGTGACTTATTCGTAAACCAGTACATTTGTTAATTAATAGACTTGTTGTAATGCGGTCGGGAATCCGCCAGCTATACCTACAATTTGCGGGTTCCCGACCGCATTACACTAAGCCTGATCGCCCATACATTTAATGCGCTGTATCGGATTTTCATGACGCGACTTCTTTTAGTTCTGGCCCTATTCTGCCCCGTATTTTTCCTGTTTACCTACAATTCCGGCTACGGCTACGATGCGTATGAGTACCTGATAATTGCTCGTACCCTCAACGAAGGCTACGCGTTGTACGATTTCATTCCCTCAAAGTCATACTTGCTTTATTCATCGACCAGCGTACTGCTCAACATACTGGGCGGCTACAACCATGTCAGCGTGTCGGCCCTGATTACGTTGCTGGCTACGGGTTGCGTGGCATCGGCCTGGCGGGCAGCACGACTATTTGGCGAACGGGCCGCGCTGCTAACCGCCTTATTGACAGCCGCCTGCGCCTTTTTTATGGAGATGAATTTCCTGGAGCCGGAAAGCTGGATCGCCATTTTCGGGCTGAACGCTTTCGCGCTGGCCGTTGGCAGTGGTAGTCGGGGGCGGGAGGAATGGCGTTGGCTGGGAGCCGGGGTTTTGCTGGGCATAGCTATGTGTTTCAAGAGCGTTGTGGCCTTTTATGTGGTCGGGTTCGGGGCTTTTATTCTGCTTTTATGGCTGACGGGTCGGCTCACGTTCTGGCCGATGGTGGGTCGGGGATTGCTGGTCTTGCTGGGTTTCGCGCTGCCTCTGGGGCTGTCGGCTCTGTATTTTTACGCCACCAATCGGTTAGATGCCCACCTGGAGTGGACCTACATTTATCCATTCGGGGGTTACCCGTCGCACACGCTTTTTTTGGTCAAGTTCCTGATTAAACTGAGCTGGCTACTGCTCTTGCTGGCGATCTCGGTTGTGCTGGTGTTTCAGCAACCCTACCGGAATTTATACCGGCAAACACCGGCCCTTTGGCTGGCGTTACTGCTGGCTGGGTTTTCGTGCATCGCCATGCTCAAAACGCAGGCCAGTCATTACTTTTTTCCGGCTGCAGTTTTCTTTTCCATCCATCTCGGTTTTCTGGCCGACCGCTGGTTAGCGCACTATGAGGCTCGCCATGCCAACGTACCGTATCGGCTGTGGCTGGCAGGAAGCGGGGTTTTGGGAGCGTTATTACTCATTAGCGGACTGCTGTATCGACCCGATGCCCTGAAACGATTTATCACCATTGCCGATTATTCGGGCGAAATTCCGGCGGGCGAATTTATCCGCGAGATGGCCGGTCCAACCGGAAAGGTGCTGCTGGTCGATAACGCCATGAGTTTATATTATCTGTCGGATCGGGAGCCGAACGTACCGTTTATTACCACCGAAATGCAGACAACGCACTACATTGACTCTCACCCCGATACGTACGGACGGGCTTTAGCCGATACCAGTTTGAAGTTGGTGGTGTTTGGCAACCGGACGAGCGTGATTGACGATAGTACGGCCCTCACCAAACCCACCAATGCGTATGCCATCCGGCAATTGCGGGCCGGGTTACAAAAGCACTTTGTACAGACTCGAAGCCCGCGTTTTCCGTTAGTTTACTGGGTTCGCAAGTGACCCGGTGTTGTTTTTCCGTTTTCGCTTATATTTGAACCATGTTGCTATCCGTCCTGATTCCTGCTTACAACGAAATTAAGTCTATTGATGCTTTACTTGAGAAAATTCAGGCCGTTCCCATAAATAAAGAAATTATTATTGTTGACGACGGCTCCACCGACGGCACCCGCGAACGGCTCGAAACTTTCCGGTCGATGCCGAACGTCAAGGTTGTTTTCCACGAAAAAAATCAGGGAAAAGGAGCCGCCATTCGTACGGCCATTCAGCACATGACGGGCGACATTGCCATTGTGCAGGACGCCGATCTGGAATACGAACCGCAGGATTATCTGGCCTTAGTGAAACCCATTGCCGACGGCAACGAGAAGGTTATTTACGGCTCCCGGTTTCTGAAACCCGAAAACCGCCATTCGTATTTCAGCTTTTACATAGGCGGGCAGGTCGTTACGTTGCTGACGAATATCCTGTATAACCAACGCCTGACCGACGAACCAACCTGCTATAAAGTGTTCGACGCCAACCTGTTGCGGTCCATTCCCCTCGACTGTACGCGCTTTGAATTTTGCCCCGAAGTGACAGCCAAAGTAGCCAAGCGCGGCATTCGCATCAAGGAGTTACCCATCAGTTATTATCCCCGTTCCATTGCCGAGGGCAAAAAGATTTCGTGGCTCGACGGCATCGAAGCGATTTGGGTATTGCTCAAATACCGGGTTATGAAGTGAAGGTTGGGGTAGGGGTGTAAAGATTGTCAGAAGTTATCAGAAATGGTCAAGTGTTGTTCTGCCCGTGATCATTGTCTGGTTTGAAGGGCGTATAATAGAAAGAGGTTGTAATAATTTTTTTGCTTTATATTAAGATCAGTTATACAACAAAGATACCGGTTGATAAATACCTGATAATTAGCGTGATAAATTTCATTTCATTAGCGTACTCGTTCCAGATAAATAATAAAAAATGCCTATTGGGTAATTCCATCCCTTTAGCTATGTGTTTAATCCATATCCTGATCAACGAATGGCAACACAACTGACCCAAACTACTGAGCACGAAACACTTTGGGAAAATGAGGCTGAAACGCGAATGCTCGAAAACCGCCTGAATGGATTTTGGAACGCTGATTACTTTACTAAAGTCCTGCTTCCCTTACTCGACTTGAAACCGGGTAGCCGAGTGCTCGACGTGGGCGCAGGGACTGGGGCCTTAACTTTGTTACTCGCCCGGCACAACCCCCAAGTACAGTTTATAGGCATCGACCTAACGGCTGCGATGGTGGCTGACGCTAAGGCACAAGCCCAAAAATTGGGCTTACTAAACGTAGAGTTTGAGGTTGGCGACGCCTTGAACTTACCCTACGAAGATGCCTCGTTCGATGCAGCCGTATGCCAAACGGTCTTGATTCATCTGGGTGATCCGGCTCAGGCAGTGCAGGAAATGAGCCGGGTTATTAAGCCGGATGGCACATTTATGGCTGCTGAATACCACACGCTATTCGTTGATCTACCCATTGAAGCTAACCGGCTGATGCCTACCAGCGAAGAGGCCGTAGAATTGGGGCGGTTAACGCAAATCATACTTAATGGGTATCGAGCCTCTGGACAGGGGGATATAAAACTGGGCGGACGTGTTCCATTTTTGGCCGTTGACGCCAAGCTAAGCATTTTGACTGTGCGCATAAACGATCGGGTTGCTTATGCTTTTCCACCCTACAACAAACCTACAGAACAGCTAGCGTTGACAGAACTACAAGCCTGGGAGACCCTTATCCGGGATCCTGGTTATCGCACTTGGTTGCTAAGTTCTATGGCAGCGGGCGGTGGTACGGAAGCCGATGTGGACTCTTTGTTAAATCTATTGCCTAAGCATGGACCAGAAATATTTGCGGAAGGCACAAACTTCGCTTTTGTCTGGCTCATTAATCCCGTATTGCTAATTACCATTGCCCGGAAGCGTAGCTGACAAGATATACTGGTGGATTTGGTTTTTATAGGCCAGTTGTTGCTTAGGAATCGTATTTGTCTGATGATTGAGTAGCAGACTGTGGACAAGGCGAATCTGTCCTATCTCCACCAACATATGTGTAGTTATACAATCAGTCTTGGAAAAATGTAAAGGTTTGATTAGTAGTCAAATGTGATTTTTTTTCAGGCAGATTTTATTAAATAACTTAATGAAATCAGAAGAAAACCACGCATAAATTATGAATGAGAAAAGTACAAAAAAGGGTTTACATCAAAGAAAATAGCTGCCAGACAATTAGCACACCATTTAGGGACATCAGTAGCTGACCTGCCCGACGATAACCCACATCAAGAAGTTCCTGTGAGCGACTAAGTAAATAAATCGAAAGACTGCCTAATCCAATAGGCAATAGGGTGAGAGTAGTGGCATTTCGTAGGAAAGCGGGAAAATAACTCAGGTACAAAGCTTTTGCCTGATCGAACGGTACGTCCTTTGTCGACAATCCAATCCACAGTATCAAATTGGCCACTACCACAATACAAAGTAAAAGGCCGAAGTAAAAGGATGCCTTCATAACGATTATAGTTTACTCAATAAAGTACGATAAACTATTCTTAACGGGTTTAACCTATTCTTCAATCCGTTCTTTCACGGCGATTGAGAATAATTTGGGCATTGGGGCCTCAAATCGCATTGGCTCGCCGGTGATCGGGTGCTCAAAGGCAAGCACTTCGGCGTGTAAACCCAGCCGCCCGATTGGGTCGGTGGTGGCGCCGTATTTGGAGTCGCCCGCAATGGGATGGCCAATATCCTGCATGTGTACCCGAATCTGGTTTTTGCGGCCCGTTTCCAGTTCAAGCTCCAGCAGCGAATAGCCGTTGCCCGATTTCAACACCGAATAGTTCGTGATGGAGATCTGCCCGTTGTCGGGATTCTGGCTCGAATAGACGATCAGGGCTTTGCTTTCGCGCAGATACGACGTAATGGTGCCCCGCTCCGACGTTGGTACGCCTTCCACCAACGCTACGTAAGTGCGCTCTTTGGTGGTAGCATTCCAGGATTCCTGCATCAGTTGCTGCACCTTTTCGCTCCGGGCGAACATCATCACGCCCGACGTTTCGCGGTCGAGCCGGTGAATAATAAAAATCTTGTTCTTGGGGTTTTGCTTCTTCACGTAATCGCTCAGAATGCCGTAGGCGGTGCGGTCGCGCTCTTTGTTGGTTGCCATCGAGAGCAGACCGGCCTGCTTGTTGATGACAATGATATTCGGGTCTTCGTGCAGAATGGTCAGGCCACGATATTGCGTCGTTTCGGGGGCGCGGCTGCCCGCTACGGTCACCACCTGTCCCGGCTTGAGGGGATGGTTGAACTGCGTATATACTTTCCCTTCGATCAGGATTTGCCGGTTGCTCAGAAGCGACTTGATATTATTGCGGTTTTTATGCGGCAGGTTTGCAATCAAAAACGCCATCAGCTCGGCGGGTTCCGAAACGGTAAGCTGCTGGTCGGTACGCTGGCCGCGCTGCGGGCGGGGATGGTCGGTGTTCTCCATGCCGCAAAGGTACGGCTTCGCGCCCATCTGAATCCTCATTACTCCACTTTTTATCAATTTCCTTCCTGATCGTAGACCTCATATTCTACGGCCAGAAAGTGCGTTAACTCCCCCTGTCGATTAAATAACGGGTTGATTTTCAGGCAACATAAATAACGTTCTCCATTTTTACGATAATTAATTAACTCAGTGGCACATGCCTGTGCGCGACTTAACCGCTTACGGATAAAATCTAACGTATTGGGGTCAGTATCAGGTCCTTGTAAGAAGGCAGGGGTTTTTCCGAATACATCAAAGGGTCGGTAACCAGTCATGGCTAAAAAGCGTTGACTGGCCCACAGAATCGATTTATTCAGATCGGTTAAAACCAGAGTGCTGTTGCCGCGTAGTGTTCGGCGATAATATTGACGTTGCCGTTTAGTCAGCGACCACTCAAACAAATCAGTAAGTTGATCGAAAAACAGTACTTCAGTATCTTCATTTCGCTGAAACTGGGTAATCCATTTCTCCAAATCAGCTCTTTCCTGCTCCTGACGCCTTTTAATCAGTCGTTGTGTAAACTTATTCGTTGACTGTAGGTCGATAAATTGCCTGTTATACCGATAAATAGCCATAGCCCATCCTAAAGGATAAGGCAACGCACTAATCTGAGCCATTTCACATCGGTGACGAGCCGATAACGATTGTTGAGACTGCGTTTGTGCGGCCAGCGTATCTTTTAATTCCTGAAGATGATTGCGCATCAAAGCCAGGCGAAATAAAGCCCAGTCTTCTCCTGGTAAAGCTGACTTCTTACTCATGGTATAAAGCGGCCTTAGCGTTAATTTGGCGTACTTCAGTCGCCTATAGATGATTTAATTATCCTGATTTGCTACGTTGATAAGCAACTGTATGTATATAAAACGAATCGCGTCCATCGGTTATGGACGCTAAAAGATACACAATTACTACGTTTAATTTAATTTTATTATGAATTATTTATATTTTTCGGATTTAACAAAGCGTAGCCTCTAACGGAAGGCTTCGTGTTAAGCGCTTCTGTTAGAAGCTACAATTCGTTGAGTCCTTTTACTTACGCTTTCTGGAAAACCACCACCAAAGAAATACGGCCAACGCAATAGTTAGAAGTGGGAGAATGAGACCGCCCTTATAAACTACCCCGTAATAATCGCCTGGCTGGGGACCTTTATCTTGCTTTCCTGTGCTCATCATACACCAGCGTACTATTTACCTAACCACTCTTTAAATTCGGTCATTCGATCACCACTAACGAAGACTTCCTGACGGGATTTAGGCATCAGGTCAAGTTTGAGCTTGCCCGCCGAGAACGTATGAATAGTTTGGATGGCGGGCAGCGAGACCAGAAACTGACGGCTAATCCGGAAAAACGTACGCGGATTCAGCACCTGCGTCAGCTTGTCCAGACTGTAATCGACGGGCAATGTCAGGCCGTCTTTCGTCACTAAAAAAACGATCTTCTCCTCTAAGTAAAAATAAGCAATCTCCGCCGTTTCGATGCTCCTGATTTTAGTGCCGACCGTAATCATAAAACGCTCTTTATAATCGGTATGACTCGATTTGCCGATCAGGTTGAGCAGCGTTTCAATGTCGTGGGAAGTCGATGTGGCTTGCCCAAACTGTTTTTTCAGCGATTTGAATTTCTCGATTGCCGCCACTAATTCATCGTAATTGATGGGTTTGAGCAGGTAGTCGATGCTGTTAACTTTGAAGGCCTGAATCATGTATTCATCGTAGGCCGTGGTAAAAATAACGGGCGTTGTCAGGTCCGTCTGTTCAAAAATGCGGAAGCCCAGATCATCTTCGAGGTGAATATCCATAAACACCAGATCGACGGCATAATCCGACGTACCGAACCACGCGACCGCTTCGGCTACCGACGGAATCCGGGCCAGCACCGTAATGGCCGGGTCGTATTTGTGGAGCAGACTTTCGAGCCGTTTGGCCGTCAGACTCTCGTCTTCAATGATGACTACGTTCATGGTTTTAAAGAGCGAAAGGGCGAAAGAGCGAAAGAGTGGCTAACGTAACTAAAGTCTGTATGCGTCAGCCACTCTTTCACTCTTTCGCTCTTTCGCCATTAAGTAAAGGTATCTTCACGACAAAGCTGCCGTCACTTTCGCCGATCCAAACGGGACGGGTGGTGAGCAGACCGTACCGGGTTATAATATTTTGCAGGCCTACGCCCGTTGAATTTTCGGACTGAGGCCGGTGCTGAAGGTTATTTTTAACGACCAGACAATCATCGTCAAGCTGTATGTGCACCTTTAGCGGCTCTTTCGCCGACATTCGGTTGTGCTTCACCGCATTTTCGACCAGCAGTTGCAGCGTCAGCGGGGCAATGCTGTAGCGGGTCTGGTCGGCTTCGGGTACGTTAATCACTACGTCGAATTTATTCTCGAAGCGAATATTCAGTAAGAACCGATACGCCTGAATAAACTCCAGTTCGGTTTTTAGCAGCACCCGCTCATTGTCTTTCTGCTCCAGAATGTAGCGATACGCCCGCGACAACTGATCGATAAATTTTTCGGATAAGTCGGCATCAGCGTGAACCAGCGACGATAAAATGCTCAGGCTGTTGAACAGAAAATGCGGGTTCACCTGACTTTTGAGCGCGGCAAACTGCGCCTGAACGTTTTCTTTTTCGAGCCGCTCGGCACGTACCTGAACCACCTCCAATTGTCGGTAAGCCCGGCGGTTGGCGGCTAAATAAAAAGCCGATAACATCGCCATCACGGTCAGACCGTAGTTTACCCGCCGACGCTGTTCGCTACGTTTGCGCCGTTCCTCCGAAACGGACGGTGGCGTAGCGGGCCGGGGCGGGCGGGCATCCTGTTCCCGATAAATGCCAAACCGGTGCTCCAGCGTGTCGTCCAAACCATGCCAGATCATGAAAAAAGCAAAATTGAAACACAACGCCAGGGCACTGGCAATAGCTAACGTAGCCAGTTGAGCCGGTATCTTGAATTCAATCAAAAATCCCTCGCCAAACTGCTTGAAAAGCCGTTGCTGAAGCCATTCCGTAACCGTAATCCAGGCATAGAAAAACAGAACGCTCAGGATGATTTCCAGTATCCAGAACGGTATGTTGCGCGTTGCCAGCAACCAGCTTAGGTTCGAGGTGTTGACGTACAGCCGTATAGGCCAGTAAATAACGAACACGCTCAGGGCGAGTTGCCACTTTTGCAGATTCGTCAGACGGTAGGACATGGTGAACTCAGTTTACGAACAAATCTACAGATTCTGAACAGACAGCAAAAAAGAAACCGGCGGAATGCCGGTTTCGGGAGTCTGAATGACGCGATTCTGATTACGAACGAAGCGCTACTATTTTCTGAGCAGGCTGATCGTCAATCACAAAGGATTTGACAACGACCTCATTGCCAACGGAAACGGCTAATTGATACGACCCAATGCCGAGTTCGCTGAGGTTAAATTTCTGCGAAAGACCATCGCGAAGATCGACCGTTGAACTGTACAGAATGTGGCCTTCGGTGTCGCGGAGCGTAACGAGCGCACTGGCATTTTCGCGGGCAACGATGAGTTTGAGTTTCTGGTCGGCGGTGATGGAAACCGACGTAGCGGGCGTTTTTGACCCGGTTGTTTGGGCGAACGATGCGGTTCCGGCTACCAGACCCAGCATCAGAATGAATATGTTTTTCATGGCTTATTTTGTTTTCGTTTCGTTTACTGGAACAAAGGTGTAGTACTGCCACCGCTCTCAAAACTAAATAATGCTGAATGCCGATTTTTCGGGTATGAGTCTGGTTTTCAGTACGCTAAGTGAAATGGTGAGAAAGTCATTCGGACGAGTTACGTACACTATTGCGTCGCTACACCTACATTTACTCCCAAAACCTGTTCATGTATGAAATGCCTTTTCCTGTGCCTTACGCTGCTTGTGGCCGCTTGTGGTCCCGCGTCGAAGAAGACCGATAAACCCCAAGCCGGAACCCTGCCCCCCGATTTCAATTTACCTTATCAACTAATAACCCCTGATGAAAAATACACGTTGCCCGATGTGCTGAAGGAGATATCGGGCCTGACGTATTATAAGGATGACAAACTCCTGTGCGTTCAGGATGAGGAAGCCGTTGTACACGTTTTCGATACGAAGACGGGAAAAGTCGTGCAGGATTTCGGCTTTGGCGGATTCGGTGATTTCGAGGGCATCGAGTACGTAGACGGGCAGGTGTTCGTAATCGAAAGCAATGGTACGCTCTACCGGTTTGAGCCCGGCGTGGATTCGCCGGAATCCAAGCAGATTGGACAGACAAAAACCGATTTGCCGAAGAAAACCGAAGTGGAAGGATTGGGCTATGAACCCAAAACGAAGCGATTGCTGATTGCCGTTAAAAGTGGCGAAGGATCGAGCGACAAAGCCGTTTACTCGTACGATTTGCTGAACAAAGCGGTGTTTAGAGATATGAGTCTGAACGACGAGCAACTGACGGGAGCGGACATCGACCCTAAAAGCTACAAACCGTCGGGCATTGCCGTGCATCCGCTAACGGGGGAGTGGTACATGCTCACCTCCGCCGGAAAACGCCTGGTCATCACCAACCGGCAAGCTAAAATCATCTACTCCGAACCCCTCGATCCCAAGCAGTTTACCCAACCCGAAGGCATATGTTTTGCGCCCAACGGTGATCTGTACATTGCCAGCGAAGGCGACAAGAAAAAGGGGTATATTCTGAAATTCGCGTATAAAAAGTAAACGTGAGCTAATTATTTAACGAATGAAAACGGTTGAACCAATCGTAAAAAACCGGCCAGGATACGTTCCTGGCCGGTATAACTTTATTAAGCAAGTGTGGATAATGAGTTGATGAAGTGCAGTATTGTATGTTATTATCTTTAACCTATACTATGTGTAAAAGCAACTTAAACGGTATGATAAACGGCATTATTGACTTTGTTAGATGAACATCAGGATGATTCTGCCGGTGAGCTGATATGTTCCGTCAATGCGGGAAAACTCACAATATGAACCAGTAGATTGACCCGATAAATGTTATTCCTAAACACCCCGAAAGAGCGATTACTTCCAGACAGGCCAGGATAGATTCTTCGCGCTGGCTCTCGGTCATGTTCGGGTGAAATTCGACAAACTGTTCAACAAAGTGACGGACAAATTTCTTTCGGTTCAACGCGTATATGGCCACCATTTTCTTACTTTATGATCTTGCTTGTAATCAATAGACGGTAAGATTCTGTTCAGGTTACTATTTGGGTGAAAAAATATTGATTTTTCTTCCTCGTTTTATAGAAAAAATGAGCTATTTATGACAATTAAGTATCGTTAATTAGAGAGTATATTTATTAAACCTACGGCAAACTTCTAAACTAATGGCTTACTATTAAAGACGGCAATGTTGTGCATACAACAGGTGAACTTTCTCCCGGCTACGTTTGAGCCTCATTTTCACCGCACTGGCCTTGATATTATAGGTCTGAGCAATCTGGTCAACAGTCATTCCCTCCTCGTACTTCATGCGCAATAACGTCTGGTCTTTATCGGGCAGGGTAGTTATAGCCTGTTTCACTAACTGAAGGGTTTCTTCGTGTACATTGGCCTCGTGCGAATCGGGTATGTTTTGCTCCAGAACATCGTCGATTGGGCTGAAATCCAGTCGTTTAGCGATGCGCAATTGATCTGAGCAGTAGTTAAAGGCAATGGAGTAGAGCCAGGTTGAAAAACTTGACCGTTCCTGAAAAGCGTCGAGTTTGTTGAATACTTTCAGGAAAATATCATGGGTAAAATCTTCGGCTTTTTCCGTGTCCTTAGTCATGGATAAACAGCGCCGGTACACTTTGTTGACGTAGCGGTTGTAAAGCGTTTCAAAGCATTGATCGGGTTGACCGGGCAAAAATTGACGAATCATTTCTTCGTCGGTTAAGTTGATTTTCATTATAAAGTGTAAAGTTTACGTCAACACGTAGAGCATGAATTGAACATGTACGTAAAACATGTTATCATTAGACTTATACTATCGAAATGTGAGTACTAAAAATATATTAAACGGCTGTTTTGCCCTGCAACACGTATAAATAAGTATTTCGACAAGAAATTATGGTCAACAGCGTTATCACTTTCGGCTCAAAGTTTATAAAATAGTATTGCGTACTTATTATATTTGTTATTGGTCCCAGTAAGCAGAATACCCTTAAATGTATGAATAGTGATTTACTTAAACATGGACTTTCCACTAATCCGCGTGGATACACTATTTTAGTCGTTGAGGATTCCGATGATCATTGGTTTATGGTCCGTTGGGTATTTAGCCAGATTATGCCAGCGGTAAATCTGGTGCGTACAGTCAACCCCCCCGAAGCAATGGCTTACCTGACAGCTTGCACCAATGCACACTGGTCGCTGCCCAAATTGATACTAATGGATTTGTATTTGCCGGCCCGGGAAGATGGCTGGGCACTTCTGGAAGAAATTAAACTCCACCATATATATCGGCGCTTACCCGTAATTATCCTCAGCGCGTCGAACAGTGAAGAGGACATTGAGCAATCATATTATCTGCGAAGCACATCGTACATCACAAAACCAGTTACCCATGGCGAATGGCTGGCTTGTTTTGAGAATTTTCACCGCTACTGGCAGCAGGCCGTCACTTTATGATACGTTGAGCCGGTCGATGTGATCGCAAGCTAACCGGCTGGGTCTTGGGGTATGTTTATTAGAAAGGTAAACGGCTTAGTTTTGAGGATTATACGTACAATGTCTCACCTATAGCCAATTCATGACTGACCAGTTTACTACCGCAAATGCCTTTCCCGAAAATCCGCTCGTAAGCCCCAATCCGGGCATGTACCCGTTTCCCGTTACGTCGTCGATTCTGTCGCCGTTGCACCTTGCTCAGTTTTTACAAACCCGCTACAATTTATCCCGAAATACCTCCTGCCAGTTGTTAAGAGCAGGCATCAACCATTCGTATTTAGTGACAGACGGATCGGTGAAAGCTGTTTTCCGGGTGTATAGCCTGAACTGGCGTACCGAAAATGAAATTTCGGAAGAACTCAAACTACTACGCCTGATAAACGAGGGCGGCATTCCCGTTTCGTATCCGTTGCCCGACAAAACGGGAGTGTTTATTCAGCCATTGCAAGCCCCGGAAGGAGCGCGGTTCGGGGTGTTATTTTCATTTGCACAAGGTGAAAAACAACTTACCTTTTCGGCAGATCTGCACGCTGAAATGGGGCGGATTATGGCTCGGTTTCATCAGCTTACGCACAATCTGACATTACAGCGGGTGATCTACACGCCACAGATTCTGCTGGTCGATTCCCTTGAGCAGCTATCCCGGTTTCTGCCGGGCGAATCGGAAGAGATGCAGTTTATGAGAAACATGCAGCCGTATCTGCTCAATGAATTCACGAAAATAGATTCGACGCAAACCCGGCAGGGGAGTGTCCATTTAGACATCTGGTTCGACAACCTGACCATTGATAAAAACGACGCCATTACGCTGTTTGATTTCGATTTTTGCGGAAATGGTATGTTGTGCTGCGACCTTGCTTATTACATTTTGCAGATTCACAGTACCGAAGCCGACGAGCAGGAGTTTCGCAAAAAGAAAGACAGTTTTCTGGGCGGCTACGAGTCTGTTACGAAAATCAGCGATGAAGAGAAACGCCTGTTGCCAATGCTGGGTGTCAGTATTTATTTCTTTTATTTAGGCGTACAGTCGCAACGGTTCGATGACTATTCGAGCGTGTTTTTAAACGAGCTATACCTGAAACGATTCATTAGTCTGCGGGTGAAACGATGGGCTGATTTCAACCGGCTAAATACTAAGTAAACGCCCGATTTCCGATCTGATCTGATAGAGATAAGTCCATGACGGTCAGGACTGGAACCGGTAAATGGGTTGACGTACCGTTATCGGTGGGTTACATTTCGTAAACATGAAATTTATCGTACCTTCCCTGCCGATTACGTTATTTTTCGCCTGCCATTCCTCTTATACTGAAAACGTTACGCTCTTTATCATGAAGACTCAATTATGGGCTTTGGGCTACCTGTTGGCGACGCTGATGGCGTTTTGCCAACCCGCCCGGGGGCAGCGTCGGCTAATCGACAGCCTGAAAACGACGCTGCAACAGAAACTCCCCGACACCACCCGGGCGGCTGCCTACTACCAGATTGCCAATGCGTTTTTTAAACAAAGCCAGCTCGATTCATCCCTCACGTACCTTGAACCCATGCGTGAGTTTAGCCAGCGGATCAATTACGTAAATGGCCTGGGCGAGTATAACCGGCTGAAATCCGTTGTTCGGCTGCATCAGGGACTCTTTGACGAATCCATTCAGTGTGCACATACGGCCATCCGACACTACAGCCGAACCCACAAACTGGGCGCTATCGCTAAAGTGTATAATAATATGGGTCTGGTGTACAAAATGATGGGCGAAAATCAGCGGGTACGTGCCCACCTCGAAAAAGGACTGGCCTATACTCAACAGGCCATTGCCATCAATCAATCTATTGGAGCGGGGCAAAGTTTATCCGACAATTATGTAAACATGGGCATAATTTATGAAGATCTGGGTCAGTACGAGCGTGGCCGGGAATGCTTCATGAAGGCGTTGGCTATTAATGACTTGAACAATGCCAAGCCGGAAGAATATCGGGTTATTTATAATGATCTCGGCAAAAACTCCATTGTGCAGGGGCAGTATGAACAGGCCATCGTTTACCTCAATAAAGCACTGGCTATCAATCAGCAACTAAACCGGTCAAGCAGTTTAGTTCATAATTACCGAAACTTAGCGACGGCATACTTCGGATTGAAAAAAACGGAACAGGCCGTTCGATACGGCGAGAAGGCTATACAACTTGTCGAGCGGACCGGCGATGCACCACTGACGCAGTCCGTCTATAAAATGATGGCACAGATGTACGCCAAGACGGATCAGTATCCAAAAGCGTATCACTATTTAGTACAGCAAAAACGAATTGAGGATTCGCTGATGAACCTCGAAAAAACGCGTACCGTTGCGCAGTTAGAGGGACGCTATGCCGTTCGAAAAGCTAATGAATTAGCCACAATTGAAGCGAATCTGGCACTGGCCAAAACGGGGGAGATTGCCCGTATTGAGTCGATAAAAGAGCGAGAAATAGCCGCTGTTCAGGCCAAAGAAAGCCGTCGTATGGCGCAGATCAGGGCTGCCGCCGACGTTGAGAAAGTGCGTGCTGTTACTGAGTTTCAAACCAAATACGAAACCCAGAAACGAATTAGCCAGATTGCTATTCTTGCTCAGAAAAACCAGTTACAAACTCGTCAGGTTCAGTTTATGGCCGGTAGTTTAGGACTGCTGGGGGTTCTGCTCAGTATTCTGGTGGGTCAGTACTGGGCCATCCGGCGGGCGAACAGACGCTTATCGGCACAAAACGAAATTATTACCAGTAGCAGCCAGCAGTTGGTCAGTCAGTCGGATCAGCTACGTACGCTGATGAAGGAGTTGCATCATCGCGTTAAAAACAATTTAGCGATTGTATCGAGCCTGCTCACGTTGCAGGCAAATGGGTTAACGGACGAAAAAGCCATTCAGGCTGTGCGGAAAGGGCAGCAGCGTGTGCAGGCTATGTCCTTGATTCACCAGCGTTTATACCATACGGACCGCGTAACGATTGTGAATATGCGCGAATACCTCACCGACCTGGCCGAAAGCCTGATGCTGGCCTACGGGTATGAGTCCGACAATTTTGACCTTCGCGTAGATGTAGCCCTGCCGGATCTGGACGTGGATGTGGCCATGCCCCTGGGGCTGATTGTCAATGAGCTGATTACCAATTCATTCAAATACGCTTTTGCGCATCAGGAGCGCCCCCGGCTACGTATCGGACTGCATTACGCCAGCACTCTGTCAAGGAACGGTATCACGCTGGAAGTTCAGGATAATGGGCCGGGTATCGACGCAACTCTCTGGCAAAAATCCGATAGCCGTACTTCGTTTGGCACCCGATTAGTCACGTCGCTTACGGAGCAACTGGAGGGCGAGTTTGAATTGCTTTCCCAGAACGGTACGTTGTGTCGGCTATACATACCCCAAACCCGTCTGGCTGCCTGATCTCATCGTAAAAAAGGGCCGACATTGTGCTCAAACACCTCTTCTACTGGCTTCATGAGTCATCGGTAGGCCGTATGCTGTTTTTCCTGTTAGCTCCTGTAGGTGATCCATATGTAACTCACAATCAATAAGTTACTCTTATATTAGCCAATAGTTTATCAGAACCGGATAAACTTACTTTACCGTTTAAAATATATTCCTTAACAACACTTTTAAACGCCAGTTTATACTCTCATTCGCTATTATTAAACTATATGCGTATTTTCAGAAGCGAAGCGCGTGCTGTCTTATGGCTAAGTATGAAAATTATAAAATAGGATTCTAGATAGTAAATCAATATTGAAGTACCTTAACAAAATGTTTTCGTGGGACAAGGGACCAGTACCGTATATATTGTGCCGCATTATAAAAAATTCGATTACTGAATAACATTTTTGTTCTACTTGAGCTACGCTTCAACCAACAACTGAGAGTAACGTACTATGACCAGCGACGAGCGAATACACATTCTAATCGTTGAAGATGAAGGTATTCTGGCAATGGAATTGAGTGACAGCCTGGAAGCGGATGGCTATTTTATAGTCGGTATTGCGAATAACGGCCTGAAAGCACTTGATTTATTCCATCGGCAACGGGTCGACCTGCTCCTGTGCGATATTACCATCAAAGGCGAATGGGATGGCATCGAAACGGTTCGTCGTCTGACGGCCGAGCGGCCAATTCCCGTTATTTACCTGACTGCCCTCACGGACCGCGAAACTCTGGAGCGCGCCAAACAAACGTACCCCGCTGCCTACGTAAACAAACCGTATCAGTTGGCCAGCCTCCGGACGGCAATCGAACTGGCCATCCATAATTTCACCCAGCGCGCCAGACCCGAGCCTGCTACCGCAACACCCCCCCCCGCTGAACGTGGGTCGCGCGAACGGGAAACGATTTTGCAGATCAATGACCACTTATTCATTAAGCAGAATTACCAGTTCGTGAAAATAAACGTGGGTGATTTACTGTATTTAGAAGCCGATAACGTGTACACGACCTTAGTTACGGCTAATCGTAAATACGTACTTCGCCTGACGCTGAGTGGCATTCTGGAGCGGATGAACCTGCCGGGTCTTGTCCGGATTCATCGGTCGTATGCCGTCAACATTCACAAAGTCGAATCCTTTAACGATGCTGAATTGAGCATTGGTGCCCAGCTTCTGCCATTGAGCCGGAGTTATAAAGAGGATTTTTTGCAGCGGTTCAATCATTATTGACGCTACGTTTTCACCTGTCAATTTTCGACTACGGCCTTATTACCCCTGACCTTCTTCTAACCGCCTGACCGAACGAATTTACCTCTGAACGTCTGTTCTCATCTTAATTCGGCCTGCTCACCTACTAATTCCTGCTGTTCACCGCCCTTCTTCGGCAGAGGGTTCCCGTGTTGATTACTTTTGAATCAATAGACAAACGTACCTTCCTCTTATCGAGCCAGGCGTTCCTAAACAGAATTACTGGTTCGTTTTTAACCATTTCCACAACTCAGTCAAACGAACGCTTCTGCATCCACACAAACCGAAAGCCGCTTTGTTAAAAAGCGGCTTTCGGTTGTTCAGCAGGGTAAAAGGCTAACGCAACCTTGCCCGGATATGCATCGTATTCGTAAAAAATCAGTATCTTGGATGTCCTTTGTTTGGCGGTCAACGTACTGACTATCTACCGCAAACGAATGGCAACCGGGCTATGCAAAAAAGGTGTATCTGGCTGTTGATTTGGAGCATACTCTGGCTGCCTGGAGTAGCTGCGGCCCAGAATCTTATTCCGAACGGGAGTTTTGAGAATTACCGAAACTGCCCCCGTCTGGATAATCTGCTTGCCGAAGCAACGCCCTGGTATAATCCGAACCGGGCAACTCCCGATTTCTATAATCAGTGTTTTCAGAGTGGCCAGATGCCCTTGCCGCCCCGTTCGGGGCAGGGGTTGGCGCGTCTTTTCTTCGACCGGGGCTGGTCGGAGTACATGGCCATACGGCTAACTAAGCCGCTAATTGCCGATACGTGCTATTATTTCGAGATGTACGTTGCCACGGAAACGCCCACCAAGTACCTCACCGAAACAATTGGTGCCCATCTCTCAAATCAGCCCGTTACCGGAACAACAACAGACGTAATTACTGTCAATCCGCAGGTGATTGACCGGCAGCCCCAAAACAGCATCGCAAGGCTTCAATGGCAACGGATAGGGGGCGTTGTCAGCGCCAAAGGGGGAGAGGAGTACGTAACGATTGGCAGTTTTTTTAAGGCGCCACCATTTCTGGGATTCTATTACATATTTATTGACGATGTCTCCCTCGTGCCCATCACCCTCGATTTGGGGAAAGATACGACGCTGTGTGGCAGAACAAGTACTCGCCTGCTCGATGCCACAACGCCCGGTGCCATTGACTACCGCTGGAATGACGGCAGCACGAAATCCACACTCCTGGTTACTAAACCCGGAAAATATTCGGTAACGGCGGTGACGGCCTGTAAAACGCTGACAGACAGCATTACTATCGACTACGCTCTCGACTTCGACCTTGGTGCCGATACAACGCTCTGCACCGGGCAAACCCTCTCGCTGGCCGTTCCGCCTACGGCCACATCGACGTATCAGTGGCAGGACGGTTCCCGACAAAATACGTACTCGGTTAAGCAGAATGGTCAGTACCGCATTCAGGTTACGCAAGCCAACTGCATCGCCACCGACAGCATTCGGGTACGCTACATAAACCCTCCGAAACTGGAGTTAGGCCCCGACCGGGAGTTGTGCGGGGCTGAATTGTTCACCATAAAACCGGCTGTTTCCGACGGTCAGTTCGCCTGGTTGGATCAATTTGTGGATGTAAACCGAACGGTGAGCAACTCCGGCGTTTTTCAGGCCAGCGTACGCAATGCATGTGCTACCGTAACGGATTCTGTACATGTGAGTTACGAAGCCTGCGATTGCGTTTTGTACGCCCCTAACAGCTTTACGCCCAACGGCGATGGGCTAAATGATACATTTCTGGCCTATGGATGCGGGGATATTACCATTACCTCGTTCACCGTTTTTAACCGCTGGGGTGAACCGATTTTTCAGACATCTGCCCCGCCATTTCAGTGGGATGGCTGTTATCGGGGCGAGGTGTGCGAAACGGGCGTGTATGCGTGGAGCATTCAGTACCTGTTAAATCAACGCCGGCGGGCCACCGTCGGACAGGCGCAGGGCAAGCTAAGTTTAATTCGCTGACCTGCCTGCGAAGTCCGTTACGCGTACTACGTAGTAGCCATTTACGTAGCCTGAGGCCCGTGTTCATCACCACAAATGAGCCGGAAAAAAGTGGCGGAATACCCCCTCAAATTGTCGCTTTTTCACCCGTAATCAGCGGGTGAAACGTGGTAAATTTATACTGTCAGTCAGCAGGATTCGTGCTTCCACGAGGGAGACATTTACAAGCTGAATATCAACAGTAACTAACAAATAGCCATGAAAAAGACAAAAATCGCCTATTGGGTATTCACGGGGTTGTTCGCATTCGTTATGCTGGGGTCCGCCATCCCGGATATACTGGTCGTTCCAATAGCTGTGGAGGGGTTCAAGGATATGGGCTATCCGGCTTACCTGATTCCGTTTCTGGGCTGGGCTAAATTATTGGGGGTAATCGCTATTCTGATACCGGGCTTCCCACGAATTAAAGAGTGGGCCTACGCCGGATTGTTTTTTGATCTGATCGGAGCGACGTACTCGGTCGCGTCAATCGGTAAGCCCATCAGTGACTGGTCGCCAATGTTGGTCATCATTGGCGTAGGCGTTTGCTCGTATGTGTTTTACCATAAAAAACAACAGGCATCGTTGGGCCAGCCTGGCGTACAGCAGCCAGTATTACGTGTGCAGGGGTCTGCGATGTAAGTCTCAAAAAGTAGACTGGCCGAATCAGGAATCACTGACTATACATTGGGGAGTAGACCATTTCGCAAAGTGGTCTACTCCCCAATGTGCGTTTTCAGAAGCCTGTCATCTCTTCCCCACATGTTACGATTGGGTAACGGCCCGATTTGCTACGTTAGACTGCCGTTTCATAAATGATCGAGCCTTCTATCGACAAACCCAAGGCCAGAGCGGTGACGAACGCAATGCACTGCTCTTTCCGGACTGCATGTCAATCATTCTCCGGCAGGCCCTTAATTCGTCACGACTATTTTATGCCAGTTAATAAATTTAGCGAGTAAACTGACTGCTAAACAGGGCTTTACAGTAAATTCAATCTATAAAAAAGGTACAGTACCATGCCAGACAAGCCATTCCTGAATCTGGCTCTGTAACGTCCACTACCCGCCCTCCCATGAAAACGTCTCTTTTTTGCTTTGCCAACAATCGGGATCGTCCCTTATCTGAATTGCGTCGCGAAGACGACACGATTGATCGGTTGCTGGACCCGTTGAGTAGCCAGCAACATTTTCAAAAAATTCGGGATTCGTTTGCTACCACCGATTCAGTAGCCAGCAAAATTCTCACCTATCAGGACTCTTTATGCCTGTTTCATTTCAGTGGTCATGCCGGTTCTTCGGCACTTCATCTGGAAGATTCATCGGCCAGAGCGATAGGTATTGCTCAATTACTGGCCCGATGCCCGCAGCTACGGTTGATATTCTTAAATGGCTGCTCAACACTCGAACACATTCGATTGCTTCGGGAAAACAGCAGTAAAGCGGCCATCATCGCGACCAGTACTCCGGTCGACGATACGGTGGCTACCCATTTCTCCATTGCTTTTTACCGCGCCTTGGCCAGTGGAACGACACTGGCGGAAGCATTGGAACGGGCACGTCTGGAACTTCAGGTAAAAGATGCTGCAACGATTGAAACCATTCGGGGAGGAATCATAACCGAATTGAATGAGATCAGTCGAAATCAATGGTATTTTTCGGCTCCTGATGAATTGTCTACACAGTGGAAACTGCCTGCCGGTGAGGAGTTGCGCAGCGCCAGGCGCCGGAACCTATATAATCGTTACGTCAGGATAGCGCTTATTCTGGGCAGCATCGTGGTCGTTGGCAGTAGTTACCAGTATTTTCGTACGCATCAGAGTTTCGATTACGTCGTTTACTTACGCACGAATCAGGGACAGCCTCCGGCGCAGCGCAATGCCAAGCTACGGCTGCTTTTGGGTAACACGCCCCGCGAGGAGGTGGCAGATCACACGGGTCGGGTTGTCATTACGGGCATTCCAGCCAGTTTCCAGCAAAAGCCAATACGGGTCGAACTGGTCGACAGCCCCGATCAGTCATTCAGCAATGGTACGTTCGTCGATACGCTTTTGCTGGCCGAAACTCAGGCAACTCTTTCGCTGATACCCCACGAAGATTTGTGCTGCATCCGGGGCACGGTCTATAATGCCAATGGGCAGCCTGTACCTAACGCTACCGTCTGGGCTGAGAATTTCCCCATCAGGCAAACCGATAGCTTAGGGCGATTTGTTATCACGTTGCCGGTCAAACAGCAGCAGGAAGGCAGCATCCGGGTAACGGCCCGCAAAAACCAGCATCAAGCATCAGTCCATGCCAGTCCGCGTGAGGAAACATCCTTGTCTCTTCCCTTATAACCATGAAAACAGTCGCTACAGTACTCATTTTGATGGGTCTACCCGTGGCTTTGAATGCACAGGCACCCTGTATACAGGAATACAAGGGCGAAGTAATGCTCTACACTCACAAAGGCAGAGGTTTGAGCAAAGTGCCGATTGTGATTGACGGCAACCAGGGTCCCCCAACCGATGATAACGGCGTGTTCCGGTATCGCCTGAGAAAGTGCCCGGGTATGACGGTTGAAATAAAGCTGGGCAACAATAATTATGATATTGTTAATATCATTGAAGTCCAACGCTATACCCTCCGCCAACTGGCTGACCCGGCTGATTTCCAGTTTAAGCTGCTGGTGGCACAGGCTCAGGAAATAGAAAAGGCAAGACGTATCTACTACACCGAAATTGCAGGCTTAGCTTCTGATAAGGCATTAACAGTGCTAAGCAGTAAGATCGGCAGAATTGAGAAGCTATTCGTGGCAGAACAGCAACTTAACACAAATCAGTCAAAATTAACCGGCCAGCAACAGGAAAGAAGAGTTGGTGAACTGGAAAAACGCCTGGAACGGCAGCAAAAAGAATATCAGCTAATACTCGATAGCTTGGTGAAAAAGCCTGCCTTGCTGGTGGGCAGAATTGATGATTTGCAAAAACTTCTGGAAAAGCAGCAGCAGGAGAATCAACAACTGCTCGACAGTCTGGCCAAAGGACCC
Source organism: Spirosoma sp. (assembly GCA_031425355.1). Lineage (GTDB taxonomy): Bacteria > Bacteroidota > Bacteroidia > Cytophagales > Spirosomataceae > Spirosoma. Next base: position 5,061 of record JANPJE010000050.1, on the reverse strand, counting down.
GTTCAGCAACAAAGTCGGATCCGAGAGCTGGAAAAAATTCTGGGGCGACAGCAGCAGGAAAATCAGCGGTTAATCAATCAACTGGCTCGTCAGGATTCGACCCGGCAGACCGATAAAACGGGAGAGTTTCTAAAGATTATCGAGCAGCAAAAGCAGGAGAATCAGCAATTGCGTGACAGTTTGGCCAGTAAAGAACTGGCCTGGCAAACGAGTCGGGGCGACAACCTTGCGGCTAATTTGACGGAGAAAAACCAGGAGATCAATCAATTGCGTGACAGCCTGACGCGAATGAAAAACCAGTACGTACTGGCCTTAAGCGAACGGGATAAGCGGCTCAGCGAAGCGCAGGCAATAGCTGCCGTTTTTGCACAGCAAACCGAAATCGACAGCAGTTATCAGCAGGCATTCTTAAACTATAAGGAAGGCCAGTTCCAGCGCGCATTGGCGGCTTTATCCAACGAGTCACTACAAACGGAAAAACAGGGTTCTGACCCCAGAAACGGGGCGGGGAAGCAGCCGGGTGAACTGCTTCGGGAGCGGGAGTCCTACATCAGTAAATGTTTGTTCAAAGCCACTATCTACCGGACCCAGTTGGACATGAATCAGGCTGCTCACTGGTATGAGGAAGCGATCAGGGCCGATTCAACGCAGGTGAAAAACCTATTGACCTACGCCAATTTTTTACACCAGCAAAACCGCCCCCACGAGCCGGAGCGTTGGTACCGGAAGGCGCTGGATCTCGATCCACCAGTATCCCTCAAAGGAGACATATACATCGAATTGGGGAATTATTACATCGACAACAATCAGCATGAAGAAGCCGAAGCCGCTCTCCAGGAAGCCAAAACCATTAAACAAAAACTGGCCCGCTCCGCTGCCGGGCAACATGAGCCTGGCCTAGCGCGCGTGCTGGATGGTTTAGGCACCTTATACGCGAAAAAAAAGCAATACGATGACGCTGAGAATGCGTTTGTTCAGGCCAGGAACATCCGGGAGAAGCTCGTTGAAAAATATGCCGATGAGTATGAGGCCGATCTGGCTTTTTCGCTCGATAACCTGGGCACTTTTTATTACATCAACAAGCGTTTTGGAGAGGCCGGTAAGACGTATCTCAGGGCCAAAACGATTCAGGATCGGCTCGTTCGCCGGAATGCCGATCAATATGAACCTGATCTTGCATCTACCCTGAGCCTTTTGGGAACGCTTAATTATGAACTCGACCGGTTAGCCGACGCGGAGACGGCTTATAAACAGGCGAAAACCATCCGGGAGAAGCTCGCTTTGAGAAACCCCGACCAATATGAACCTAAACTGGCTCAGGTACTCAACGATTTAGGTGACCTGTACACCTTCACGAAGCGCTATCCGGAAGCGGAGGCCGCGTATCAACAGGCCAAAACCATCCGGGAAAAACTCGCTCTGCGGAATCCTGACCAGTTTGAGTCCGACCTTGCCCAAACACTGGCTGATCTGGGGCTTTTCTATGTGGATACCAAACGCTATCCGGAAGCCGAAACGGTTTATACCCGGGCCAAAACGATTCAGGAAAAACTTGCCGGTAAGTTTGCTGATCTGTTTGAACCCCATCTGGCTATTACGCTGGCCGATCTGGGATTTTTTCTTACCGAAACGAAGCGCTATCCGGAGGCTGAAGCTGCGTATCAACAGGCGAAAACCATCCAGGAAAAACTCGTCAGAAAGAAACCTAAGGAATATGAGCCAGACCTGGCGTATACGCTAACTGATCTGGGTAATTTCTATTTTGACACGCAGCGTCATTCCGAGGCCAAAGGCGCGTATGTGCGGGCTAAAGACCTATTGGAAAAACTGGTACCGACGGATGGTGGTCAGTTAGGCTCTTTACTGATTCAAATCCTGCACAGGGTGGCCATATTAAGTGATTCTGAGGAACGTAAGAGTTATTTTACAGAAGCTGATTCACTGCAAGAGCAAACTGTTGAACTGGTTAACAAGCGATTTGGAGACGCTGATTCTTCATTGATGGCCCGGGAATTGAGCAATTGGTCGTACCACCTGCTTTTCAGTAAAAAATTTGCAAAAGCTCAATCCATCGCCGAGAAAGCGCTCTCGTTCGATGAAAACGAAGAATGGGCAAACGCGAACTTAGCGGTGGCCTACCTGATGCAGGGAAAGCTTGACGATGCGAAAACACTTTATACCTACTTAAAAAATAAACCGCATCGGTCAGGTAGGTATAAAAAGGTATTTTCAGCAGACCTGGATGAATTGGAAGCCGCGGGCCTAACCCATCCTGATATCGCGGTAATACGCAGACTGTTGAATTAATTCAGCCGCATGTGGGCCTCGGTGCTGGCGTAAGGACCTGGTAACGGCCCAGGCCATGCGTGAATACGGCTTTTCGGTCATTGTGTTCGAGAAAGAAGCCGAGCAGGGCGGTGTCTGGGCGATTACCTGCGATATCAACATTGTAATGCATAATACCCGTTTATATTGTCTGAGCAATATAAACGGGTATTGTATTTCTGCGGGAATCAACGGCGTAATTCTACCAGTCAAAACAACTTCACAACACGGGCTAATCCTGCCGAAATCAGCAGCATAACGGCCACAAAACCCAAGCCATAATACAGGCCGAACGCTTCGGCCACGAACCCAATAATGGGTGGCCCTGCCAGAAAACCAATGAAGCTGAACGTAGCAAACGTAGCCAGGCCAGCCGCCGGAGGAATGCCCGGCACGCGCAGTGAGGCTCCGTACAAGATGGGTGCGCCCAGTGAACAACCCGCGCCGAGCAGTGCGAAACCAATCAGTGCCGTTGACGGATAGGGGAGGAGGATAGCAAAAATAAGCCCGGCTGCGGCAAGCAAGCCCCCGATCTGCAACCAGCGTTTGGCTCCGATTTGTGGGATAATAGCGTCGCCGAGAAAGCGAAAGCCGGTCATTGTTAACGAGAAACTGGCGAAGCCCAGCGCGGCAATCTGGCTGCTGGCACCCAGCGTTTCGCGGAGGTAAACGGCACTCCAGTCAAAGGCCGCTCCTTCGCCCATAGCGAGGGCCAGACCAATCAAAATCATCAGTAATAAATCCAGATTGGGCCGCACGAACGACGATCCGGCTTTCTCACCCGATTCTGTCCGGCTGCTCGACGGGATCTGGGCCAGCGTTGGCTGTAGCAAAAAAGTAAGCACCAGCACCAGCCCGGCCATAACGGCAATGTGTACCGGGGGCGACACATGCAGCGAAATGATGGCTCCGGCAATCGCTGACCCGAACAGCCCACCCAGGCTCCACATGCCATGACACGACGACATAATGACGATGCCCTGCTCGCGCTCAACATTGGTAGCACTGGTGTTCATCGCTACGTTGATCAGAGCCGCATTTAGGCCCATCAAAAATAAACCCAGAGCCAGTACCGCCGGATTGGGCGCGTTGAGCGGGATGCAAACGGCCAGCGTCAATCCCACCGCCGACCACAGACAGGCCCGCGCTTCGCCCAGTTTGGCAATGATCCAGCCCGTTAGCGGGTTCATGATGAGCAACCCAATGGGCATGGCGAAAAGAGTCAGGCCGAGTTCAGCATCGGACAAATGCAGTTTCTCTTTCACATACGGAATATGCGAAACCCAGCTACCGAACAGGATGCTGTCAGACGCGAATACCAACCCTACAGCCAATGCCTGCCGATTTAGAAAAAACGTGAGCAGATTTTGTATGAACAGGTTGCGGTGCGGTTTATTCAATGAAGCAGTTGTATTCATAGTACAAAAATAGCCGGTCTACACCGGCTATTTTTAACAATCTATTATCCGTTAGCAATGCTGTGTTGACTCGTTTAAGCCAAAATCTATTGATTCATTGTTAACGACGTATTATTTTTGAGATGACCGGCCATTGCTTTGCGTAACTTCTCGACCTTTGGTAGAGAAATGCGCTGAATGTAGGGCTGGTCGGGATGAAGCGAAAAATAGTTCTGGTGGTAGTTCTCGGCGGGGTAAAAAATCGTTATTGGCGTCACCTCCGTCACCACCCGGTTTGGGTAATGTTTCGAGTCGTTGGTACGCTTGATGGCCGCTTCGATCTCCGCTTTTTCGGCGGGTGTGCGGTAAAACGCAACTGACCGGTAATCACGGCCAACATCCGGCCCCTGGCGGTTCAATGTGGTCGGATCGTGTCCTGCAAAAAAAGCGTCGAGCAGCTTGGCGTAGCTGATAACTTTTGGGTCATAATACACCTGCACCGATTCGGCATGGCCGGTGGCGTCGGTGCCGACTTGTTCGTAGGTTGGGTTTTTGACGTTGCCTCCCGCATACCCGGAAACAACTTCCCGAACCCCTTTGAGCTGGTTCATGCCCTCTTCCAGCGCCCAGAAGCAGCCACCGGCAAAGGTCGCAACGGCTTCGCCGGATTTCGTGGCGGGGAGTTTGGCGGGTGCGTAATCGTTGGATTGACCCTGAACACAGCCCGCCAGCAGGAGCAGACTAAGGGCCAGTACGTGAATTCGTTTCATGTGTTTTGTGAAGTAGTTCGTTGTTATATAAACGATAGAGTCCTGATTACGGTTTCCTGCAATTGTCAGTTGGCTGACAAATTGGTGGTATATAGTTTGATTAAACTAAAAAGTTGTAACACAGAGACACACGGAAAGAAGCGGAGGAGTTGGAGCGGGGAATTCACAAAGAATTTGTATGTCTTCTTTTACGCTGTGTATCTCACTTTCTTTCCTATTTATGAAACTCCAGTTTGAGAAAATAGAACCCGAAGCCGGGAGTTCGTTCCGGGTGATTCATCATACCGAAGCCGAAAGCTGCCAGGTTTACTGGCACTACCACCCCGAATACGAAATCGTTTATATTCCGTTCGGGAATGGGCAGCGACGCGTCGGCAACAACGTATCGCGATACGAATCGGGCGAACTGGTGTTTATTGGCCCCAACCTGCCGCACCTCAATTTCAGCTATGGCAAAGAAGGTCAGTACGAGGAAATTGTGGTGCAGATGCGCGATGATTTTATGGGCGATTCGTTTCTCCAAAAGCCTGAACTGGCTACCGTTCGGCGGTTGTTTGAGCGGGCGCACA
>JANPJE010000049.1:0-10499 GCA_031425355.1 Spirosoma sp. | reverse complement strand
CATGGCCGCACCATCGGTCACAAATACGTTTTTAACGCCATGCAACTGATTATGAGCGTTTAATAGCGACGTTTGGTGATCACGGCCCATTCTGACGCCACCCATCTCGTGGATATCGAGACCGGGATTTCGATGGTCCTCGTACGGCTTAATGGGCTTGCAACCAGACTTGTCGAGCATTTCAGCGCCCTGTTCCAGAAAGTCCTTCAGTACTTTCAAATCGTTGTCTGTGTAGTCGATATTCGTAACGAGCTGCGGGATGCCCCACGGGTCTTTCTGGTCAGCGCTGAGCCGTACTTGGTTTTCATAGCGCGGCACAGTTTCGGCCTGCATCATCATGAACACATGCCACGCGCCGGGATCACTCAGTTTATCTTTGAAATCGGCGCCGAAACCGTCCTGACCTGCGCCCCGGTTCCAGTTGGCGCGGGCCGCACTAAACGCTACCATATAGCCGCGCTGGAAGTCAGTTTCCTGCTTCCGAACGTTTCTGTAATTGGGCATAAATGCCGTTGTCGGGCGACGACCGTAGAAATAGCCATCGTCAAACCCCTCATAGTCAGCCACAATATTTCCCCGGTAATTATGAAACGCTACGTACCGTCCAAGAAGTCCGCTATCATTGCCGAGGCCATTGGGAAAACGCCGGGACGTAGAGTTGAGCAGGACTAAGTTTGTATTCAGGCAAGCCGCATTCACGAAAATAATCCGGGCATAATATTCCGTCATTTGCTTCGTGTGCGTGTCAATTACCCGAACGCCGGTCGCTTTTTTCTTTACCTCATCATAAATAATCGAATGAACGACCGAGTCGGGGCGGAGCGTCAGCTTACCGGTTTTAGCCGCCCACGGAATGGTCGACGAATTACTGCTGAAATACCCGCCATACGGACAGCCCCGATAGCACAAGTGCCGGGCCTGACACTGCGCCCGTCCCTGGTCGTAGTGAATCTGTTTTGGTTCGGTCAAATGGGCACAGCGGCCTATGATTACATGTCGGTCTTTATAACTGTCAGACACGCGTTTCTGAATGTGTTTCTCCACGCAGTTCAGTTCCCACGGCTTCATAAATTCACCGTCGGGCAGGGTTTCAAGACCGTCTTTATTACCGCTGATGCCCACAAATTTCTCTACGTACGAGTACCAGGGCGCGATGTCTTCGTAACGAATGGGCCAATCAACGGCGGCTCCGTCACGGGCGTTGGCTTCAAAATCAAACTTACTCCACCGTTGGGTTTGCCGCGCCCAGATCAGCGATTTCCCGCCTACCTGATACCCGCGAATCCAGTCGAAAGGCTTTTCCTGAACATACGGATGCTCGGCATCTTTCACGAAAAACTGCTGCGTTCCTTCGTCTAATGCGTAGCATTTTGTGGCAATCGGATTTTCTTTATCAAACGCTTCGGGCATCCGGTTGCGGTGCGGAAACTCCCAGGGATTGAGGTTTGCCGTTGGGTAATCGACTATATGCCGAACATCACGTCCCCGCTCCAGAACAAGCGTTCGTAATCCTTTTCCGCAGAGTTCTTTAGCAGCCCAACCCCCGCTGATGCCGGAGCCGATAACAATGGCGTCGTAGGTACGGGCCGCTTTAGCATCACCGTTGATGTTCATGATAATCAGGGTTTTTCAAGCTACGATATTACGAATTCATCCCGCCGGGACAAAATTTATCCCGTTGGTATATTTCTGCGAACAACCGCCGTTGCTTTTGACTTATCAAAAAAGTACAACCAAAAGCAACGTTATGGAAGCGAAAATTCCCCGTCAGCATCAGGATACTCAGCCCGGCATTGAAGCTGAACTGGACCCACAGCCGAAAGTGATCCGGCATTTGTATAAAGGAGCGAACAAACTGAAAGACAAGGTTGCCCTGATTACCGGTGGCGACAGTGGAATTGGCCGGGCCGTAGCCGTGCATTTCGCCCGTGAAGGAGCCGACGTAGCGATTTCCTATACACCCCGCGAGGAAGTCGATGCGCAGAAAACCAAAGAATTAGTGGAAGCCGAAGGGCGCAAGTGCCTGTTGCTGCCGGGCGATATTCGGGAAGAAGCCCATTGTAAACAGCTTGTAGACGATACCGTTCGGCAGTTGGGCAAGCTCAACATTCTGGTCAATAATGCCGGTCTACAGTTGCAGCACAAAACCCTCGAAGAAGCAACCGACGATGACTTGGTGGCAACATTCGAGACGAATATTTATTCATTTTTTCGCATAACAAAAGCCGCAGAACCACACCTGCACAAAGGAGACAGCATCATCAACACAACGTCGGTTACGGCTTATCAGGGGCGAGCCGATCTGCTGGAATACTCATCGACCAAAGGGGCCATCATGACGTTTACGCGGGCTTTATCGAGCAATTTGATTAGCAAAGGAATTCGCGTCAATGCGGTGGCTCCCGGTCCCATCTGGACACCGCTCAACCCGGCTTCGGTATCTGCGAAAGAGGTGGCGCAGTTCGGTAAGGACGTACCGATGAAACGGCCCGGTCAGCCCAGCGAAGTAGCCCCGGCTTACGTGTTTCTGGCGTCGGAAGATTCTTCGTACATCACAGGACAGGTTCTCCACCCGAACGGCGGCACGATTATAAATGCGTGAACCAAAAACTTACTCAGCTATGGAACAGATGGAAATAGAAGCCAGGCCCCAGCATCAGGACGAGCAGCCGGGGCTTGAATACAAAATGGACCCACAACCGATTTATATTCGGGATAATTACGAAGGGGCCGATAAGTTAAAAGACAAAATTGCGGTCATTACGGGTGGCGACTCGGGAATTGGCCGCGCCGTGGCAATTCATTTTGCCCGCGAAGGGGCCGATCTGGCACTTCTTTATCACCCCCGCGAAGAACAGGACGCCCAGAAAACCAAAGCTCTCGTTGAGGCCGAGGGACGCCGATGCCTGTTGCTGCCGGGCGATTTAAAACAGATTTCCTACATTCAGGAAACTGTCGAAACGATCATCAGTACGTATAATCGGGTGAATATTCTGGTCAATAATGCGGCCAATCACGTTGAACAGAAGGAGTTTAGCGGCATTTCGGATCAGCAGATGCGCGAGACATTTGAACTCAACATTCTGGCTATGTTTCGGTTGACGAAGAGTTTATTGCCACATATGGCTGCGTACGACTGCATCATCAATACGACGTCGGTGGTTTCGTATCGGGGCAGCGAGTCACTGATCGACTACGCATCGACTAAGGGAGCCGTTACAGCCTTCACCCGGTCGCTGTCGCAGAACTTAGTCGAGCGCAACATCCGCGTCAACGCCGTAGCACCCGGCCCGATCTGGACACCGCTGATTGTAGCGACTAAATCGCCGGAAGAGGTCGAAAAATTTGGCAAAGACACGCCGATGGAACGACCCGGCCAACCCGCCGAACTGGCTCCCGCCTACGTGTTTCTGGCATCAGAAGATGCGTCGTATTTTTCGGGACAGGTCATCCACGTCAACGGTGGCGAGATTATAAACTCATAGTGATTTTATTCACTCATCAGTATCTTTACAGCCGTTCCGACTCCATGTTCGGAACGGCTTTTTCGTGATGGAAACAATCGCATCCCCTACCCGTCCTGTGCCGCTGCATCCGGGTCTGCCGCTGCTGGGCAACACCATCGCCTTCTTGCGCCATCCGCTCCGTACGTTAGCTACGTTGCAGCGGAATCATGACCGCATGGTCCACCTTCGCATTGGCGGGCGGCATCAGTATCTGGTTTTTAGCCCGGAAGACACAAAGCATATCATGCAGGAAAATCATCGGAATTATGGCCGTTCACCGGCATTTCAGGTGCTCAAGATTTTTCTGGGAAATGGATTGCTCACCAGCGAAGGTGATTTCTGGCGTCGGCAACGGCGGTTGGCCCAACCGGCTTTCCACCGGCAAAAATTAGCGGCTCTGTCGCAAACGATGATTGCTGAGACGGCCCAGTGGCTGGCTGAATTGACCCAGAATGACCTAAAACAGCCTGTCAATGTATCGCAGGCGTTTATGGACGTAACGATGCGGATTGTCTGCAAAACGCTGTTTGGTTCCGACGTAGTGGGGAAACTCGATGGCCTGTCAACCGCCCTCGATACCCTTAACTACTTGGCCAACAACCGGATGCTGTCGCCAATTCGATTTCCGATGCACTGGCCGACGCCCGATAATCAACGCTTTCGGAAGGCGGGTGTATTGGTCGATTCATTTATTTATGGCGTTATCAATCAACGCCGTCAACAAAATACCGACGAACGCGACGATCTGCTGGCGATGCTTCAGAATGCGGAAGATGAAGACACGGGCGAGCGCATGTCCGATCAGCAACTTCGTGATGAATGCGTTACGCTTTTTGCGGCTGGCCACGAAACAACCGCCGTTTCGATGGCCTGGACCCTCCATCTGCTTACCCAACATCCGGAGATACTGACGCGACTGCAATCTGAAGCCAAAACAATTCTGGGTGATGATGCCCTTCCTTCGCCCGAAGCGTTTCGCCGACTGACCTACACCATGCAGGTTGTGCAGGAATCGTTACGTCTGTACCCGCCCGCCTGGATTATGAGCCGGTTAGCCCTCGCCGATGACCAGATCGGCCCGTACACGATTCCGGCAGGAGCAACGGCACTGGTGTGCCCGTATCTGCTTCACCGCGACCCGGCTAACTGGCCTGACCCCAGCCAATTTGACCCCGACCGATTTGCGCCCGGTGGAGCAAAAGAACAACTCCATTCGTATGCGTATCTTCCCTTTGGCGGAGGCCCGCGTCTGTGTATCGGCAATCAGTTTGCGCTGATGGAAATGCAGATTTTGCTGGCAATGCTGGTACGAAATTTCGATTTAAAGGTGGTTTCAGGTCAACGTATACAACCTAAGCCACTTATTACATTGCGGCCAGATAAGCCAATTTTAGCCATTTTTAGTTAAGCAGACAATTAGACTATTTAAAGAATCTGCACTTTCATTCGTTCCACGATTATCTGTAAAGTACGTACTACAGACACGATTGACTTTCTCAAACTGTTAAGTTCGTGAAACACGCTTGCATCTTTCGTAGATGCTATTGACTTTCTGGTGTGTATAGCCAAACTTAGGCAGTCCATTGATGTTCTGTTTCAATTCACCTTTAAAAGCGACACAATGAGACTACAAATGCACGCCGTTAAGTTCACGGCCGATCAAAGCCTGTTAGATTTTATCCAGGCTAAACTTGATAAGTTAGACACGTTCCATGACCGCATTATTAGCGGGGAGGTGTTTCTGAGGTTAGAGGGAGCTGACTCTAACAAGGTCAAAGAGAAGATAGTCGAGGTCAGGCTGATGTTGCCCGGCAAAGAACTATTTGTGAAAGAACACGATAAAAGTTTCGAGAGCGCAACCGACCGTGTGCTTGACGTTTTGAAAGATAAACTGGTCAGGTTTAAACAAAAACGAAATGACATTTCCAGCCCGGCCATCGTTGAGGCCCAATCTCGTGTAGAAGAGGAAGATGAGGTTCTTGAGACCGACGAGTTATAACGTACTAAAATTAACTAAAACGCCGAAAGCCACTCCAGATGGAGTGGCTTTCGGCGTTTATGAGTTTGTCATTCCGACAGAGGAGGAATCTCAAAGTTGACTGTTAGGAAGCATGAGATTCCTCCTCTGTCGGAATGACAAGAAATTACAACTCAAATGCGGCTTTGATTCTGTCGACAAAATCAAGTTTCTCCCATGTAAACAACTCAACCTCAAGCTCGATGGAATGGCCGTTTGAGCCAAATGTTTTCTTTACGATCTCGTTCTTACGGCCCATGTGTCCATAAGCGGCTGTTTCAGAATAGATTGGATTACGGAGTTTCAGACGTTGCTCGATGGCATACGGACGCATATCGAAAATCTGAGCGATCTTCTCAGCGATAGCACCATCGTTCATAGCAATTTTAGACGTACCGTACGTATTCACATACAAACCGCAGGGCTTAGCTACGCCAATGGCATAGGAAACCTGTACTAGTACCTGATCGCAAAGGCCAGCCGCAACTAAGTTTTTGGCGATATGACGGGTAGCATAAGCCGCCGAACGGTCTACTTTAGAAGGATCTTTACCGGAGAAAGCACCACCACCGTGCGCGCCTTTACCACCATACGTATCCACAATAATTTTACGGCCCGTCAAACCCGTATCGCCGTGCGGCCCGCCAATAACGAACTTACCGGTTGGGTTGATGTAGTACGTAATGTCACCGTTGAATAATCCCTGCAATTCAGTTTTCAGAGCCGCTTTTACGCGGGGAATTACGATATTGATGATGTCATGCTTGATTTTTGCCAGCATCGTGTCATCGTCAGCAAAATCGTCGTGCTGGGTCGAAACAACGATGGTGTCGATGCGAATTGGTTGGTCATCATCCGAGTACTCAATCGTTACCTGCGACTTGGCGTCGGGCCGAAGATACGGCATCAGGTCGTTCTCGTTGTTGCGGATTTGCGACATTTCGCGCAGGATGGCATGGGCCAGATCCAGCGGCAACGGCATATAATTGTCGGTTTCGTTGGTTGCGTAGCCGAACATCATACCCTGATCACCCGCGCCCTGGGCATTGGCCCGGCTCTCGAAATCCTGGTTATCAGCTTTGCGGTCAACACCCTGATTGATGTCAGCCGACTGGTCATGCAGGGCCGAGAAAATCCCGCATGAGTTAGCTTCGAACATATATTCGCTTTTGGTATAGCCGATTTTGCGGATCACCTCACGCGTAATTTTTTGAACGTCTAAATACGTATCGGTTTTAATTTCGCCAGCCAGCACAACCTGACCGGTTGTAACGAGCGTTTCGCAGGCGATTTTACTCTCCGGGTCAAAAGCCAGAAAATTGTCAATCAGCGCGTCGGAAATTTGGTCGGCTACTTTATCGGGGTGTCCCTCAGAAACAGACTCGGAAGTGAAGAGATAAGGCATTGCTCTATCCGTATAGCTTGGTTTGAAACGACAAAGCTACACGTTTCTGAACAGAGGGCAAGTTATCAAACGGGTCTACCGATTACGATCCCACGATCTTTCTTTTCAATACGTCGAAAAAGGCCACTGTAAACGGCCAAAAGGGGTACGTTGAAAAGAAGCGCAGTTCATCCATAAAGTGGGTATCTTCATCTAAAAACCGGAAGGCATTGATGGGACGATTTTTGGCATAAAACCGCGTAAATACATCGTCGGCTGGGTGCCGGTGCTTCTCCAATACGTTCAAAAAAATACTATCGTACAATTTAAACCGTCCCTTAAACCAGGATGTCGGGCGATGTGGTTTGCCGGTTTGAACTAAATTATGAACCACAGTCTGTAGATACCGCTGTGTTCGCTGAAATGTGTAACCCGTTGATGCTTTGGTATATCCGCCCGATGTGCCGATTCTGATAATGTGTTCAGACGGGTTTTCCGGGGTTACTTCGTCCGACATGGGGATAACACCCTGTTCGGTTTCGCTGATTTTATAGGCTCCCGTATCTAAAAACCGGTCGATATACTGCCGGATATCAGCATCGTATTCGGCGTCGGTCAGGAGTTTGTCGTTGAAAAGTGTGAACTCAACAAGAGCGGTCTGTGCGTCGAACGGCATCACGTATACAAAGCGGCAATCGCCGTGTTGCTCTACCCGAAAATCCATAATTTCAGGCATTTTGGGGTCGAAACAAGGCTTCTCTGTGTTGATTAGCCAGCCCTTGAAATGTTGCAGAAGGTTATGATTTTCCGGCTGATTCAGTTTCAGCGCAAATGTGCTATCAAACACGTAATCAGCTATATATGGCTCGTTATCGGCAATGACGAACCCACCCTGAGGGGTATCTTTAATCCGGTTGATCGTTACCTGACGACGCTCAATATTAGGCCATTTATCCAGTTCATCCTGCACAAAGGTATAGAAGTCGATGCCCCGCAGGAGCTTGTATTGATACGTACCGAGGTCAAGCGGGCCAGCATGGGTGGTGCCGTGAAAACTGACCGTATTCCACCGGCGGAACAGGATTGACTCAAACGGCCCGTCGCCACGCTCCCAAAAACACCACGTCCGGTCATTTCGGTTTTTGATTTCCCGGTCCAGAATAAGAATGCTTCGGTCGCGCAGTGGGGACTGGGTCAGGTAATAAGCCAGGCTTAATCCGGCCATCCCTCCTCCGGCAATAATGAAGTCGTATTTTTTCATGTGGCAAAGAAAAAGCCCGAACTGTCGGCCCGGACTATCTTCTTTAAATCTTGAATGAGCTTAATTGTTTATAAAGTTGTACGTTGTGAAATCAGCCACTTACGACATATTAACGTACTCCTTACTAGTTTTTTATACGTTTACGTGCTTCTCGGCGTGATAACTCGACCGAACCAATGGCCCGGACTCAACGTACTTCAAACCTCGCTTCAGACCTTCTTCCCGATACCAGGCGAACGTATCCGGGTGAATCCAGTCGATCACTTCATGGTGCATTTTGGTCGGTTGCAGGTACTGGCCGAGCGTTAGAATGTCCAGCCCGTTCTGCGCTAAATCGTCCATTGCTTTGCATACTTCGTCCTGCGTTTCGCCGAGGCCAAGCATAATGCCCGATTTAGTCCGTTGTCCATACGCTTTTGTCCGGCGAATCTGCTCCAGACTACGCTCGTAACGAGCCTGTGGCCGAACGCGCCGATACAGTCGCTCCACGGTTTCCATGTTGTGCGAAACAACCTCCTGACCCGCCGAAATCATGCGTTCCAGGGCGTCCCAGTTGCCTTTCGTATCGGGAATGAGCGTTTCAATAGTTGTTGATGGCGATGCTTCTTTGATAAGTCGTACGGTCTGGTACCAGATTTCGGCACCCCGGTCTTTCAACTCATCGCGGTTGACGGACGTCAGAACGGCGTGTTTGACCTTCATCAACACAATTGCTTCGGCCACGCGCCGGGGTTCGTCCGTATCGTATTCGTTTGGCCGACCCGTTGCCACCGCGCAAAACGTGCAGCTTCGGGTGCATATATTCCCCAGAATCATGAACGTAGCGGTACCAGCCCCCCAGCATTCACCCATATTGGGGCAGTTGCCGCTCTCGCAAATAGTATGAAGTTTATGTTCGTCTACCAGTTTACGGACTTTGGCATACTCAGGTCCGATGGGCAGTTTGACACGTAGCCAGTCGGGACGTTTTCGGCGTTGTTGTTCGGAGGGTATTACGGGTAATTCAATCATAGCACCTGAATCCTTTCCAGCAAAATTCGTTTTTCGGGCGTAAAGTTCAAGTTAGGGGAGAAAAGGGAGGAGAGCAGGAAAGGGACGAAAGGGATGGTAGCATTTCCTTTCGTCCCTTTCCTGCTCTCCTCCCTTTTCTCCTTTTGATGGCTTTATTTCTTACTGCCGAAAAAGAGTGTAATATAGCCTGATGTGAAGATGCTGCGGTTGCCATCCTCGCGGTTGCCAGCAGGATCGGTATTGGGCATGATTGTGATTTTATTGGGGAACACTTCGGTCAAAAAGCCGATTTCAACCCCTGTCGTATTGTTTCTGAAGGCACTTAGTTCAAAACTCAGGGCAGCTTTCAGGTTAAGTCCTACCGTTAGCTTGGACTGACCGATTCCCTGAAAAAAACCGCCCGCTCCCGTTACGGTTTCGCCGGTAGCCGTAGCAAATCCATTTACCTGCGAAGCGGGTACAGTGCGGGTTTGATTGCCTGATGCCACTTCGAGATAGTACGGTTTAATAATGCCGAGCGATGGACCAGCCGCCAGAATACCGCTTACGGCAATGCCTTCGTCGGAGTTGCGTCCAAACAGTTTCACCTCACGACCATATTGAGGTCGTAACACGAATAAATAATTTTCTTTGCCGTCGAGATAGCCCGAGCCAACATTATTGGTCGATGACCGAAGTTCTTTGGGATGCTTCACGTTAACCAGTTCAACACTCAGATACTGGGATTGCGGCAAGCCGAACAGCGTACTGTTCAACAGTTTCGACTGACGAAACGCAAAGCCCCCAATAAGGCCCGAGTTGGTGTTTGTGGTCACGCCAAACGTGGTTATCGTTGAATAACTATCGTCGTCGACGTCAGTATTTTGTCCCGAAGCTTCCTGACCTGTCATGAGCAGACTGATCAGCGCAAGACATAGAAATCCGTATATAGTTCGCATTGTCGTAGAATCTGAAATAAAAATACTATTTTTTGCTCTTCTTCACAAAATCGCGTTCAACTATTAGCGTAACTACCTCATTATTTTTATGTTTAAGCATTCAGGGGTAAGTTAGTGGCGGACCGCGACGGCGGACCGGCAAGTGTATAGCTAATGCGTCAGCCACTTACTGACTTACTAACTTACTGACTAAAAACTTACATATGGCAACGATTCACATTGATTATCTCGGCGAGTTACATACCGACTGCACGCACATACAATCGGGTACCCACATGAATACCGATGCGCCAACCGACAACCAGGGTCGGGGCGAAGCCTTTTCGCCAACCGATCTGGTGGCTAATGCCTTGGGTACATGCATCATTACAACGATGGCTAT
>JANPJE010000048.1:0-4240 GCA_031425355.1 Spirosoma sp. | reverse complement strand
GCACCGGACTGAAGCCCGGTGCAAGTGATTTTTGCAGTAGGGGAGTCGCTTGCCCTCTGCACGAATCACTTGCACCGGGCTTCAGTCCGGTGCAACCGGCCACCCATTTCGCCCCTCTCACTACAACGTATACCCGCCGTTATACTGCCGCTTCACGAACTGATTGGCGTAGTCGTAGTTGGTGATTTCCATAGAATCGCCATCCCAGAGAAGTTTTTTGCGCCCGGTAAACTTACCATCCTCGCGGGCCAGATAGGAGCGCGTAGCCAGGTTGCCCATCAGAACGGTTTCGGTGAGGGGACCGGACTGGTCGAATGAGGAGGATGTGTACGTACCATAGCCCTGCTTGCAGGCTTTTACCCATTGCTGCTGATGCCCTTCGGTTTTGCCTTCGACCAATGGCTTTTCGGACGTAGGCAACTGTTTGTCAACTACTTTCTCACCGAGCAGCTTTGGGTCATTGCCGAACAAACCGCCGGTCAGCATGCCTTTTGTTCCGATAAACAGCATACCGCCGTTAATGTCGCGGAACACGTCGCTGTACTCGACACCGTCGGGCAGTTGAGGACGAATACCGCCATCGAACCACGAAAACTTGATTTCTTTCACTTTCCGATCCTCTGAAGGGAAGGTCAGGTGAATCGCCGACGAGGGCGGGCAAACATCATCGTAAAAGGCTTCTTTGAAAAAATCGGAATAGACAGACCCCACACTGCACTCCACCGAGGTTGGGTACTTGAGTTTCAGAGCGCGAAACGGTACGTCCATAAAGTGACAGCCCATATCGCCGAGTGCGCCCGTACCAAAATCCCAGTAGCCCCGCCAGCGGGTCGGCATGTAGGCTTCGTGGTAGTCGCGGTTGGGGGCGGTGCCCAGAAAGAGCGGCCAGTTTACCTCCGCCGGAACGGGCTGCGACTCGCCTTTGTCCTTTGGCGACCGAACACCCTGCGGCCATACGGGGCGGTTTGTCCAGCAATAAACGGTATGAACGTGGCCGATTAGTTTGTTCTGGATAGCCGTTTCGATAACCCGCGTGGCATCGCCCGAACTGCCCTGATTGCCCATCTGCGTGACCACTTTATACTTGCTGGCGGCTTCGGTTAGCATCCGGGCCTCATAAATATCGTGGGTGAGTGGTTTCTCGACGTACACATGCTTACCCATCTGCATAGCCGCCATCGCAATGGGCGCGTGCATGTGGTCGGGAGTACTAATAACGACCGCATCGAAGGTTTTTCCCGCTTTGTCGAACATCTCGCGATAGTCCTGAAAATAAGGGGCATTCGGAAATTGAGCGCGGTATTTTTTGGACTGCCGGTCGTCTACATCGCATAAGGCCACGAAATTATCGGAGCCGCTATTATGGGCTAACCGAATGTTGACGTCGGCCTTTCCACCACAGCCAACAGCCGCAATGTTGAGTTTGTCGGATGGGGCAATGATGCGCGAACCAGCCGATGATTTTCCACCCAAAACATGACGGGGGACAATAGAGAAGCTGCCCGTAAAGGCCGCAGCCGCAGCCAACGCGCTGCTTTTTAGAAATTTACGACGAGTGGGTTTGGACATATCCGGGCAGGAATTAAGCACCGATCATCCGGTGCGATAGATATAGTCAATAAGGCCAGACAGCACGTATACTACTGAAAAAGCCTACCATTCCGGCAGACGTAGGCGCGTGATTATCGTACGGATGTCATCTGTTTCTTATCAGTAGAGCCACTCATAACACCAGCCTAAATATGCTCCGTATAGCCTTGAATCATAAGTATTTATACTATATCTTGCTTTGCATCCATTACTTAGGCAAGATTACCGCAATGTTATTAAAATAATTCAATAATTAACCAAAATAAAACCAAAATAGTCACCTATTCACTGCTCTATGAAACAGATTGTACTTAGTTTTCTGACCCTGTCATTCGTTTTTTCTACAGCCATTGCCCAGCGTGTGGGTATCGACACTGAAGCGGGCCGCATCGTCATTGACCTTTATGCCGATAAAGCTCCCGTCACGGTTGCCAATTTTCTGCGCTACGTGGACGACAAACGGTATGACGGGGCTACGTTCTACCGCGTTGTCCGGCTGGATAATCAGGCCACGAGTCCCGTTAAAATTGAAGTAATTCAAGGTGGACTGGGTACCGATTCAACCCGCATGTTCCCACCAATCGCTCAGGAAACAACGCAGAAAACGGGCCTCAAACACCTCGACGGTACGCTGTCGATGGCGCGGGGCGCACCCGCCAGCGGGGCTTCGGAGTTCTTTATCTGCATTAACGCTCAGCCCGAACTGGATTTCGGCGGCAAACGCAACCCCGACGGTCAGGGCTTTGCCGCGTTTGGGCGGGTGGTCGAAGGTATGGATGTCGTACGCCGGATTCAGAAGGGCGAAACGGGGCAGCCCGGCCCCACCAACGCCTACTCGAATCCGTCGCAGTTGCTCAAAAAGCCCACTCGCATCAGTAGCGTTAGCCGGGTCAAGTAAGTATCCTTTCAGTAGTCAGTTGCCGGGTTGAACAGGTCTCTCAACCCACTTTTGTTCCGTTCACTTTTTAACAACCTCTCCCATGAAAAAAACGCTACTCGCGTTCCTGCTCCTGTATAGCTGGGTGGCACAGGCCCAGTCCCGATTGGTATCGGGCAAAGTCACCTCCCCCGAAAACGAAGGCGTCCCCGGTGTGAATGTTTTGCTCAAAGGAGCCAGCACCGGAACCGTTACCAAAGCCGACGGGACGTACCAGATTACCGTACCCGCCAACGCCAAAACGCTTGTATTCTCCTTTATTGGCTATAAAACCGCTGATATGGAACTTGACGGACGCAGCACAGTGGACGTAAAATTAGCGGCCGACCCAACCAATCTGGATGAGGTTGTTGTGACGGCCAATGCCATTGTTCGGGAGAAAAAAGAGTTAGGCTATGCCGTATCGACGGTGGGCGGGGCCGAATTAGTGAAAGCCCGCGACCCGAACGTACTTAATTCCTTGGCCGGGCGCGTGGCGGGTGTGCGCATCTCGCAGCAGTCAGGGTCGGTGGGCGGCTCAACGCGGGTCATGATTCGCGGGGCGAACTCCTTGTCGAGTGCCAGTGAACCGCTGTTCGTAGTCGATGGTGTACCCATTTCCAACTCCTCCTTCAGCGGGTCCGAAACCGACATCGTGACGGGGGGCGTGGACGTGGGCAACCGTGCCAGCGATCTCAACCCCGACGATATTGAGTCGATGAACGTATTGAAAGGAGCCGCAGCGTCGGCTCTCTACGGCTCCCGCGCCCGCAACGGTGTGATCGTGATTACGACAAAACGTGGTAAAGTGGGCGCGAAAAAGATGAACATAACGGTCAACTCGTCGTATCGGACCGACAACGTACTGCGCGTTCCCGACCTGCAAACCGAATATGCACAGGGAAATCAGGGCGTGTACAACCCGCGTTTGGGCAACGGCTGGGGGCCGGCGGTTTCAAGCATCACCGGACCCGTGCTCGACTACAAAGGCGAAACCGTACAGAAGCTGACTGTGTCTCCGCAAAACTGGCGCAATTTTTTCGTAACGGGCCGTACGCTTATCAACAGCCTGTCCATTGATGGGGCCAACGAGCAGGGCGACTACCGGATCGGCTTCACCAACCTGCAACAAACGGGCACCGTGCCGGGGTCGGAGTTGGGACGTAACACGTTCGCTATCAACGCCGGACGAAAAATTACCGATAAGCTTACGTCGCGGGTTTGGCTCAACTACGTGCGCACCACCAGCGACGGACGGCCACAGCAGGGTTCCAACACGACCAATATCATCTCGACAATTCTGGCCGGAACACCCATTACGGTTGACATTAATGAACTGCGTGACAACCTGTTCGCGCCCGCAACACAGGCCGTACCCGCAGGTTGGACGGGCGATCTGGCGCGGGCCATCGACCTCGACGGTATCCAAAATAACCCGTATTTTGTAACTACGTTCAACCGATTCTCCAACTCGGTAGACCGGCTTTATGGCGGCACCAGCCTGAGTTACGACGTATTACCCTGGTTCAACCTGACGGGGCGCGTGGGTACGGATTTCTTTTCTGAAAATCGCCGGTCGGTTACGCGCCGGGGCACACGCGGACGCCTGAACGGACAATTCGATACCAACGAAATCTACGAGCGCGAACTCCAGACCGACCTGATTGGCAGCGTTACCCGCCGGATTTCGGACGACTGGACGTTCAAAGGCATTATCGGCCACCAATTCAACCA
>JANPJE010000047.1:0-2395 GCA_031425355.1 Spirosoma sp. | reverse complement strand
AGGGCAAGCGGACTTTTGTCGAGGATTTTTCGGCACCACGCAATGGTCGTTTCTTCTAACTGGTCGAGTGGCACGACTTTGTTCACCAAACCCATGTCCAACGCTTCCTGCGCGTCATA
Source organism: Spirosoma sp. (assembly GCA_031425355.1). GTDB lineage: Bacteria > Bacteroidota > Bacteroidia > Cytophagales > Spirosomataceae > Spirosoma. The sequence goes on along the minus strand of JANPJE010000047.1, from coordinate 2,276 downwards.
CTGATCGCAGAGGAGCCAGATTTCACGGGCTTTTTTCTGGCCCACCACACGCGCCAGATACGACGCGCCAAACCCCCCATCGAACGAGCCGACTTTAGGGCCGGTCTGTCCAAAACGGGCGTTGTCGGCGGCAATACTCAGGTCGCAAACGACGTGCAACACGTGACCGCCCCCAATGGCATAGCCTGCCACCATCGCAATAACGGGTTTCGGGATGCGCCGGATCTGCATCTGTAAATCCAGTACGTTCAGGCGGGGCACTTTGTCTTCACCCACGTAGCCGCCGTGTCCGCGAACGGATTGGTCGCCACCCGAGCAGAACGCTTCGCCCCCTTCGCCGGTGAGGATAATGACGCCAACGCGCTCGTCCTGCCGGGCCAGCTCCATCGCTTCCGACATCTCCCTGACCGTCAGGGGCGTGAACGCATTGCGTTTGTGGGGCCGGTTGATACTTATTTTGGCGATTCCGTCGTAGTAGCTATACAGAATCTCTTCGTATTCTTTAATGGATTCCCAGGGGTAGTTGCTTGTCATAGATAAAGAGCGAAAGAGCGAAAGAGTGAAAGAGTGAAAAAGCGGCTCTCTCAATTCGCTCTTTCGCTCTTTCGCTCTTTCACTCCTCAAAAGAGACTTCATGGTACTGCACATCCCACGTATGGTCGGCCATCATGCGGACGGTGGCGAGGCAGCGTTCAAAAGGGAATTTGCGGCCCCACTCGGTTGGGCCAACCATCGACAGTACGTCGGTGCTGTTGGGGCCTTTGCGCTGGTAGAAATAGTACGTATGGCCTACCACCGGCTCAAAACTCATGTGGGCCGAATAAATCCGCTCCGATACTTCGACACGGTTTCGGATGGCGGTTGCCTGCTCGGCAAGCAACTGCATTTGTTTATACAACTGACTCAGTTGCATGTCCGTTTGCTCGCGCATGGCCGCAACGGCCCGTCCTGTAATCTTGCCTTTGTCTTCAGGGCGGATAACGGCCCCGCCCGCTGTGTGTGCGTAGGCCAGCAGACCGGGCGCTTCGGCCACCTTATCGGGCGAGATTGGATTGATAAATACCTTCGCTTCTTCCATAATTGTTATCACGGTAACAGCCCGACGAACGTCTTTGTTGGAAAGATTAAAAAGCGGGTTTTGTCGGGAATAAAGATGTCATCTTTAAGGAAGATTATACTAAGAAAGAGGACATCTTTACCGCCGGCCAAACCAGCCTCGCCCGATGTTACCCTGTTGTTCGCTGCCATTGAATGACAAAAAATAACGCATATTTACGCCATGAAATCGGCTTAATGCCACAAAAGTACGCGAAAACCGCTATGGAAACCACCTTTCCACTCAACTCCACGACAACAATGCACCGGCAGGAATTTTTACAGCTTGTCGGCACCGGCATCGGGGCTATTCTGCTGACGCGCTGTGTGGCGGGCTGCGCCGGTCAGGCGGAGAAAGACCCAACGCCCAACCCCAGCCAGAAAGTCGATTTCACGCTTCGACTGGCTGATAAAGTCCATGAGAATCTGCTTGTTAAGGGTGGTTACGTGATCGTGAACAAGGTCATTATTGCCCAAACCAAAGACGGCGAGTTTGTGGCTGTGTCGGCAAACTGTACCCATCAGGGAACGATATTAACGTACAAATCCACTGAAAATCAGTTCTATTGTCCCCTTCATTTATCGCGTTTCGATACGTTGGGCAAAGCGATTGTCGGCCCGGCCACGCTCCCACTAACCCGGTTTGCCGTTGAAACAAATCGCACGACGGGTACAATTCGGGTTCGTAGTGTATGATCCTTGATCCTGTCCATTCCGAATCCTGGCCGATGCCCCGAACGGCCTACGAAACAGAGGCTCTGGCGTTTTGCCGGGCGTGGCTGAGCGGGCAGGATGCGTTTGTTTTACATACGTCCGGCTCAACGGGAACACCCAAACCCATCACGCTTACCCGGACACAGATGCGGGCGAGTGCTCACCTAACGGGTCAAACGCTCGGCTTGCGAGCGGGTGATGCCGCCCTCGTTTGCCTCAATATTCGCTACGTAGCGGGAATTATGATGCTGGTTCGCGGACTGGAATTAGGTTTGCCGATGACCATTATCGAGCCAGCAGGGAATCCGCTGGCCGAGTTCAATCCAGACACTGACCGCTTCTCGTTTACGGCCTTCGTTCCGCTTCAACTCCAGACAATTTTAGAGACTTCGCCCGACAAACTACCCATTCTGAACAACATGAAGGCTATTTTGATTGGGGGAGCGGCTACAAGTCCGGGCTTGGAA
>JANPJE010000046.1:0-6021 GCA_031425355.1 Spirosoma sp. | reverse complement strand
GGACTTCAGGTGCTTTATATGGGGCACACCATCAACTACGAGCCAAACGCGGTTGAACGTTGGGCGTATCAAGCCAGCAAAACGAACGTAACGGACTACCTGCTGACCGACAATTCGTGGACGGTCTATGAGGATCAGTTTGTTAAGAACTACCTGATAACCGGCTCGCCCCTGAAAGCAAAAGTAGTCGTCAAAAGGCGCAGTTCTACAGTAATCAGCAAAGAATACGAACTACCCTTCACGGTATAGAACCAGAGAACAGATGACATTTCTATCCATTTTAACGACCTGGACTATGCTGTTTCCGGCTGGTTTGCACACGCACCCGAAAGGTACATGCACGGCTTATTATCAGTTGGTTGGCTCTCAATTGACTACTGTGGATTCTATACAGGCCCGCCGAACGGTTACTACGTTTCTGAATTGGTACAGGATGCACATGAAGGCCGTCAACCGTGCTCCGCTTGTCAATCAACGGGTCGGGAAACCCTACTCGGTGAATCTGAAAAATGGAGAGCGTTATTTAGCGAATCTCCAGAGCAGCCACCTCCTGACCACTACGTATCTCAACCAATGGCGGGTATTTTTTAAGGAGCGTAACGAAGGCTTTCGGTTAAGTCCGCAATACGAAGGTCCGCCTACTGGCTTTGAGTACGACCTGGTGATGCTTACTCAGGATGTGGACAAGCAGTTGGCGTCGCTTACGTCGCTGAAGATTGACAACGTGGTCATTATAAAGAACAGGGCAACGGTTGAGCTGACGCTTTTTGATGCGTATGAATTTCGTCTGGTCCGGCATGCCAACCACTGGATGATCAACGAAATCCTGAACATGAGCCAGGAGTAACGTTGAGCTGCGCCTTTCAGATTGTGGTTTACCTTCTCCAGCGTTTTCAGAACCCGTCCGTCGTTCTCGACACAAAACGACTCATTCTCAATAGCATACGATTCAATACGTGAATTGATACCACTCAAGGTTAAACTTTTGACGGGTCGGTTTAAGCCTGCCACTTTTGCGATATACTAATTAACAGGGGTTGCCAATTTCTTCAGCAGCCTCATCACATTCACCAAAATTTCTCCACACTACACACATGAATCTATCCATTCATAAAATCACGGCAGGCGTTGGCTTACTCCTTTCGCTCGGCGCCATCTCCTGTCAGGAGAACAGCGTAGTCTCTCCCGATAAGCCAGCGGCTGTGGCCTCGGAAACCACAAATGCCGCTGACTTACCCATCCTCCAGAAAGGCTATGTGCTTACCAGACACGGTCAGGCCACGCTAACCTACTACCCCGACGGGCGGGTGAAGCGGGTGATGGATGATCCTGACGGACGGAGCAATCCGGGTTATCGCCGGGAGTACACGTACGACGATGTTGCCCACAGAATTGATGTGTCTACGTACAAAGGGACAAAAATGATTTTGTTCGATATGTATTTTATAGACGAGCTAACCGGCCTCTGTCATCAATCCGAGCAGGTGGACTACACTATTTTAGACGATCCGAACAACACACACGTTCAGCTCAATACGCGCTGGCTGTATCAGTATACCGCTAAAGGTCAGTTGAAAATCTGCCAGAATTTATTTTTACACAGTTCTGACCGGACCGAGTATATCTATAATGCGGATGATGATCTGATAAAAACCGTTACGTACGACCGGGTCGGTAGCCAGGACGGCGTACTCATCCATGAACTCATACTCAGCTACGGCCAGTTGTCCCGTGGGGCTATTGCTGTCGACAAATACCCGCTCAACGCCAGTTGGATGAACCTGCCCGTTCCGAGCCAGTCGATAAAAGGCCAGCCGGTTCCCGACCATTACCTGCCGATATTCGGCAAGCCGAGCAAGCATTTGGTAACGAGCGTAACACAGATGAAACTGACCGGCATCCGCTACACGAATGGGGCTTCGTTCACCTATAGGCTGAACCCGGATGGCTATGTAACGGAGCGAAAAGAGTACAATCAGCGGGGTGGCACGTTAACCGGAATCAAGCCCTATACGTACGGATTGTCCACGATCTTCTTATAACCACCCCAGTCAGAAACATCTGTTTTAGTCAAAAACGTTATGTCTATCCTCAAAATTATTAGCGGCATCAACTGGGTACTACTCTGTATTTATGGCGGGTTTGTTTTCTGGGCACTTTTGCAAAAAGCAAATCCCTACAACGATGCCGGAGGGGGAGAACAGGAAATAGCCATTAAAGGATTGGCCGTTTTCTTGTTGATCGTGCTGAGCGGCCTGAATCTGCTGGCTTATTCCTGGACAAAAATTACGGTCCTGATCCTGGTAGTTTTACTGCTGCTGCTGGTCCGGCACATTGCCACAAACTAAACGTTTCGGTTTCGACAACGCAGGGCTGGGTTCAGGCACAGTTTATTCCCTTTGCAGTATGATCATTCGATTTATTCTTCAATTAGCCGGGGCTGGTCTTTTCTACCTTTTGGTAATGGTGGCTGCCTTTCCGTTCATGACGATTATGGGAACGCCGAAGCCCTGGCAGAAGCATCTTGAATTCATGATGTTCTTTCCGGTCGACAATGAAAAAATCGGCGTCCTCTCGTTACCCGGTATGATCGCTGTTATTTTTCTCAACGGTATGCTGTGGGGCGTGGTTTTGATCGGACTGTTCAGAATAGGCAGTTTTTTGAGGAACCTGCTGTAAACGTAATCCACACACGCATCGACAATCATGGCAATCCCTGAAAACGAAGGTCCTTATCCGAACACGGTCACCAACCCTCAGTTGCGGTACACCAGCGAGGGGCGGGGCGGTACGATTCATTACGCAAGTGCCGAAGCCAGTTTTGATACGTGGTATGAAATGGCGGGTAGCAACGCAATAGCGATCATCGCTGTCCCGGCGCCCCGGCATTGGGAAGTGCAGACACAAACGGCCTTGTCACAACGAGCGCGGATTCTGCAATTCATTGGCGAACAGGGGCTGAATGATCAGGTGAAGGGCGACGGTTATTTTCTGACAGATGACAATTTTATAACCATTTATTCAGGCAGGAATCCGGTTAGTTAACGAAGATTTATCAGCCATCGTCATCGACTTTACAGCGTCAGCCAGTGCCTCAGGAAACTCCGACAGCACACATATTTATTTTCGTTAGAAACTTATTACAGCAGCCGATAAGGCCTCGTTTACCGCTAAACACACTGGAAACCCATTCCCCCGATAACCATGATAAACAATCTATTACTCATCAGTTTAACTGGTCTGCTATTGGTTTTGCCTTTTCAAAGCAATGGGCAGTCGAAAAAAGTGGCTGTCAATTTTCTGGCCATTCAAGGCCCGATTTTCAGTCAGAAACGCGCCTATCACCTAACGTGGTCAGCCCACCCGGATGCGTCGCTTTATAAGCACGAATACTTGGCCGCGGGCGATAATTTCCCGAATTATAAATCATTGATTATGGTCGATTTTGTTATTACAGACCTGACGGTAGATCAGGCAATAGTAACAAAAGTCCGGCAGTTGGAGGAGTTAAAAAAGGCGAATCCTGGTGTTAATTATGAGGTGATCGGCAACAAGGCAACGGGCGAAGTGATAATTGACTGCCTGATTAGTCAAACTGCCGCCGATGACCGGAATAGCGTAGTTGAGCGGAATGTACTTCGATATAAACCAGTCAACGTAAAATCAGGACAGCGCGGTATTCTGCTGTTCGGCGTTAGTGAGCGAAAATATGGAAGCGAGCGCAACCCGTTCCTGACGCAATTGAAAGTGAACCGGCCCATTTTGATTCGCGAAGTGGCTAAACATTCGTTACCGGAGATAAGCATAGCTAGGTAATAGCCAGCCCGATAAACAAAAAGTAGCCCATGAAATACTTCTTTATTGCCTTACTCGCCGGTATCGTCGGCTACGTACTTTCAGCCGCTTTGAGTTATTTCCTGATCGCTAAATTTTCGGGAAATGGTCATGACAGAAGTATGGAAGCCAGTATGACCAGCATTTTCGTAATTGGCCCGCTTGGCTTCATTCTCTCATTCATCATAGGCTACATCTGGGCTAATAAATCGTTTTGATGCCAGTATCTAAAAATACAAACATTGATATGTCCGGGGATATTTTTTCGCCTAAACTCAAATGATTGTGCGGGCACCGCCCGATACTTATGACAACGGGCGTTTCATTTAGTGACTAAGCAAAGAATAACTCTAAGAAAAACGACTCATCCTACATCAGAAGCTATAGGAAGGTGTTTCGAACTATCTCTTGCCTGAAGGAAAATGAGCGGTACTGTCCTTGTAAGATTGCTTACGTTTAACAGCGTATGTTTTTACGATCTATCCAACTTAATCCGTAACATACACTTCACTTTATCTGTATATTTACTTAGTTACTTGGGGCTAATTTCGGTTGGGTTCCCACAAAAAGACTAATACAGCCACATCGATTCAGAGGAAATGAGTGTCCGTCCAGTACGGTTTTGGCAACAGCTATTGCGTGTAAGCCTACTGCTCCTGACCAGCCTCAGTACGGCTTACTTCAGAGGGCGCTTTAATTATTCTTTAGGTACTACTGATCTCAGGGAATATCAGTTCTATTTTGATGGCAAAAGACTTGATGAGGGCGCTGCAGCGGAACTCTTTAAAGATGATATGAGAGGCAATATCATCCACCCAGATGCTTTGTTCGAGCGTGACTACGTTTTCAAACAGTTTCACGCAGAAAAACAAGATTTCAGTCCTTACTGTGATGTGTCAACGGATCCGTCGATTGATGATTTTGATTGCTCTGACTATACGTTCACAGGCGGCATCTTCAAATAAATCTAATAAGAGTATTGAAGAGCTGTGAGGAAAGTAGAAAACGTCACAGCTCTTCGGTTTGGCATTGGGCGACGCGGAAGCAAGGACTGTGGGGTAGCCCCGTTAATCGACAAGGGACGGACCAATTCTTACCGAATTTTGTCCATTCCTTGTCGTTTTTGGCAGGACTACAGCTTACTTTTGGATAGAAATAATTCGGGCATGCCAAACCCGTACCCGCCGTCGTCCCGCTCACCCAAAAACGATCTTTTGTCTTTTCAACTCAGTCAACTGCCGTGAAACTCCCGCCAATGGTTGCGCTGGTCGTCCTCTTTTTGCTGACCAGCGCAATACTCCAGTCCTGTCTTCAGGATCATCTAACCCCCCCGCCTAACACCCAGACCCGGCTTCAGCAACTGACCGACAGCCTCTATCAGCGCTTCAATCAGCAGTGGGGAATCGGGAAAAACAACGGGGGCGTTTTTCTGCAAGTTAATACGCCGTTAGGATCGACTCTGGTTTCCACGAACATCGAGCCGGGTGTGCAGGCGGGGTCGCATTTCAGAATCGCCAGCATCACCAAAACGGTTACGGCGGCCGCCATCATGCTCCTTCAGCAGGAAGGTAAGTTAGCCATCACCGATTTTATTCCGGCTTACCTGCCCGCTACGTCAGCCTACGCGATTCCCAATAAGAACCAGATTACCATTAAACAGTTGCTTCAGCACCGGGCGGGCGTGTTCGATGTGACCAATCAGGATATTCCCGCTACGATCAATCAACCCTACGCCGGCAAACGATACGGGGATTATATTCGGGAGGACCTCAGGCAGGATACCCATACCTTCACGTTCGATGAACTGGTCGGGATTGTGGCGCAGAACAACCTATCCAGCTTCGCACCGGGCCAGACCTTCGGGTATTCCAACACGGGCTATACTTTGCTGGGCAAAATTATTGAAAAGGCCTCAGGCATGTCGTACAGTGATTTCATTCGAACCCGGTTTCTGGAGCCTTTACAATTAACCAATACGTATAATGTGTGGCAAGGGACCGATAATCGGATGAGAGATCCGTTTGTGGAATCCTTCCTGCACCTGCCTGGCCAGAATCCCATCAATACGTCGGAAGACAATATGTCGATCCACGTAACGGAGGGGGATATCGTTTCGACGCCCGCTGATGTGACGAAGTGGATGGAATTATTGCTGACAGGCAAAGCCGGTCTGACACCCCAAAGTGT
>JANPJE010000045.1:0-6322 GCA_031425355.1 Spirosoma sp. | reverse complement strand
AATTGGCACAACGCCATACAACTCTAATAACCTCGTTCTGCCCATCCCACAACGCGAAATCGACACAAACAATAGTTGACACAAAATCCGGGGTATTGATACGTACCTGCATCATAAAAAACGCGAACTACCTTATGTAGTTCGCGTTTTTTATGATGCAGGTACGTATTAGCGCTGACCAGCAATTTGATGACGCGACTTTTTTGATGTGAGAGACGGCAAAATGCGCTATATGAAAAATGGCCGGAGTTCTACACATTTAACTACTACTAATCAATGAAAATAAGAGTAGCACTCTTGAGTGGAGGAGTATATGTGTTGCTATGGAGTTGTAAACCTAACCCCATTCATACAGAACTGGCCGGTTACACGGTTCAGTTTCCCATAACAGTGGCCGAATTACAGAGATTTTACCCTAATGGATATAAATCTTTTTCTACCAAATTTGTTGACACCAGCCACTCAATCAGAGCGGAGTGGTGGTTTAATACTCACGGAACTAATGGGAATCGCGATCTCGGAAATCAGCCTTATAGTATAGGCATATTTCTAAAGAACGAGGGCAGTCAGTTTGACTCTATAAAAACTGCCTTGGAAAAACACTATGGAAAAACCTTATTGCTATTAAACGTAACAAGGTTAGGTAAATATGAACCCTACCAACCCAGCCCTCCGGTGTATGCATGCCATCTTAATAAAAGCACCATCCTCGCTCTTTCGAAAGCAAGCAGTGACCGAGGGGACTCCTGGAGCCAGTATAATAGTGTAAGAACTTCAATAGGCTATAACCTGAATGCAACGGAGGAAGAACGCTTTGCCGTGAAAGATGGTCGAATTCACGAAGATACAGATTGAGGTAAGCAAATTGACTTTGCTTTGACGTAATAAAACGGGTGTTGAAGCGGTGAACCATATTGTTGGATTTACTGCTTCAACACCCGTTTCCTGAACACCTGCTCGCCCATGCGAACTTCCACAAAATAAACGCCACCCGGTGCATTTTTCAGGTCGAGGGGTTGCTGGAACGTATCGGTTGTTTTCTGGTGCTTTTGCTGGATAATTTCGGCTCCATTTACCGTACGGACACCCAGCGTTAAGGCACCCCGTTGCGGCCCACTGAACAGCACCATCATTTGTCCATCGCTGGGATTGGGCGTTACGTTCAAGGCCTGTTCGGCGAGAGGGATAGCGGAGGTTATGGTGCCCGCTCGTACATAGACCTGCACAACGGCCTGCGCCGTACATAAATCCAGTCCCGAACCTGTAACCGTGTATGACGTGGTTTGCGTAGGCTGGGCGGTCACTTGTGGGCCGAGTGTAGCACTCAGGCCGGGACCGGTCCAGTTGAAAACGCTGGCCCCGCGCGCATTCAGGGTAACGGTTTCGCCGGGGTTGATAAACAGCGACGAGGCAGCCACCTGAACGGATGATTTCATACCGATACGAGCCGTTACGTTGTGCGCTACGTTCAGCCCCAGACTATCGGCGTACCGCAGCCAGTCACCTTTTTGATTCTGCCGCCAGGCGGTGGCAAACGTCGATTCGCCGTTTTTGGTGGTTATCAGCGCGACGGTATCTCCCGATGCATAGGGCAAGGTCAGGCCGATGTGATAGGGTAATCCGGAAAGCGGTACGTTCCGTTCAAAAGTGACGGTGGTGGGGCGGTTGTTGGCTACATCATCCAAAATAACCCGAAGTGGTACGTCTTTCTGACCCAGAACGGCTCCCGGACCATTCTGGAAACCCCGGCCATTCCAGACGGTTATGGTCACCACCGATTCGGTAGCGGCCCCTCTTGCGGCTTTAGCAACCCCGAAGCGGAGGGCAGCACCAGCCAGATTAGCGTATCCCAATGAGTTATCGAAAAACTCCGAAACGGCCTGTGTCCGCTTGCTATTTTGTCCCGCTACGTATCCCCTTCCGTTTGGCTCCAGCAGTACGGTAGGCGTACCGTTGAAATTCGTCAGTTCAGCACAAAGTCCCATGTTCAGTACTTCGACATAATCGACCCGTACCAGCGGTTCCGACTGGCCCACGCTGTTAGCCGTTACTAAGGTTACTTTAAATCTACCCGGCTGGTTATATGTAACGACCGGATTCTGCTCGGTCGAGGTAGCCGGTGTGCCGCCTTCAAAAGTCCACTCCCAGCGGGTGGGGAAACCGCCCGACAGGTCACTGAACCGAATCTGACCGCCCAGCAAAACGCGCCGGGTTTCGGAACGAAAGTTGGGTTGTGGGCGCGTTACGACCTGTGTACCACACACATTCGACGTCAGCAGGCTGCTCCGGCGGGGACTAACATCCATAACCGCCCGGATACGGGCTTTCTGGTCGAGGGTGAAGATATTCATACAAATATCGTCGGAGTAGTCCATGTAGTTTTGAACCTGATTCGTTCCTCCGCAACTAACCCGCCCCGGCTGGCAACCCCGGCTCTCTGACGCCTGCGGGGGCGTATCGGCACAGAAATCATCGCCACAACTGGTATCCCCCCAGATGTGGCGCAGACCGAGCCAGTGGCCGGTTTCGTGCGTTAAGGTGCGCCCTAAATTATACGATGCCCGCATGGTGGGGAAGTTTCCTTTTTCGGCATTCCCGAATGAACGATAATCCACAACCACGCCATCGGTACTGGCCGGACCCGTAGACGGTATGCCCGGCAGGTTCGACTGGCTCGGAAATTGAGCATAGCCAAGCAACTGCCCGCCCCCCGGAAACGGCTCGCTCAGGTCCATGATCCAGATGTTGTAGTATTTATCCGGGTCCCAGCTTGTGCTGGGCTTCAGTACGCCTTCAATGTCGTTGCGGTTCCAGGTGGCCCGGTTGCCGTTAATGCGGTCGATGCCCGGCTCGGCCATGATTTGTCCGGTTCGATTAAGAGCCGCCAGACAAAATTCAATTTCAATATCCGTTCCGACCGGATTGGTGTTAAAACCACGCGTTCCGGGTTGCCGGCGAAAATCTTCGTTGAGCGTTGCTAACTGCGCCTGTACCTGCGCCTGGCTGATATTCCGTCCCAAACCGACTGCTTCTCCGTTGTGAACGACATGAACGATAATGGGAATCGTGATGACTGTGGCCGCCAATCGACCGGACTGCATTCGTTTTTTAATATCGAGCATTTTTTGCTGCAACTCGCGCTCGAAATCATTCAGCGTTCCCAGTTCGGGATGCCGGGCACGCAAAAGACTATCCATCTCCATGGTAGCGCATTGCTCAGCCTTGCGCGGAGACGTTTGAGCGTATAAGGACCGGCTCAAAAAAAGGAGTAAACACAGGCTAAGTACTAATCGAAACATACGCCTATTTGGTAGTAACGGAGTTGAACGTGAACCGGTAGCTGGCATTGATATCCTCGAAATAATATTCGATGGTCAGGGTTCGATCCGTCAGATTTTTAATTTTCCAGGGGAATTTCCCATTTAACGCGGGCAAATAAAACTCGGCTGTAGCATTGGCATTTACAAGTGTCCAGGTGTCGGTCACGTAGATGTCTTCGTCGGCGGGGTTGCATTTAGTCGCTCCCTCGCTGGCTTCAAACTTTCGTTCGGCGTTGGCATAAAATGTAAGCAGATCATCACTAATGCACGGTGCTATGTTGAGTTGATTGACCGGAATTACCTGCGAAGCATTCCCATCATCAATCTGCTGAAACGAAACCATTTTCCAGCTTTTCTTCTCTGTTCCCGTTAACAGTTGGGAATAGGTTGGCGGCTTCGGTTCAATTTTTTCAGAACAGCCGCTCAGCAGCCAGCTCACGACACCCGGAATCAGCAGTAAACGTATGAATGGTTTCATAATGAAATCTTCTAAACTGATTGTCAATAAGTTATCTACGTCGTCTTATTGGGGCGTGTAGGTCTGCGTAAACGCAAGGGTTGTGTCTTTCGTCGCACTGATAGCCAGTTTCAACTGAAGATTCAGCGTTATTTTTCGGTCGCGGGGGTTCCAGGCACCCGTCCCGCTCACTACGTCGGTCGAGCCGAGGTTGACGTTGCTCTGTGGCGGAATCGTGATCGAATTATCGCCATTATCGACAAACGTCAGGGGTGCTTTTATGGCGTCGAAATTAAAAATGCCGATGTTCCAGTTGCTCAGATTATACTGCTTGCAATCGGTGCTGGTAATCTCGGCATCCGATATGGTGAGGGTTTGCGAACCAAACCGGGCACTGCCAGCATACAGCCCACCAAACAGGCAATCGTCCTGAATGATGAACTTCGTTTGCTTCCCAACGATGCCTTCGTTACCGAACCCAACCTGTAACGTACTGGGCTGAACACCGGTTAGTGTAAACGTAAGCATCTGTGATTCCAGAATGTTATTGGCGTTGTTGATGAGTTTCAGCGTGATCTCGCCAAAACTCTTTTTTGCCGGAATGATAACCGTCCCTTTCGTTCCTTCAATTGTATAATCTCTCCCTTCGCGAGCCGCTCCGCTAACGGTATAGGTGACCGTGATGGGCTGGTCTAACTGCGGCCCAACGTTATGCACCCGAATAATTACCGGCTTGGTGTAACTCTCTTTGTAGGTGAGGGTTGTATCGGTAAAGCGAACAAAATACGGCCCCTCAAACGTCCGGTCCAGGTCCTGTTTCTCACACGCGACAATTCCTAATCCGATTGCTGCCATCACAAACAGCGTAGATACTACTTTATAACTTCTCATCTGTCAGATTTATACGTATTAATAACCGGGATTTTGTTGCAGAGTTGCGTTCTGCTGAATCTCCCGCTGGGGAATGGGCCAGAGTTCATACCGACTGTTCCAGTTAGGCGAAAACGCCGACATAACGGCCTGCGCTCGTCCCGTCCGAACGAGGTCGTACCAGCGTTGACCTTCAAAAGCCAGTTCGAACACCCGCTCCCGCTCAATCGTAAGTAATACATCGGCCTGGGCGGCTACGGCTGCGGCAGGTGCTTTGGCTCGTGTACGTAATACGTTAACATCGGCAATGGCTCCGGCAGCACCCGACAGTTTTCCCTGCTGCGCCCGTGCCTCAGCCCGAATCAAATATAATTCGGCCAGCCGCATATACACAATGTTATTGTTATCTTCCGACGCTGTACCGTACTTCCGCACCGACCAGCCGTTGTCATTACCGCGTTGCTGCTGGGCATTAAACGCAATAGTTTCCCGGCGTGTACCGGCCTCGGCAGAGTTGAGAGCAAGCACCAACTGATTCGATGGAATAACCTCCCGCCGACCGACCAGCAGATTATTCAGACTGTACGCGTCCGTGCCCGGATCATCAGAAAGATTATAGCCAACCTCAAGAACCGATTCTCGGGTAAAATCTTTGGTAACAACATCGGAGAAGTTAGTTTCCAGCGCGTACACACCTGTGTTGATGACCTGCGTAGCCAGTTCTTCAGCCCGCGCCCAATTTTTCTGGTATAAATAATATCGCGCCAGCGCGGCCCGTCCATTTACTTTATTCAAATACGTAGCGTTGTTCCTTATGTCTGTCGATGCTGACGTAACAGTGGGCAGGTCAACCAGAGCAGCCTCATAATCAGCCAGCACCGATGCCAGAATATCGGCTTTGGGACTCCGGGGAATGGCCCGGTTGGTTGGCTGGTCGATGGTTGTCACTTTCGGAATGTCGCCGTACGTATAGGCACCGATAAAGTTGGCCCAGCCGCGCAGGAACCGGGCTTCGGCCAGCACCTGCTTCCGGGTCGCTTCGGGTACACTACTCAGCAGCGGTAAGCGTTCGATGATAAAATTAGCCACATAAACGGTTCGATATATATTGCCCCAAAGCGCATTAACAGCGCCATTAGTAGCCGTTATTCGCTTGGTTCCCAGTTCAATATTATCGGTGAACGTACCATTGGCCTGAATATAATCGGACGTAAAATCCCCCGCAATAATGTTTGGCGAAGCCATACCCCGAAAGGCACTGTACAGGCCAATGCGAACCGGCTCCACGTCGTTGGGTTCGTTGAGCACCAGATCATCGACGAGCAGCGTAACGGGTTTTGGTTCCAGTATCTGCTCGCAGGATGCCAAGCTAATGAGTAAAATTCCTATACTATATCGTAAGAAACGGGTCATATTGAATGAGCTGTCTTTCAGGCTTTTACTGAATTAAAAACTTAGTGATACCCCAACAATAATAGTTTTCACCTGAGGAAACGTGAAAAAGTCAATCCCCTGCGCCGTTGTCGAACCGTCGAGTGTGCTTACTTCAGGATCGGCACCGGAGTAGCGGGTCAGTGTCCAGAGGTTGGTTGCAGAGGCATAAATACGCGTATTCGTGATTTTGTACTTATTGACGAATGATTTCGGGATATTATAGCCGATGGATACGTTCTTC
>JANPJE010000044.1:0-3857 GCA_031425355.1 Spirosoma sp. | reverse complement strand
GAACTGGGCATCATACGCGGCTTACCTGACGTATCAACTGAAAGCCAGCGACCGCGTAACGGTTCAGGCGGGTGCCCGCTATAATCAGTTTCTGCTGAATTCGCAGTTCGAGACAACGTTTTACCCGTTCCCGTTCACAACGGCCAACATCAACAAAGGCGCATTGACCGGAAGTTTAGGGGTGGTGTATAACCCAACCGAATCCTGGGCGTTGAGTGCCAATCTGTCAACGGGTTTCCGGTCGCCCAATGTTGATGATGTGGGCAAAGTTTTCGATTCATCGCCCGGTTCGGTCGTGATTCCGAACCCAACGCTGAACGCCGAATATGCCTACAACGCCGAAGTAGGGATCGCCAGAGTGATTGGCAACGCGCTGAAAATAGACGTAACGGGGTATTATACCCTGTTGGACAACGCGTTGGTACGACGCAATTTCACGCTGAACGGTCGCGACAGCATCGTGTATAATGGCGAATTGAGTCAGGTGCAGGCCATCCAGAATGCCGCGAATGCCCGGGTTTACGGGCTACAGGCAGGAATCGACCTTACGCTGCCTGCCGGTTTTCGGCTATCCTCGCAGTTCACCTACCAGCAGGGCGATGAGGAACTGGACGATGGCACGACCAGCCCGCTGCGGCACGCGGCTCCGTGGTTTGGCATTACGCGGCTCAGTTATACGACCAAAAAGTTGAAAGCAGAAATCTACGGCGTTTACAACGACAACGTAGCGAACAGCAAACTTGCGCAGGAGGAACAGGGCAAAGATTACCTCTATGCCGTCGATGCCGATGGCAAGCCGTACTCGCCCGGCTGGTACACGCTTAATGCCAAAGCGCAGTATCGCTTAACCAACTATTTGTCCATAAATGCTGGCGTAGAAAATCTCACCGACCAACGCTACCGTCCATACAGTTCCGGGATTGCAGCACCGGGCCGAAATTTTATTCTCGCTCTGAGAGCCAGGTTTTAGTTGGTTGACAACTGAGTTTATGCTGAGAAAAATCATAAGACACGTAATGGTGCTTATGCGTTGAGCCATCGAGAAAATAGTCGACAGTCTTTCACTATTTTTGCGTCATTAAACGCTGCTAACATAATACCCCGCCCGTTCCCGCCTTTCTCAAAAAGGTCAGGATGCTATCGTCCAAAAAGTGAACGGCTCAACTGAATCAGCCTATTCGGGCAGTCAGTTACAACTCCCCTTTCTTATTCTGTTGCCACAAAAAGAGATACGCAAATCAGCTTATTTGTGCCTTCTCTTTATTGTGCGCAATTCATCCCTGACTGTTGGGTTTCAACCCCTGATTAACAGTCAAAAACAGGTTAGCAGCATGATAATCAATAACAAGTCAACAATAGCGATTCTGGGCGGTGCCGGTAAAGCAGGACGCCCGTTGGTTACTGAAACGCTCGCAGCGGGTTACCGTGTGCGGCTGCTTTTACGCCATCCCAAAGACTTCGACGTACTAAATGAGCGGCTGGAAATTGTTGACGGGGACGCTCGTGATCCCGTTTCCATCCGCAAACTACTTCAGGGAAGTGATGCTTTATTAAGTACGCTTGGCCATACAAAGGGAGAATCTACGCCCATGATGTCTACAGCAACCATAAATTTTATAGAGGGTATGCAGGCGGTCGGTATCACTCGGTGTATCGTTGTGACAAGCCTTTTTTCAACCGGTTACGAGCAATTAGACCCGAAGACTCAGGAAGCAGCGAATTACATGCAGCAGCATTATCCGTTGTTCATGAATGACCGGCAACTCGAATTCAAGCTGCTTCGCGAAAGTAATCTGGATTGGACTTACGTGCGGGTGCCTTACATCACTCAGGAATCAGCACGAGGAGGTGTTGACATCAACGTGAATCATCTTCCGGGACAGCAGATTACCGCAACTGACCTTGCTCACTTTCTGATTCATCAGCTTGACGACCGGCGTTATATCCGGCAAGCCCCGTTTGTAGCCAGTAAGCAACAGGAATAGAAAATGCCTTCGGGGTGAAATAAGAATAGGCTGGTTATAAACCGGCCTTTTCTTCATAATAATTTGACTATAGTGGCGTGTGCCTGTACTACCGTAACGGAAAATCAGACCGTCAGTTCACCCTCAACGCCGTCATCCATTGTTTTGCCCGTTACCAGCGAAGCCGCCATTTTCAGGTAAGCCACCATCCGGTTGTTCTTCGTGTCCCAGTAATGAATGGTCTCGGGTTGTACTTTAATAACCGTCAGGTCCGGGTCGTCTTTACCACCCTGAAACCAAGTTTTCACGAACGGATTCCAGTACTCCTCAATCTTGTCGCGGTCGCGCGAGACGGTAGCGTCGCCGTAGAGACTCAAGTATTCAGAAGGTCCTTCTTTACAGAAAAAGAGTTGTACGGTGGCGTCAGCAGTCAGTTCTTTGTTTTTGTCGGAGGAGGCTGCACTGAAGAAATAAAGTGCGCCAGCCTCATCGACACCCTGCACGGCCATTGGGCGGCTGGGCATGGGGCGATCCTGCGTAAACGTAGTAAACATACAAATGCCTTCGGCGAGGTCTTTGAGTTTTTCGAGGGCTGCGGTGCCGGAAAGATTTTTGATGTGATTCTCTTCGTCGTGTCGTGGGTCCTGCATGGGCTATGAAAGCTAAAGAAGTTGAGTACTATTCTTTAAGACAATCTCATATAGCATTATGTTTTGCGAAAAAAGATAACCAATTAACTGGTCTGATCCGGAGCAATCCGGCTACTAAACCACCGCTTTTGCCGACCGGGCCTGTTTCTGTTTACGAATCCGTTTGGGCCCGTAATACAGGTAAAAGCCGGTGATGGAAAACACCAGCAGCGCAACGCCCATCACGCTTGTATAAACCAGTTTGACGGGTTGATCGCCGATTTGCAGGAGCGAATCGACGTACGAGCCATCGTGCAGATGCTCAATAAAATCGGACCGCCGACGCTCGATGTGCAACACCTTGCCGGTACTGCAATCCAACTGAACTCCCCAGTAATGATCGGCAAAGATGAACTTGACCATGCCTTTCTGGGGGCGAATATCAATGCGGTCCAGTGTATTCGATAGGTTGGCATCGACCGAGTCACGTAACGTTTGAAAGGCAATCTGCTGAAGCGAATCAATGGGCAGCCACATTTTCGAGTCGGTTGACACACCGGCATATGATTTCGCCAGCAACAACCCGCCCGACTGTTTTTTCCAGCCCAACAGCAGTCCGGTTCCCGAAATCACGATAAAAAAAACGAATAGCGTTCCCCCCAAAAACCCATGAATTTTGCGGTATAAACGGAGTTGGCGGGATTTGTCTTTGATTTCGCTCATTACGGTAAAAGTAAAACGTTCTTTCGGAACCGCATAAAGGCGCGGCACTGAAAGAACGCTACGTTACGTAAATTCGGGATTAAATCACCACAATTTAGCCGGGTAGACACCTTCATCGTGCAATTGTTTCAGCGATGCCTGCACAACCGGCTTATCGTCGGGGTAGGTCACGCCAAACCAGGCCGACTGGCTGCGGAACACCTTACAATGGCCCGTATCGGTCTGAATCAGATTAGCCATCACCGTCGGAATGTAAAATTCGGCTCTGGGCGAGTCTATATTGGCAATGGCATAGCTCTCGAATTGATGAAGCAACAAGGGAAACACACTTGGCTTAAATCCCCAGAAGTTCATCGAAACGGGCGTATCGGGAGACAGCGGAGTGAGTACGTCGGCTTCCTCAAAAACAATTTTCGGAGATGCCGAACCGTTCGATTCCTGATAAATTTTCGTGCGCTCAACTACGGTCACCAGATTGCCGTTCTCCGCCACTTCGCAAACCCCGCGCGACACCGAGCCATTCGCCGACAACGTATTTTTA
>JANPJE010000043.1:0-6574 GCA_031425355.1 Spirosoma sp. | reverse complement strand
GCAGTTTACCTGACTGGCCGGAGTCTCAAAGGTGTGTACGTTACCGCACGTACAACAGGCATAATTGCCGGGCTGTTCAACGTGTTCGGTATGCTGTTTGAGTTCATTGGGCAGAATAGGCAAGCCCGGTCGAACGTCGTGCGCTTTGAACTGTAACACACTAAGTTGGCCGTTCGGCTCCAGAATGGCAGTGCGTACCTGTCCTAATTGTTCAATACCTGCTACGCGTAAATCAGCGAATAATTCCTCCAGTCCTAAGTCCTCCCGGTCGAAATTCTTGGTCAGGATACAGCCGTTTTCAATAACGTAAACAGGAACACCTTCGAGCGTATCCCGAATGGGTTTATTCCGGTCACTGATGTAGGTAGTGAGCTTATAACAACCCATCATTACGGTAAACACAACCACCGCGGAGGCAAGCGGTACGTCGTGATAAAACATGGGATCACCCGCTGCAGAACCCAGCCCAATGAGCAGAACCAGCTCATAAACAGACAGTTGACGGACTTCACGTTTCCCAGACAGGGCCAAAGCGGTGAGCAGAACGACGAACATGAAAACCGTTCGAAACGCTACCTCGGCAAGATATGTCAAAGGAAATTGATCAATAAAAATACGCTCCCAATCAAATGGCTGAACAGGGTCGGGCATAGTAAAGATGAGGAAAGGAAGTAGAGGGAAGAAAGGGACTAAAGGGTGGAAAGCCTTTCCTTTACTTCCTTTCCCTTTTTTACCTACTTAATCTTTATTTTCCGGAGCATTATCCTTCCGCACTTTGATACTTCGTTTCAAGGCCCATTCCTCGGCTTTAGCCGTTGCAATAGCGATAGCTTTCGACTCATCGTTTCCATCGACAAGCAGCGCATTGGCAATGTCGATGGCTTTGTTACGTACCGGGGCCATGAAATTCTTCAATGAATCGGGGTAATCTTTCTTTGTCCAGGGCATGGCAGTAGTGCGTTAAATAGCTGTTATTAATTTCCGGCCATATAACCCGGCCTACTGACAACTGTTTACGGATAACTATCTACTGACCAAGCTCCTGCGTGATAGTGCTGCTTAGGCGTAACAGTTCGATTTCTGCGGCTTTGGCATTAAATTCGGCCTCAATCAGGCGTGTTTGCGTGTTGATGGCATTCCGTTGCACATCCCGAAATTCAACGAAAGTCGAGTTACCGATCCGATACCGGTCATAGGCAATATCGACGTTCTGATTCGCCAGTAAATTGTTCTGTACTTCCAGATTCAGCAGGCGCAAACTGGTTTCATAAGCCTGGAACGTCTGCGCCATGGCCAGTTGCAATTGCAATCGCTGATCGTTTTCCTGACTCTGGGCAATGAGCGTATTCACACGGGCATTCTGAATCTGGCGTTTCAGGTTATATCCGTTGAAAATAGGAATCGACGCTGTTACGTTGTAAGTGAGTGCCCCGGTTCGTCCCTTTGCAATACCAAACCCGCCCTGGTTGTCAATAAATTGATAATTATAGCCAGTTTGTGCAGTAATCAGGGGCTGTTGTTGTGCATTGGCCAGCCGCACGTTCAGGTCCGCAATGCTCCGATTCAATACGGCACCCACCAATAGAGGATTATTGGTGTTGAGAGACTGTTGCAGCGGTGCCAATTGCAGATTTGGCCGCACAATAATCGTATCACGCACGGCGAATTCTGTTAACGGATCGCGAACCAGCAACGTATTGAGCAGAATTTTGGCATTCCGCAATGACTGTTCCTGCGAAATCAAGGCCGCGCTGTCGGTGTTATAATCAACCTGAGCACTCAGGAAATCGACCTTCGAGCGGGTGCCCACCTCATAGTTTGCGCGGGCCAGTTCGAGCCGTTCGCGGGAGATATCGAGTGCCTGACTGAACGCAATCAGCCGCTGCAATTGCCGCACAACATCATAATAACCAGTGGCAATATTGGCAATGGTAGCTTCCACGTTCGCGCGGGTATTCACCGTACCGATTTTCACCAATTGCTCCAGTTGATTATAAAATGCGGATCGGGCGTAGCCATTAAAAACGGTGTAGTTCAGGTTGACGCCAACATTGCTTGTCCGGTTAAATATTCCGCTCGCTTCCTGCGGGGGACGGATGTTGTCGATGAATGTCTGCCGGAAACTCTGTAGACTTCCACTTGAGTTGGTGTTTCCGGTCAGTATAGGCAGATAACCGGCATTTCCTTTCGTAAAATTGTTGCGCGCAATCTGCTCTTGTGAACGATTAATCTGAATCTGGAAATTTTTCTCAATAGACTGTGCAACAGCCTGTTGAAGAGTTAGTACGTCGCCGGATTGCGGGAGCGTAGCCACCGTAAACGTTCGTTGCTGTGCACGTTGAATAGCGTTGGGTGTGACTTGAGAAAAGGCCGAAAAAGGCAAACAAACAAAAAGAATCCAACGGCTGAGTTTCATTGATTAATGGTTGATAACGATAAGTAAAACAAAAGTAATAGAATATGCGATTAGCCCGGCAACGTATCGACTTTCGCTTATCTTGCAAACTTTCCTCTCCTTACACTATGAAACAATCAATACGACTGATATTACTCCTCACAACCTTGCAAATGGGTTGCTCAACGAAGAAAAAAGCGGATTTATTAATCAAAAACGCTCGCGTTTATACGGCTGATTCAACTTTTTCCATTGCCGATGCTTTTGTGATAAGCGATGGAAAGTTTCTGGCCGTCGGCAAAGCCGGGGTCTTAGAAAATGAGTACGATGCCGATAGTACAGCTGACCTCGGCGGGCAACCCATCTATCCCGGTTTTTATGATCCCCATGCTCACTTTCTGGGTCTTGGTCAGGTGCTCGATCAGGCCGATCTGGTGGGCGCGTCATCGTATGACGAGGTCATCGACCGGCTTAAAACCTTTCGGCAGAAACACCCGGAAAACATGTGGCTCGTTGGCAGGGGCTGGGATCAGAATGACTGGGCTACCAAAACATTTCCAACGAAGGATAAATTAGATGCAGCTTTCCCGGATGTTCCGGTTGCCCTGATGCGGGTGGATGGTCACGCGCTGCTCGTCAATTCAAAGACGCTTCGGCTGGCACAGGTTACGGCTGGCTCAAAACTGCCGGGGGGTGAGATTCTGGTTCAGAACGGCCAGCCAACGGGCGTTCTGGTGGATAATGCGATGCAACTCATCAAACGGGTGATTCCTCAACCCGACAATACTGACAAAGCGCGGATGCTGCTGAATGCGCAGAAAGCCTGCGTTGCCCTCGGCCTGACAACGGTTTCGGACGCAGGCATTAGCCCCGACGAGATTAACCTGATCGACAGTCTGCAAAAAACGGGTAAGTTGAAAATTCGTGATTACGCCATGATTAGTCTCGGCGAACCCAACCTAAACTACTTCCTGAAACGCGGGCCGTTTCAAACCGACCGGCTGACGGTACGTTCGTTCAAACTGTATGCCGATGGCGCTTTGGGTTCGCGCGGGGCCTGCCTTCGACGCCCCTACAGCGACCGCCCCGAAACCGGCGGGTTCCTGTTGCTCAGCCCAGCCGAACTGGAGCGGGTAACAAAGTTGCTGTATGCCTCTAACTTTCAGGCCAATACGCACTGCATTGGCGATTCGGCCAATCATTTGATGCTCGACCTGTACGGCAAACTACTAACCGGCCACAACGACCGTCGCTGGCGGATTGAGCACGCACAGGTTGTCTCGGCAGACGATTTTTGGAAGTTTAACCGGTATTCAATTATTCCCTCCGTTCAGCCAACGCACGCTACGTCGGATATGTATTGGGCCACCGAGCGGCTGGGAAAAATCCGGGTGAAGGGCGCGTATGCGTTCAACGATTTGATGAAACAAAGCGCTATGATTGCCTTTGGCAGCGATTTTCCAGTCGAAGCCGTCAATCCGCTGTTCGGTTTCCACGCGGCTGTAGCGCGGCAGGATGCCAAAAATTTCCCGGCGGGCGGGTATCAGATGGAGAATGCGGTTGATCGAAAATCGGCGTTGTTGGCCATAACGCGCTGGGCGGCCTACGCCTGTTTCGAAGATAAATTACGCGGCAGCATCGCTTTCGGTAAACAGGCTGATTTTGTGATTCTCGACCGCGACATCATGACCGTACCAAATCCACAACTGCGTCAAACGACCGTAAAACAAACCTGGATTGGTGGCGAGCGAGTGTATTAAATTACCTCCAGCACATGATACGTCAATTTATTGAACACAACAGTATCACCCGCTTTCCGCCCGGCCAGAGCCGTTGCAATGGGTGATGCGGGCGAAACGGCGAAATAATCCACCCCATCGAGTGTAAGTTTACCAGCGCCAATGCTGACAAAAAACGCGCCCCGGTTAGTTGTCACGAGGCTTCCCGCCTGAACCGTTTCAAATGATTTCTCGATATTTATGTGCTTAAGATCGCCTTCTACCTTTCGGGCTTCGGCTAATAGTTGCGCATTGCGGTCGCGTTCAAGCTGGGCCATCGCCCGACCCGTTTCGTACTTGTCACCTGCGCTGCTTTTCGACTCCGAATTAGCGGCTTCCTGAGCGGATTCCATCGCCTGCCGGGCCGTGTCAATACGTTTCTGTACGTAGGTTAAGCATTGATCGTAGAGGGATTTTTTTAGACTCATATTAAGTTTGTCAGGCTGTAGAATAGTTGTCAGAAAGCAGTCGGGGATAATCAGGAAAAAACAGGAGATAGTAGCCAAATATCTGACAGTCAATGTCTGACTACGTTTGACAATATCTGACAAGCTATGACTACGTGCTAAAGGGCCAGATCACTGCAATTAACATTGACCACCCGCATAACGGAGCACTCTACGCTGATAATAAAGTCGATCTCTTCAGTGGTGAAGTGTGTAACATCCCACACGTCAACATAGGCCTGAATGCTGTCCTTAAACTCTTCCGGCTCGGTGTCTCCGTCGTTGAGTAAGCCTATTAAAAAGTCAATAAACGCATTGACCGTATCATTCATTTTTTGCCGGAGTGCTTCATCGGGAAGTGGTAGTTCCTGTTGCTCCCAATCTGCATCAGGAAACTTCTCATGGCTGCGGTAAAACGCCAGTCGAGCCAGCATGTCTTCTGGTGTTAATTTTTTTTTGGTCATTACGTACTAACTACAAATTCCCTCTTTTCATTTCCGCTACCGCAAAACTTACCGCCCGCGCCGTTAGGGCCATGAAGGTAATGGATGGGTTTTGTGTACCCGTCGAGGTCATGGCCGCGCCATCGGTCACAAATACGTTTCTAACGCCATGCAATTGATTATGAGCGTTTAATAGCGACGTTTTGGGATCGCGGCCCATTCTGACGCCACCCATCTCGTGGATATCGAGACCGGGATTTCGGTGGTCGTCGTAAGGCTTAATGTGCTTGCAACCAGACTTGTCGAGCATTTCAGCCCCCTGTTCCAGAAAGTCCTTCAGTACTTTCAAATCGTTGTCTGTGTAGTCGATATTCGTGACGAGCTGCGGGATGCCCCACGGGTCTTTCTGGTCAGCGCTGAGCCGTACCTGATTTTCATAGCGCGGCACAGTTTCGGCCTGCATCATCATGAACACATGCCACGCGCCGGGGTCGCTCAATTTATCTTTAAAATCGGCTCCGAAACCCTCCTGACCGGCACCCCGATTCCAGTTGGCGCGGGCTGCGCTAAACGCCACCATATAGCCGCGCTGAAAATCAGTTTCCTGCTTCCGAACGTTTCTAAAATTGGGCATAAACGCTGTTGTCGGGCGACGACCATAGAAATAACTATCGTCAAAACCCTCATAATCAGCCACAATATTTCCCCGGTAGTTATGAAACGCTACGTACCGCCCAAGCAGTCCGCTATCATTACCCAGACCATTTGGGAAACGCCGGGACGTTGAGTTGAGCAGCACTAAGTTCGTATTTAGACACGCAGCATTCACGAAAATAATCCGGGCATAATACTCCGTCATTTGCTTTGTGTGCGTGTCAATTACCCGAACGCCGGTCGCTTTCTTTTTTGCCTCGTCATAAATAATCGAATGAACGACCGAGTCAGGCCGGAGCGTCAGTTTACCGGTTTTTGCCGCCCACGGAATCGTAGACGAATTGCTGCTGAAATACCCGCCATACGGACAACCCCGATAGCACAAATGCCGGGCCTGACACTGTGCCCGTCCCTGATCGTAGTGAACCTGTTTCGGTTCGGTCAGGTGAGCACAGCGGCCAATGATTACGTGCCGGTCCTTATAACTTTCGGCCACGCGTTTCTGAATGTGTTTCTCCACGCAGTTCAGTTCCCAAGGCTTCATGAACTCACCGTCGGGCAGGGTTTCAAGGCCGTCTTTATTGCCGCTGATACCCACAAATTTCTCTACGTACGAGTACCAGGGCGCGATGTCTTCATAACGAATGGGCCAGTCAACGGCGGCTCCGTCGCGGGCGTTGGCTTCAAAATCGAACTTACTCCACCGTTGGGTTTGCCGCGCCCAGATCAGCGATTTCCCGCCTACCTGATAGCCCCGAATCCAGTCAAACGGCTTTTCCTGCACATACGGATGCTCAGCATCTTTTACAAAAAACTGCTGGGTTCCTTCGTCTAAGGCGTAGCACTTTGTGGCAATTG
>JANPJE010000042.1:0-3549 GCA_031425355.1 Spirosoma sp. | reverse complement strand
ACCGCACCGGCGAAATTAGTCCAAAAACCCAAACGACAGATGGAAATATCTAAAAAAAGCCGTGCTACGCTTGTATTATGATGTAACCTGACGGATGAGCAATAAGTTTTCCGACTATCGTTTATAGAAAACTCCACCTTTCATGACCACGCGAACCCGTTTGACATCGGCAATTGTCTGGGTTGGATCACCCTCAACGGCTACTAAATCGGCCAGCAAGCCGGGCCGGATTCGCCCCCGGTCGGCCAGGTGAAATACCTCGGCGTTGACCGCCGTAGCAGATCGCATAACAGTAAGCGGTTTCATGCCATAATCTACCATCATCACTAATTCGCGGGCATTGTCGCCATGTGAAAACACGCCCACATCGCCACCGGCGCAAATCGTCACGCCCGCGTCCAATGCCTGCTTAAACGTCACGCGCTTCTCCCGAATACGGACCGGTTCGGGTTCCTGCCCTTTTTTCCAGCCCCGGTACTGACTGACCGCATCGCCGGCGGCCAGTGTTGGGCAGAGAGCCGTCCCATACTGTTTCATCAGGGCAAAAATTTCGGGCGTTCCGGCATCGCCATGTTCAACAGTTTCGCAACCACCCAAAATGGCCCGGCGCATTCCTTCGGCTGTGCTGGCATGAGCAATCACTGCCCGGCCACTGCTTTTCGCGACCTCCACAATGAGTTTGATTTCGTCTATAGTGTACGTTGGGCGGGCTTCGGCCATCAAGCCCCAGCGGTAATCGGCGTAGATTTTTATGGCATCTGCTCCTTTGCCAATCTGCCGCCGAACGGCCTGAATCAGTGCATCATGCCCATCGGCTTCTTCGGCTCCCTGCAGTACGTCGATGTCGGGACTGAATCCTTTAGGCGCGTAGCTTCCAGTCGCGATGAGTGCCCGCGTAACGATTATCATGCGTGGGCCGGGGATAATACCCTGATTGATTGCCTGTTTCAGACCAACATCATCATAATCAGCACCTTCTGTGCCAAGATCCCGCACCGTTGTAAATCCCGCCAGCAGTGTGTTGCGGGCGTGAACCGTCGCCCGCGCGACCCGCAACGAGCGAGCTTCTTTCAAAACCTGATCGTCCCAGGGCGTTTCGTTATACGGATGCAATAACAAATGGGAATGGCCTTCAATCAAACCCGGCAATACTGTCATTCCTTTCAGATCGACCATTTCTGCCCCATTTACCGATACGGAATTTGTCGGTCCAGCCGCTTCGATTTTATCGCCCTTCACGCGAACGACCCAGCCGTCATGGACAGTTTCGCCATCAAAAACGCGGTCGGGGCGGAGCAGATAGGTTGTCTGAGCATAAGCCTGTGTCCAAACTGACAGCCAGGCAACAAGTAGTGGTAGAAGTTGACGCATGTAGACTTTTCGATTATGCCAAAAATAAGCTATTCTATCACCTGAATACCTGCTATGCTGAAATTAGTCGTTTGTGTGTGGATTCAGTTATTGGCGATGCACGTAGTGATTGCTCACCCCGGTGTCAGCATTGTACAGGATACACGCGGCAACATCTTTTACACCGATCTGGTCCACGTCTGGATTATTACGCCTGCCGGTCAGAAACGAATTGTTGTCCCCAATGTCCATACCCATGAATTGCGGATAGACAGACAGGACAATTTATACGGCGAGGACCTGGAATACGAAGGGGAAGCGGTGAACCGCTGGCATCATCGAATCTGGAAACGCAGCCCCGATGGCAGCGTTACGAACGTGTTTGCCCAACGGCCTGGCTTTCGGCAGGATTGGGGATTTGTGAGCGATAGACAAGGTAATCTTTACTGGCTCCAGCAGGAAGCCACCCAATCGCTGATTCGCAGGAGAACACCAGCGGGTTTAGTTACCACCTTATTTCCCCGAAAGCGGTTCGGCTTGCTCAACTGGCTGTCCTTCTCAAACAACGGCCCGACTTTTTATGCCACCGCCCGAGACGAGCTTTACCAGATTCATGCATCGGGCAAAGTTGATACGCTGATACGGGGCCGCGCTCACCAGAACCATTCCCTGATGGGTATGTGGAGTAGCCGTAACAGCGATATCTATGTCGCAGATTTTGGCGGACAGGCTGTAAAGCGCTTTGATGCAGACGGGAAGGTAAGTGTTGTGGCACGCACCATTGCTCCTTGGTCGCCCAGTGGCGTACTAATTGATACTACAGGTTTACTCTGGTTGCTCGAATATTCAACATCTAACCAGGCCCGCGTCCGGCGAATTAATGCCAACGGTACCAGTTCGGTATTTTAGCGCAGCTTTTTCTGACTTACCCGGTCGATTAGCGCATTGCCAAACACGAGCACGACTAAGCCCGGCAACAGAATCGCTCCGGCCCGAAAACCCGCTCCGGTCAATTTGTAAATACCTGTATTGTACTGCGTAAAACTCTGAAACAGGTAATAAACTGAGGCTGCCACGAGCGCGACAGTAATACCAATTGCTACGGGTCGGCTCAACCGGCTGATTAACCACGTCACGACCAGCGCGACACCGACCACAGCCGCCACCGTACCCAACGCCTTCGGAAACGTTTCGATAGCAGCGTACTCAAAAAAGAACACCCCAGCCTGACCAATCAGATTGGGGTGCGCCAGAAGCCAGCCATCCAGAATGACCAGCACCAGCAGTAAAATATAGAAGAAGGGGTTACGCATGAATCTATTTCGCAGGTTGTTTTAAGACCAACGAAGTTAGTTGCTTTTACGTCTTTTACCCCGCCAACTCCATCTTCAAAAACTTCCCGGTATAGCTTCCCTTCACGGTTGCTACTTTCTCCGGTGTTCCTTCGGCGATGATGTAGCCGCCTTTGTTGCCGCCTTCCGGGCCGAGGTCGATGAGGTGATCCGAGACTTTGATGACGTCTAAGTTGTGTTCGATAATCAGAACGGTATTACCCTTATCGGCGAGTTTGTTCAATACGTCGAGCAGGTGAGCGATGTCTTGAAAGTGCAGGCCAGTGGTTGGTTCGTCGAGGATATACAGCGTTTTGCCGGTGTCTTTTTTAGATAGCTCTTCAGCGAGTTTTACCCGCTGCGCTTCGCCACCCGACAACGTAGTGGCGTGTTGGCCGAGGGTGATGTAGCCTAAACCCACATCGTTCATGGTCGTTACTTTCCGCAGAATTTTCGGCTGGCTGGCGAAGAAATCCAGCGCCTGCTCAACGGTCATATCGAGCACGTCGGCAATGGATTTGCCCTTGAAACGAACTTCCAGCGTTTCGCGGTTGAAGCGTTTACCTTTGCAAGTTTCGCACATGATATGCACATCGGGCAGAAACTCCATCTCGATTTTCTTCATGCCCGCGCCTTCGCAACCTTCACAGCGACCGCCTTTCACGTTGAACGAGAACCGACCGGGTTTATAGCCCCGGATTTTGGCTTCGGGGAGTTCGGCAAAGAGCGTCCTGATTTCCGAAAACATGCCCGTGTACGTAGCGGGGTTTGAGCGGGGTGTGCGGCCAATGGGCGACTGATCGACTTCGATAACTTTGTCTAAATGCTCCAGCCCATCCACCGTTTTAAAGGGCAGCGGCTCGCGCTT
>JANPJE010000041.1:0-24691 GCA_031425355.1 Spirosoma sp. | reverse complement strand
CGTCGGGCTTTTCGGTATCGGTAGCCGCCCGCCTGCTGTAATTTTTCGGGCGTACAGGTTGCCAGAGCGATGTCGTCACCCAACTCGCGACACTCGGCGATAACGTCCCCAAAGGGATCAAGAATCATCGAGCATCCATTTTTTAGCTGGTCATCGTCCATCCCGATTGGGTTGGAAAAAACGACATAAATGCCGTTATCGTAGGCCCGTGCAGGTAGCCATTTCATCAGCCACGCCCGACCTTTCATGCCATCGAACTCCAGCCGCAGCGAGGTTGGATCAGCAATGCGGTTGTGCCAGAGAGCAGGATCGGCAAAACCGGCGCCGGGACGGGTAGAAGGCGTCAGCATCGTTACGTGGGGCATGAATAGAATGTCCGCGCCCAGCAGGGTCGTTGCCCGTACATTTTCAACGATGTTGTTATCGTAGCAAATTAAAATACCACATTTCCACCCAAATAAATCGAACACGACATACGAATCGCCCGGTGTTAAATGGGGATTGATAAACGGATGAAGTTTGCGGTATTTGGCGACCAGGCCCGTTTTATCGACGCATACATACGCTTTAAAGAGTTGATCCTGATGGTCTTTCTCGAACAGACCGGCCAGAATGACAATATCGTTAGCCTGAGCAATTTGCGTGAGTTGCTGAATACTGTCGCCTTCCGGGATGTATTCAGCCAGGTCGAGCATCTGCTCTTTGGATAAATGCCGGGCAAAAGTGTAGCCCGTAATCGAGCATTCGTGGAAAGCGATAACCTGAGCACCCTGCTGAGCCGCCCTGGAAGCTAATTTATTAATAATCTGTAAGTTATAGGCTTTGTCGCCACTGGCATTTTCAAATTGGGCAGTTGCAATTTTTAAATTTTCCATAACGCAGAAGTGGATGATGAACAAATATAAAACGAATCAGGACGAATGATTCGGCAAAGATACCCATGTGTTTGCACTGTGCGTTTTTTCATCCTACATTCAGAACGACGAACCGTTTCTCACAGCAATTTATTCATTATTCTCCGTATGCTTTCCGTTTCCGACGCCTTCACAATTACGCAGCAGCACCTGCTGACATTACCCGCCGAAACCGTTTCGCTCACCGATGCGTCGGGGCGTGTGCTGCGCGAAGCCGTCCGGGCCGACCGTGATTTCCCGCCCTTCGACCGGGTGGCGATGGATGGTATCGGCATTCGTTTTTCGGATTATGCAGCGGGACAGCGAACGTTCTTAATAACGGGTCAGCAGTTTGCCGGACAGCCACAACGCACCTTGCCTCACCAGACCGTAACCGATGTACTGACCTGCTTAGAAGTGATGACGGGGGCCATGCTGCCCATCGGAACCGACACAGTTATCCGCTACGAAGACGTAACGATAGCCGATGGACGGGCGACGATTACAATTGACGATGTTCAGCCAGGTCAGCACATTCATCACTGCGCCACCGACCGTCGGGCGGGCGACGAACTGTTGTCAATCGGTACGTTGCTGGTTCCATCGGCCATTGCCGTAGCGGCTTCGGTGGGCCGGGCAACGCTTTCCGTTACAACTCTGCCCCGCGTGGCCCTCATCTCCACCGGCGATGAATTGGTTGACGTTGCCGACACGCCCCTGCCCTACCAGATTCGACGGTCGAACACGTACATGCTCCGGGCGGCTCTGCTGTCTCTGGGCATTACCGCCACGTTGCACCATATTATTGATAATGAGACTGTATTGGAAACAGACTTACTCAACTTACTTACCAACAACGACGTACTGATTCTGAGCGGGGGCGTATCGGCGGGGAAAGCCGATTTCGTACCAGACGTACTGGCCCGGTTGGGTGTGCAAAAGCATTTTCACAAAGTGGAGCAGCGACCCGGCAAACCGCTCTGGTTCGGAACGACTACTGACAAAATCAATCCTGATACATCCAGTCCCGCAAAAACCGTTTTTGCGTTGCCGGGAAACCCCGTTTCAACGGTTTTGTGTGCGTATCGCTACGTGATTCCTTACCTGCGGGCATCGCTGGGGTTATTGCCTGCGCCGGTACAATACGCCCAATTAGCAAAGCCGTTTGTGTTCAAGCCCGCGATCACGTATTTCCTGCCTATCCAACTCACGTCCGAACCCGACGGACGAACACTGGCCCATCCCCTGCCCGGTTCCGGCTCCGCTGACTTCGCCAATCTGCTTACCGCCGACGGGTTCATGGAACTACCCGCCGACCGTTCTGAATTTGGTTCGGGCGAAGCGTTTCGGGTGTGGGGCACAAAAAGGTGATATTTCTGAGGCACGACTTTTACAAAAAGCCGTGATCCAGATCAACTCACTTTGTGAAAAAGACAAAGACGACCAAGAAGGCAAGGATTGAGATGACGAAGCCGAACATGAAGATGTTGTAGGCGACGCGCAGAAGTTTGTATTTCTTGGCCAGCACAAGCCCTAAATAATAAATGTCGCGGGTCATGGTGCTGTACAGATACGTACTGTCGCGCATCAGTTCCTGAACACCCCACTCATATTCGCCCAGACTCATTTGGTGGAAATTACCGAAGAACAGCAAATTACCTTTCTTCTGCTGAATGTCTTCGTGGCTAAATGTGCCCTGCGTTACGTTGGGCCGGGTAGCGAGTATGGAAAAAACGATGGTGAGCACGGCGGTAGTTAGAAACAGGGCCGTTGGCATCATCAGATACGGGTTTTCTTCAATCCGACGCGGCAGGATAGACACCAGAATAGACACCATGATGGAGTTGACCGAAATCATGATATTGGCCTTGCTATCAGCTATTTCGCTCAGGCGAAGGTGATTCGACGAGGTCGTCCTGAACATGGTTTCCACGCCCCGGTCTGGTCGGCTGTCTTTCTTTTTTTCTTTTTCATTCGACGGAGAAACTACGTCGGCAAGCGGCTCGGACTTTGGTATGTCTTCCGGTTTCTCATCGCCGTTTTTTTCGGCTTGTTTTTCCTGCAAACGACGGAGATTATCAGCCTGACCCTTTACCAACAACGTTTGGGCGTGTTTCGTAAAATACCGATGCGTTTGAAGGAGGGCAATGTTTTGCTGCCGCCACTCGCTGCCCGACGTAGTAGCTCCTGTCAGCTTTTCGTGCTCTTTCCGAAGCAGTTTCTGTTTGTCTTTGTAGGTATCGCTGGCCAAGTGAAAAAAGTCGGCATCACAAAGGATTTCTTCGGGTAGATTTTGTGGCGACTGCGGCATTTTTGTGGCCCGAATGCAGCCCTGCACCTCCTCAATGACGCCGGGCTCCAAACCGGATTGCCGCAGAAAATCAGCAGCCAGTTCAGCACTACGTTCCTCATGCTGCTCCGGCGGGCCGTTTAGATAGCCTAAATCGTGAAACCAGGCCGCAGCCAGCACCGCCAGTTCGTCTGATTCAGCCAGTTTGTAGTGATGCACCAATTGCTCAGCCGCTTTGACAACTGACTGCGTATGCGCAAAATTATGATAGACCAAGTCGGGTTTGGGGTGGTCGTTGAAGTACCGGACAACATGGGCTTCAATCTGGAATAGTCGTGTAGCAGTGGTCATGGAGGTAAGTATAAGGGCAGAAAAAGGTTCTGTAGTAGCCCACAACTTTAGTTATGGTACTACATTTTATCCGTCAAAATCGGTAACCCAGCGATACGTACGGTAACGCCCCTTCGTCGGAAAAGCCGACCGTAGCCGTTACGACCAGCAGGCTCGCCGGGGTCACATACAGGCCAGCCCCGTAACCGTCGTGCCATCGCTTCGATGTTTCGCCGTTGAGCCACACCCGGCCCAAGTCATTGAATACCAGCAAGCCAACGCTTCCCGGAAATAAAAATGACTGAAAATCAATCAGCTTAAGCCGGGCTTCTAAGTTATAATAAAACAAATGATTTCCGGCGAAACGGTACGTTCGGAAACCGCGCAGGTTATCCTGCCCGCCCAGATACAGCAACTGGTAAAAGGCCGGGTTGCCGTAGGTTAATCCCCCACCGATTCGGTTGACAATCACCAGCCGGGCCGCCTGACTAAAACTGGCATATACGGCCATTTCTGAACGAAGCTGCGTGAACTTGTTGCCCCGTTCGCTAAACCCCTGAAGGCCCAGCAGAGTCGTGTTCCAGTACAATCCTCTGGACGGCTGTATGGGATTATTCCGATTGTCGATGAGGATGCCTGCCTGTATACCACCGTATGTTTCCCGGCGTAAAAACGGTTCTGAGTCAGGCAATTGCGCCAGATAACGCTCGATAAACCGGCCCTGATTCCCATCTTCGTTCAGGCGAAAATGCTGAAGTACCGGCCCCAGCGATACGTTCATATGCTCGCCTATGTTTCGCTTGAGTAAAGCCGCTACGTTGATCAGATTGTAGCGGGTTCGGTAATAGCGAATTCGGCGGTCTTTCTCGAAAACCGTCTCGTTACCCGGCCCGAAAAAATTTGTTACGTTGTCGGGAGCTTTTAGAGACGCGTTGATCCACAAATCATTCCTGCCAATCAGGTCGGTGAAAATACCGTCGTATTTAATAGAGGTCGCTTCGGTAGCCAATGCCCGGCTAATCATCAGGCGATTCATCGACGCATAGGGCGCTTTCCGAAATCCCTGTTTAGTCCACTGAACGCCAACGCCCAGCAACAGGCCATCGTCTAAATTATAGCCTGCGGTTGCCAACGGAGCCAGTTTGTCGTATTTGAACGCATGAGGGTCGTACTCATTCACGGATTTATCGGCAGACAGGCGCATGTGGGCCTGATTTTGAGCGGGTAATGTATTCTCTTCGGTGGTCAGATCGTAAATAATTGGTTTGCCGGGATTGCCCTCCACAGTGAATGAATCGTTGCCCTCGCCACCAATAAGCCGAACAATGATGTCTGCCGATTCGGGACCAATCGTTTCAAATGTGTCGTTTCCCGCCCGACCATACAGCCGGATTTCGTTCGTCACCGACGCGTCGAACACGCGATTGTAGAGCCGTTGCGCCACCGAGCCATCCTTGGCAATCTTGAACACCGAAACTACCAGTTGATCGTCATTGCGATGCTCGATGCGGAATAGTTCTTTTTTATCGGAGCCGGGGACATCGACCGCTTTGGCTAAAAAACGGTAATATTCCATGCCTTTTTCCAACAGCCAGCCGCGCCGGATTTTGAGTATTTCCAGTAGCCGGTCGCCCGATTTGTGCCGGATCGTGTCGGGTAATTGATTGATCGCGCGTTGTAGTACGTCGTCCGTCAACGAATCGCGCAGGCTGGTAATTTCGGCCATCCATTCCAGCGCGTCGAGACCGTGCAAAAACATCCGATCCACGTACCGGGCATTAAACATCGAGCCATTTACATTCGTAAGTTTAGCTGCAAAGCCCTGAAACTTAGGCTGTATCCAGGGCAGGGCAGCAATGGACGGAAACAACCCGCTGGTCCGAAAAAACGCTTGATCGCGGTCGCGGGGAATGGGGTAAAACTCTTTGCCGGTGCCGGTTTTGCGGCTTCCCCAACGCCACTGGTCTTCGTGGCGGTCCCAGTCGCCAATGAACAGATCGAGCATTCTGGCCCGCAACACGGCCCGCTGGTCAACGCGGTTATCGTTGTCTTTTTGGAGCGCGTCCATCACTTTGGCAGTGCTGATGGATTTGCCATCACCCGGACTGCGCTCTTCGAGCAAACCGACTGTTTTCCCAAAATCGGCCTGATAAATACCGAACGCCGGGTCGTCGGGCACGTACATGAAACTGGGGTTGGCATGAGGAATCCCGGCAGCCTGCGCCAGTGTAGGAACCACCAACGGCGCGTACGGAAAACCCGCCGAAATCTGGTCCTGCAACACAGCTTTGGCAATGGTTTCGCGCAGTGCTACCGGCAGTGTGTTGGCCGGATCTTTCTGAACGCTCCGCAGCACCCACTCCCGACCGTCGGCATCTTCGAGACGTAGCGATTTCGTTTGCTGACCACCACCCCGCTGAAGAATTTTGAAACCGCCGTTAGTACGGGTCAGGTCGAACACGGGCAACGTAACGGGTGTGGCCCATTCGCTGCGGTAATTACTGCCGAACAACCAGCGATGCACCCGACCTACACTATCATAAACGGGCGCAATAGCCAGTCGAACACTATCGGGAAAAGCAGAACGTTGCGGACGGGCAGATACAGTATCAGTACTAAATGGAATCGTGAACAAGGTGGCCGTATGCCGTTCGGTAGCGTTGGCGGCTTCATCGACGGTGTAGAACGTAGCGTTCAGCTTTCCACTAACCAGCTCATCCAAAACGACATATCCCCACTCACCACTCACGAATTTGGCTAATTTTCCATTTTTTACCCGCTCGCGGTTGATGCCCGCGCCACTGACAATATAATTTCGGGAGCCGTCTACGATGTGCTGTATGGCATGGTCGTGGCCGGACACAAACACAACGTTGGATGCTGACGAAACGGCTTTTTCCATCACCTTGACCATATGCCGATACGTTGGATGGGGCAAATCCTGAATGTTTCCGAACACGCCCCGAACCAGCGGATAGAGCGACCCAATAACCGGCAGAGGAATGTATAACTTCGGTGAGAACTCGGTCAGTGGAAAAATATGCTGCTTGAGTGTATAATAACCGCCGTGAATGCCATAACTCCGAAACGGGTGGTGCGTGGCCAGAATAATGCCTTTACCCTTGTTTCGGTACGCAATGTCGGCCAGTTTGGCGATCAGTTCATCCTCGGTTTTACAAGCGCAGTCTGAACCCAGGCGGGGCTTATCGTATGGATGCAGCCACCATTGCGTATCCACAATGACCAGCAACAACTTGTCGCTCAGTTGAATCTCTTCGGGGCCGGGACAACCATCGGCGGGCAGTAGTTGAACATTCGATGCGTTCAGACTGTCCAACCACTGCCCTTGTCGTTTAATACGTTCCCAGCCATCAGGACGGCCTTTTCCCCAGTCATGATTACCGGGAATGAACAGAACTTTGGATTTTTTACCTGATCCGGGACCATCCAGCCCAAGCCGGGCCAATCCAGAACCATCCAATCCAGGCCGGGCCTGATACTGCAAAATAGCGGCTAAGGAATCGTGGTCGCGGCTGCTTTCATCGGATAACCCATGCGGATATACGTTGTCGCCGAGGTACAGCAGCGTGGTGCGCGTGTTATTAAAATCGTAGCGGGCACGTACCGCATCGACCACCGGATTTTTGCCGTTCCGCAACCGCCCGGCATCGCCAATCAGAACGACCCGATGCCGAACAGAATCCGCCGGAACGGACTGGGCCGATACAGCAGTCAGAACGTAAAAACAGTTCATCAGCCACACAATCCAACCGCTTGTTTTCCCAATCTTACTCATGCGGGTGTGGAGTCGGTATAGTTAATACCAACTCGTAAAGCTTTTAAATTGGTGACGCCCTGCATGGGTTCGAGGTCGAGGTATTCGAGGTTTGGCTGCAACTGCCCATCTGCCTGCATTTCCTTGATAAACGGCAAGTAATCAGCCACTTCCGACAGATGGTTATAGACCAATGCAATGGAATCCGGCTGCGTCAACCGCTCCTGTGTGCCTTCGATACGGGCTTTATCAATCCGCTTTTTCAGCACTTCATAGCGAATACTATACGACCCCTCTACGTCGAACCGACGCTCATCCTGTCGGAAACTGATGTCGACCGGATAGGCGTGCGCCAGAATCAACTGGGTCGTTTGTAATGGAAGCGGCAGGTGTGGCAGCAGCCGGTGCGTCAGGCGGGCCATCTCCACCATTGACGTGAGTTGCCATTGAAACAGCCGCTGATTTACCTCCGGCTCAAACGCTTTGCCGGGCGCAATAGACTGTCCGACATAGATTGTGTATTCGGTGCCATCGGTTCGATACCGCTCAAAGTAGTGCGGATAAATGGTTTGCAGTCGCTTTTCCTCCTCGTCAATGTACTCGTTCACGACGGCATTAAGCCAGTCGATACTCCGTTCATATCGTTTCAACGCCTGATTGAATAACCCCGTTGACGGGTCAGTTTGCACGAAATAGTGTTGTATAGCCGTTTCCAATGTGGGCTGATGCGACAATAAATAACGCAGGTATTTATTTACCTCGTCGGTCAGAAAAATGGATACGTTCTGCTCATCATCGGGCAACAGTCCGGCTATCAATCTATGCTGACACTGGTAACTTTCCTCTCTAAGCTGCTCGGGTCTGTCCCAGCTCGACGGGAAATCGGCGTTGCAGAAGAGTTCTTCGACAGCCGCCAGTTGAGCCGCCAAATCCTGCTGTACCGCCTTGTGTCGCTCCACGGATGAGTTCCGAATATCGACGGCTCCGTAGAGCGGATAGACCTGCGGAAACCGTACCGGAATCGACTCATTACCAGCCTGTTCTTTCTGGCCTCGGCTTAAATGCTCCCAGGCCGCTTCATAAAATTTCCACTCGACCGAGGGTTGCAGTGACGTAAAGCGTTTCCGAATAAGCTGTTCTAAATTGTTGTTGAACTGATTGAGTTGGTACCGCAGTAATTCCTGAACAAGCGGAATAATTCGCTCGATGTTGGCCAGTACGTCATCGCTGAAGGCGTCGGGCTGGGGGCTGCTCATCTCCAGTATGCCCAGCACCTCACCGGCGGCTGAAATTGGATAGACCAAAACGCTGCGGATGCCCTGCTGGTGAAAAATCTGCCGTTTTGATTCGGGTATTCCGTCCAGATCATAAAAAATATGCGGAGCCGTCTTCGCGAACAGATGCGTAATCATCAGTTGAGTCCCTACGTTTTTGTAGCCGTCCGACGTACTACCGGCATGGCGCAGGAAAACACTCCGGGTTTTACTATCGGGGTGATAAACGAAATTGCCATTTATCTGCGGCATTGGAATAATGCCAATCTGAAGATCGGGCTGGCCGCACAGGTTCCGCAACGCCGACTCGAAGCGGTGGTAAATAATGGGTTCAGTGTCGGAGTGCAGATGGACAAACACATCCTGCAACTGCTGAATGGTCTCGGCCTCCGTTACGTCTTCCATCTGAAAAAACGAAAATCCCTCGAACGTAAATTCATCTAACGGCAACGG
Organism: Spirosoma sp.; assembly: GCA_031425355.1. Classification (GTDB taxonomy): domain Bacteria; phylum Bacteroidota; class Bacteroidia; order Cytophagales; family Spirosomataceae; genus Spirosoma. The sequence continues at coordinate 15,676 of JANPJE010000041.1, read as the reverse complement.
TGCTACGTTGTTGGGCAGGGGTGCGGAGCCGTTCACGAAGTCAATCCAGGCCGGTTGCAGGGGGGGCAGTCCGTTTTCAGTATGGGGATCAATGAAGGAGCCGTTGATATCTAACCGGTAGTATTTTACCAGACCATCCCGTTTTTTCTGAAATTGAAACGAAAAACCAGCGTTGGAAGTCATCGGCACGCCATAGCACTTTTCCAGAACAAGCTTATACAGAAACCGCTTTTTGTCCTCAGGGTTGATCTGCTGGGGCATGTCGCACAGAAAATCAGGGGACTGCGTAAAGAACTGCTCAAAAGCCGATGAGTAATGAAATAGCGTGAATGGAACCGGCAGGCCAAACGCGTACAGCGTGTCGCGTTTTGTGTGATTCAGCGGCAATACGGCCACCGTTGCCAATTGAAAGAGCGCATCTAATCGTGTCCCATCCAACGTTTCTTCGAGGGCAATAACCGGCGTGAACTGTTCAATCAGGTACGTATATAACTGATTCATCCCGTCGGAGGGTGGGCGATTCTGCTGCTGGGCTTTCAGAAACGCGATTAACGGCTTGAACGACAGTCGGAATTGGCGCGATAAATCGTCTGTTTGAGGAGGAGTAAAAAGTGTTTCCATATCCATATATGATTACGGGCAACACTCATCCTTTAGGGCTACTATCCTGATAAAGAACGGTTGGTTGCCAACCGGGCGTGAGGATACACCCGGCTGCCGAACCTCGGCAATAGCAACACTGAAACGGGGAGGTCCGGCTTGTTTTTGGAACAACAGCCGTCTATTCATAGTTCGTGGAGGCCGTTGCCGACCATACGCAGATTCGACCGATTACAAATCGTTATCCTGAAAAGTCGTACCTTCGCAGCTGATTGACTGCTTATGAACGCCCCCTTTGCCAACGACATTTTTCGCCGGAGTATCAACGCTTATCACCTGACCGACAACGTCGATATGCCCGTTAGTAATCCCTATCCAACTACCGATATCGCGTTTCTGTTGTATCAGAAAAACTGGATCGACACGGTTCAGTGGCACCTTGAAGACCTGATTCGCAGCCCGGCCATTCGGCCCGATGAGTTAGTCGCCATTAAACGCCGGATTGACCAGTCGAATCAGGACCGAACCGATACCGTTGAGCAGATGGACGGTTGGTTTTTCGGTCAATTTCAGTCCATTACGCCCAAAGCAACCGCCCGCTTAAACTCCGAAACCCCAGCCTGGCTCCTGGACCGGATGTCGATTCTGCAACTCAAAATTTATCACTTCCGCGAACAGGTTGACCGGGATTCCGTTTCGGACGAACACCGCCTGAAAGCAAGCCAGAAACTCGCCGTTCTGCTCGAACAGGAAGGTGATCTGGCTCAATGTTTCGACGAACTGCTGGAAGACATTCGCAACGGCGACCGCTACATGAAAGTCTATCGGCAGATGAAAATGTATAACGACCCCACGCTTAACCCCGTGCTTTATTCTGGTCAGAAGTAGGTAAATGTGGATTGTGGTACACCGGACCAAAGCCCGGTGCAAGTCATTGGTACATGAGGCAAACGACTTCCCTGATGCACAAATCACTTGCACCGGGCTTTGGTCCGGTGTACACCACAACCTTTGACAACCCCTGACTATCCTTGACTCTTCCTGACAAAACCTGACCACATTTAACCACACTATGAAGCAGTTGCTCCTTCTTCGGTTTTCGGCAATGGGCGATGTGGCCCTGCTGGCTCCCGTTATGCAGGCGTTTACGCAACGCTATCCCGATGTGGCAATTACACTGGTAACGCGCCGGAAATTCGCCGTTTTTTTTGAGCAGTTTCCCAATGTCCGCGTTGTTGGGGCCGATTTCGACGGGCAGCACAAAGGAGTGAATGGTTTGTTTCGGTTGTTCAGCGAATTGCGGCAGATCGCTGCGTTCGATGTTGTGGTCGATGAACACCAGAATCTACGGTCCGGCGTTCTGAAAGGTTTGTTTTGGACAGTGGGTGTTCCGTCCGTGACAATTGACAAGGGCCGGATGGAGAAAAGCGCACTGACCCGGAAAGTAAACAAAGTGCGTCGGCAGCTACCTCATACGGTGGAGCGATACGCTCGCGCGTTCACGCTGGCCGGTTTCGCGCTTCAGCCCACCCGCCCGTTCCGGTTTCCCAAATTTACCTCCGCCGAAGCCGAACTCACCGAGTTCCTGAACCGACAATCCCTTATTGCGGATACGCCCTGGCTCGGTATTGCACCCTTTGCCCAGCATCTGCAAAAAATGTGGCCGTTTGCCCGATTCGCTCCCCTATTACATCAACTACTTACTAATCAACCGCTTACCATTTTTCTCTTCGGGGGTGGTGCCGATGAGATTGCTCAACTCGACACGTTACGTCAACAGTTTCCACAGGCAATTCTGGTAGCGGGGCAGCTTTCGTTGGCTGCTGAACTGGCCCTGATCAGCCAACTGAACGGGATGCTCTGCATGGATTCGGGCAATATGCACCTCGCAGCGTTGAGCGATGTGCCGGTGCTGTCTATCTGGGGAGCTACCCACCCCGACGCCGGTTTTGGTCCCTGGGGGCAGGGCAGCGAAGCCATTCTTCAAATCCCAACTGACGTATTGGCCTGCCGCCCCTGCTCGGTGTTCGGCAATAAACCCTGCTGGCGGGGCGATTTAGCTTGTTTGAACGACATATCGGTGGAGGCCGTTGCCGAACGGGTCAGGAAATTAGTCGAGGTTAGCGTCCGGTAATCAGCCCGATCATTGCCAATGATCGGGGTCAGGTTCGACGTAGTGAAACTTACAGCCAACGGCTGATAAATTGACCAAACACGTCTTTGTACTGATCGCTGACCGGAATCGTGGCCGTCCCAATCTGCACCGAATTTCGCGTAACGGCGTTGATCCGGTCAAGGGCGACTATGAACGACCGGTGTACGCGCATGAACTGTCGGGAAGGTAATTTTTCTTCCAGCGTTTTCAAACTGGTCAACGACAGCAGGGGTTTCGGGTCGCTCTGACGGTACACTTTTACGTAATCTTTTAGCCCCTCCACATACAGAATATCGCTGTAGGCAATGCGTACCAATTGATACTCGACTTTCAGAAATAAATAATCATCAGCCGCTTCGGCGGGGGCCGCTGGCAGGACCGCAACGGGCACCGATTCAGTACGTTGCACAAGTTCGAAATAATGACGGGCTTTGCTGGCCGCCCGCAAAAATTCTTCGTAATTGAACGGCTTCAGCAAATAATCCAGCGCATCGACCCGAAACCCATCTAAGGCAAACTGATCGAACGCGGTCGTAAATACAATCCGGGTCGGCCGTTGCATGGTACTTCGCTCCAGCACCCGCGCCAGTTCCAGACCCGTCAGATCGGGCATCTGAATATCCAGAAAAATAACATCGACCGGATGCTGAAGCAAATGCTGCAAAGCCTCGACGGCACTGCTAAACCGGCCCGTCAGTTGCAGAAACGGCGTTTTTTCGACAAACGCACAGACCAGTCCGAGAGCCAGCGGTTCATCGTCGACGGCAATGCAGGTGAGCGTCATGACAGGTTCAGGGTTAGGTGGACGTGGTATTCGCTGGCTGGATTCTGGTCGTCGATGTGCAGGGTGTACTGACCCGGATAAAGCAGATCGAGCCGCCGACGCGTATTGACCAGCCCGATGCCGTTGCCTGCTTCGAGCGAGGGAGCTTTTTGCCGGAACAGCGTATTGCGCACATCCATCAGCAATTGCCGTTCATTTTGCCGGATGCTGACGTGAATGTCGCTCGGCTCCAACGCGCTGACCCCGTGTTTGAACGCATTTTCAACAAACGGCAGCAGGATCATCGGAGCCACGGACTGATCGCGCAGGGGTGATGGCGTATCGACCGTAACGGTTACTTTATCGGTCAGCCGGAGTTGCATGAGCTGGATATAATCGCTCAGAAAAGCGAGTTCTTTGCTGAGCAGGGTTGTACCGTTCTGGGTTTCGTAAAGTACGTACCGCATCATACGCGAGAGCCGATGGAGTGCCTCACGGGCGGTTTCTACGTCGATTAGCGTCAGCGCGTAGATGTTGTTGAGGGTATTGAAAAAGAAGTGCGGGTTGATCTGGGCCTTCAAAAAGGAAAGTTCGGAGGTGGTTTTGGCTTGCTCCAGCACGATTCGCAGATTGGCGTCGTCCTGCCATTTTTGCGACATAGCGATGCTGGTACTGATACCCAGCACGAGCAAAATGGCAAATACCGTCGGCTGAATCCAGCCATATAGCCTAATTTGTCCGCGCCCATCGGGGTGAAAAGCCCGGTGCATCAGCGTTGGCAGATCGAACCAGAATTCAATTGTTCCCATCAATATAAGTACGAAAACAATGATACCTGTTATGGCCAGCCCGTACTGCCCGGACTGCCCACGCAAGAATAATCGGGGAACTAACCAGTGGGAATTCAGATAAAAAACGGCCACCATCAGCCAAAAGAAGATCACCTGCTTAACCCAGAATAAATGAGGTAGCCGGATCTCCGAATTAAATGACTGGGAGAAAAAAAGCAGGTAGCCCAGCAAGGCCCAGCCCAGCACATGAATGAGCAGGGAAACGTATCGGCGGGAAAACAGGGTAGCAGCCATGATCGTCGGGAAAGGTACAAGTTTAACCTAAAAAGCTACGCATTGCCCAACGAATCGGTACGTATGGCGAATGTCCCGATGGTTTGGGCATTTTAACCGACGAATGACTCGATTTACTTATTCGTCCGGTCAGTAACCCATTTATCGGCTGAAACCGGCGATCTGCCGACGTTCTCTCCCCACCGGTCTATTGCGGTTGCGCGATTGACAAAACGGCTGCTATTTCGACCCGTCAACTCCTATAACTGTTATCAACCATGCGTATCCCATACCTGTTTCTGCTACTGACGATTGGACTCTGGAGCGGTCTGATTCAGACAACATCCGCTCAGTTTGGTCCGCCGGGTGGTGGACCGGGCGGGTTTGGTCGCCAACAGGAAGGGCGCCAGAAAAAAGAGTTTACGGGAGTGGCCGAAGATGCACCCAAAGGAAATGGTAAAATAATGGGCGTTCTGGTCGATTCTATTTCGGGCAATCCCGTCGAGTTTGCCACCATCGCCCTGATGGATGTAAAAACCAACAAGCCCATCGACGGTACTACGTCGGATGCTAAGGGTAACTTCTCGATGACCAAATTAGGACCGGGCGACTACCGGCTTCAATACTCGTTTATCGGCTACAAAACCCGCGACTCGGCACCGTTCAGCGTGGTGAAAGGCACTGACCTGAAAATGGGTTCGATAAAACTCCCCGCCGATGTCCGTACGCTGGGCGAAGTGGTGGTGACGGGGCAGGCCGCGCTTATCGAAGAGAAAGTGGATCGGCTTGTGTTCAACGCCGACAAAGATATAACGGCCAAAGGGGGCGATGCGTCGGACGTGCTGAAACGCGTACCGATGCTGTCGGTCGATCTGGATGGCAACGTAAGTTTGCGCGGAAGCAGTAATATTCGGGTGCTGATTAACAACAAACCGTCCACGATTGTAGCCGCCAACGTAGCGGACGCGCTCAAGCAACTACCCGCCGACATGATTAAATCGGTGGAGGTAATCACCAGTCCATCAGCCAAGTACGACGCCGAAGGAGCCGCCGGAATTATCAACATCATCACCAAAAAGAATACGCTGCATGGCCTGACGCTCAATGTGGACGCGGGCGTTGGTATTCGCGGTTCCAATTTAGGACTGAACGGGTCGTTCCGGCAGGGGAAATTAGGCATTACGCTGGGCGGTTTTGGCCGGGCCATGTATAACGGAGCAGGTTCGACCTTAGACCAGACAACGCTGGTGGGCACCCAATCGTTAAGAACCGCTCAGGTAGGCACAGCCTTCGACAAACCCATATTTGGTCAGTACACATTAGGGTTCGATTATGACCTGGCCAAAAATCAATCGCTATCGGCCAATGTCCGGTTCGGCAGCCGCAATTTTATTCAGGAACAAAATCAGATGACCCGTTCGTTTATCGGCGATTCGTTGCTGAGAATGACCAACCGCGACGTGGACCGGAGAGATTTATCGAACTCGGTAGATATGAATCTGGATTACATCCGTACGTTCAAGCCCCAGCAGGAATGGAGTATTTCGACACAATACAGCCGCACAGGACTAACCAATAATTTTTACGCCGACCTGCTGGGCAGCGCGGGTGAATTAACCGCCCGCCAGCGAAATCTGAACAATAATACGAATCAGGAAATCACCATCCAGACGGATTACCAGACGCCGATCAAGAAAAATCAGTTGCTTGAGTTCGGTGGTAAAGCCATTATGCGTCAGGTCGATAGCCGGTTTGAGTATCAGGTAGGCGGCAGCACCGGCGCGTTGCGCTTCGACCCGACCAATCCGGCGGGGTCGCTTAATTACAGCCAGAACATCGGTGCAGGCTACATTTCCTATACGTACGTAACACCCAGCAAATTCACGTTTAAGGTCGGTACGCGCTACGAACACACGGGCATAGTGGCCAAGTCGAACGAAAATATAAACCTGAATATTCCCAGCTACAGCAATCTGGTTCCCAGCATTAACGTATCAAAAAGCCTGAAAGGGGGAAGCACCCTGAAAGCGGGCTACAACCGGCGGATTCAGCGGCCCGGTTTGCAGCAGTTGAATCCCAACGTAAACGCAGCCAACCCGCAGATGATTATGGTGGGCAATCCGACACTGAAACCCGAACTGACCGACAACGTTGAGCTAAGTTTGAGTTCGACCATCAAGAAGACCTACCTGAACGCGTCTATTTTCGGGCGACTAACCAACAACGCGATTACGCAAATACGAATCCCGTCGGACACGCTGGCCGGAGGCATCATCACCACGTTTCAGAACATCGGTGTGCAACGTACCGTTGGAGCAAACGTCTTCTTCAACACTAATATTACCGCCAAATGGAGCATCAACGGTGGCCTCGACGGGTACTACGTGTATATGCAGGGCACTACTCCCGGAGCCGATGGCAAATCGATGACAATCAGCAACTCCGGCGTCAGCATCGGTGGCCGGTTAATGAGTCAGTTGCAACTCGATAAAGGCTGGAGCGCACAGATATTTAGTTTCTTCCGGGGTCCAAATCCGCAGTTGCAGGGCACAATGGGCGCTTTCTATATGTACTCGCTGGGTATCCGGAAAGATATTGCAAACAAGCGGGGCAGCATCGGGCTGGCGGCTGAGAACTTCCTCGGCAAGGGCGTAACGATGCGCAGCACGCTGAATTCTCCACTGATTTCGCAGGTGAACGTCACTAACCTTTACAATTCAAACGTGAAAGTGACCTTCTCCTATCGCATCGGCAAAATGACATTTGAGGCACCCCGCCGGAAATCACGCTCGGTCACCAATGACGATGTGAAGAGCGGTGAAGGGGGTGGCGATGCTGCACCGGCGGCTGCTCCGGCGGGCGGACGGCCACGATAAGGTCTCTCGAATTTAGTAGTAAGGGGTAAGTAGCAAGCAGCCACATGTCAATAACTTATCCCGACTTACTACTTATCCCTTACCGCTTATCCCTTACCCCTCACATTCAAATTAACTGATTCTTATAATGACCTCAAGAAGACACTTTCTACGTGATGCCGGCACACTAACCCTCGGTGGGCTGGTACTTCCTCAGTTTGCTCAGGCTACCGGTTTATTTACGGGCGCCATTACGTATCCCATTGGTATTCAGTTGTTCACGCTCTTCAGGTCGATGAACGAAGACCCGAAAGGAACCCTGGAAAAAGTAGCTGCCGTTGGGTACAATGAAGTTGAATCAGCTTTCAGTACGCGTGGCGGGTATTACGGTTATTCGGCAAAAGATTTCAGAAAATTAGTTACTGATTTGGGGATGACCTGGCGGGCGCACCATGCCGGAGGTGCTCCATTTAAGCCCCGACCTATGCCCGCAGCGGCTGCTACTCCCGGTGCGGGAACGCCCGGCGTGGGAACGCCACCTCCGGGCGCACCGGCTCCGGCTGGTGGACAGCGTCCCGGAACGCCGAACCGCGCTATGGATTTTTCCAAAATGCCGCCCATGCTGAACCTGCGCGATAATTACCAGCAATTGGTCGATGAGGCTGGCGAAGGTGGGCTTTCTTATCTGGTTTGCGCCAGTACGCCCGTGGCAACGCTGGATGAGATTCAGAAGTCGGTTGAGGTGTTCCAGAGAACGGGCGAAGCGGCCAAAAAAGCGGGTATCGGCTTTGCGTACCACAACCACTCCACTGAATTTGATGCGGTTGAGGGGGGCAAGACGCCTTACGAACTAATCCTGTCGCAGACCGATAAAGAGTTGGTAAAGATGGAGTTAGACCTGGCCTGGGCTACCAAAGCGGGCAAAGATCCGGTTGCCTTGTTTAATGAACAGCCGGGCCGGTTCCCGCTCTGGCATATCAAAGACATCAAAGACGACAAGAAAACCATTACCGAAGTTGGCAATGGCGTAGTGGACTTTAAGCGGGCGTTTGCCGCTGCCAAAACAGCAGGATTGACATACTTTTTTGTCGAACAGGATATGGCCCCGGCAGGTATTGACAGCATCACAACGAGCTACCAAAACCTGAAGAAAATTTTGGCTTAATCTCCCATTGCTCATTTATTAACCTACCTACTTTTATCGGCTATGTTGTCTAAACCGTTACCTCATTCGTTCTCACTTTGCCTGAACGTAGCACTTCTTCTGGGCCTGGCGTCATTTGTGGTACAGGATAATCCGGCCAAACCCGACGAAACCCGTTTCACACCCGTTGTGGTGGCTGAAGACCTCGACGAGCCGATGGTTTTTGAGGTGCTTAAAGACGGCACCGCCTTTATTATCGAGCGCAAAGGGGCCGTGAAAAAATATGATCCCGTCACCAAAACGGTTGACCTGATCGCAACCATTCCGGTCAACACCAAATACACCTCGGCGGAGGGTCGCGTTTCCGAAGCTGAAGAAGGCTTGATGGGCCTGTCGCTCGACCCGAAGTTCGATCAGAATCACTTTCTGTATCTGTACTACGCCCACCCAACCGAGAAAAAACACATCCTGACCCGTTGGGAGTTTCGGGATAACAAATTGCAGTCGGAGAAACTGGTTCTGGAAGTGCCCACGCAACGCGAGGTTTGCTGCCACACGGGTGGCGGTATGACCTGGGACCGGGCGGGCAACCTGTATTTGACGGTCGGCAACAATACGGGAAACCAACAGGCCGCCCAAACCGACGAGCGTCCGGGACGTAGCAGTTGGGACGATCAGGGACACGCGGGCAATACCAACGATTTGCGGGGTAAAATTCTGCGCATTCGCCCCACAACGGATGTTGCCACAACGGATGTTGCTACAATGGACGCCAATGGTGCTTACACAATACCGGAAGGCAATCTGTTTCCCAGAGGCACCGACAAAACGAGGCCCGAAATTTATTCGATGGGCCACCGCAATGCCTGGCGGATTTCCATCGACAGCCAGACGGGTTATCTGTATTGGGGCGAAGTGGGTCCCGATGCCACAAAAGATTCTGAGATTGGCCCGCGCGGCTACGATGAATTGAATCAGGGACGCAAACCGGGTAATTTCGGCTGGCCGTGGTTCGTGGGCAATAATCAGGCGTTTCCGGTCTATGATTACGGCGACAAAAAGCCGCTTGACAAAAAAGACCCGACCCATCCGGTCAATAGCTCGCCCAACAATACGGGGTTGACCAACCTGCCGCCCACCGCCCCCTCGTTCATTTATTATCCGTATGCCGTCTCCGAAGAGTTCCCTCTCGTTGGCACCGGATCGCGCTCCGCTACGGGTGGACCTGTTTATCGCCAGGCTGATTTCCCCGGTGTAAAACGGCCCTGGCCTGCTTATTACGAAGGAAAGTGGCTGGCTACAGATTTTTCGAGAGGCTGGATTATGGCCATCACGATGGATGCCGACGGCAATTACAAGTCCATGGAGCGGTTCCTGCCGACGTATCACCCGGTCGAACCCATTGACATGAAATTTGGGGCCGACGGCGATCTGTACGTCCTCGAATATGGCAGTAACTGGTTTCGCAAGAGTGATAACGCTAAACTCGTTCGCATTGAATACAATGGGGGCAACCGCAAGCCCATCGTGCAGGCTTCGACCAGCCAGCCGGGCGGCACGATTCCTTTGCAACTCAACTTAATGGCCGATGGCAGTAAAGACAACGACGGCGACGCGCTGACGTATCAGTGGAAAGTTACCTCGCCGGGCGTTGCGCCACGCGTTTTTGCCACCGCCAATCCAGCCGTTACGTTCACCAAAGCTGGTGTCTATACGGCCACATTAACGGTTACGGACACACACGGCGCGGCCAATAGTCAGTCGGTTCGAATTATTGCGGGCAATGCGGCTCCTGCCGTAACGGTGAATCTGGCGAGCAACCGGACGTTCTTTTTCCCGGATCAGCCCATCCAGTATGCCGTTCAGGTCGATGACAAAGAAGACGGCAGTTTAGCCGCGTCAAACTCGACGCCGGGGAAAATCAGTCCGGCGCGGGTGGCCATGAGTATCGACTATACATCGGAGGGATTCGACTATGCCGAAGTGATGCAGGGACAACGTAGTGTGGATGCCACAACCCAGTATGCCGTGGCTCAATCACTTATTAACCAGAGCGACTGTAAAGTGTGCCATCAGATCAGTACAAAATCAGTCGGGCCTGCTTTTACAGCCATAGCCGCTAAGTACAAACGTGATACCGGTGCGCCCGACCGGCTCGTGGGGAAAATCAGGCAGGGTGGTGTCGGGGTTTGGGGCGACGTAGCGATGCCGGGTCACCCGGCAATGTCGGTAGCCGATGCGGGGATTCTGGTTCAGTACATTTTGCACATCGACGAGAAAACGTTCAGCAGCCTGCCTATGAAAGGAACTTACGCGGTTAAACTGCCTGAGGGAGACAATGGCAAAGGATCGGTCCTGATTCGGGCGGCCTATACAGATCGTGGCTATCTGGTTGGGAGCAAGCCAGTTCCGGCGCAAACCGGCGAGCAATTACTGGTGTTACGTAATCCGCAAATGGAAGCTTCATCGGCGGAGTTTGTTCACGGGGCAGATATCAAAGCGAAAGGTATGGGAAAAGGCGAAAACGTGATTCCGTACAACAAAGCTTACATCGGGTTTCGGCAACTGGACCTGACCGGTATCAAACAGCTTGAACTGACCGCAGCCGCCCAGCGACGCGAAGGCAGCGCGGGCGGAACCATTGAAGTCCGGCTCGGCTCACCAACGGGTCGGGTCATCGGCGAGACAACAGTTGAACTGGCCCCGGAAGTGGATGTGGCAAAGCTGATGGCGCAAATGGAAGCGGGACCAAAGCCAGCTTCGGTGGCAACGGGCAGCCCTCCGGCGGCTGGCAGTGCGGGTGCTCCCGGCAGCAAACCGGGTAGTCCTCCGGCTGTTCGTAACCCGTTTGCCCGGCCACCCGTTTACTTAGGCCTGACTGCAACGGAAGGCGTTCACGATGTGTATTTCGTGTTCAAAAATGAGCAGGCAAAAGCTATTCAGCCGCTGATGTCGTTATCGGGCATCAAGTTTTTGAACAAGAAAAAAGAGTTGAAAAAGGATATATGACGAACCGGTTTCCGGCTGCCTTATTACCGTTTTAAGATTAGTGAGTGTCGAAAAATGACACTCACTAATCTTAGACATACTACGTTAACTTGACCATCAAGAATGAAAGCCTTACTCCTGCCCTTTTTTCTGTTATGCTTGGTCGGCTCTGTCTTTGCCAATATTGCCCTTGTTAACCTAACCGTCGATTATCAGCCAACACCCCTGGGAATTGACCAGCCAACGCCCCATTTTTCGTGGCAGATGAAGGCGTTGGATGCCAAAAGGGGATATGCCCAAAAAGCCTGGCAAATCGTTGTTACGGACGCCAAAAATCAGATTGTTTGGGATTCAAAGAAAGTAAATTCAGACCTGTCGCATGGCATCGGATACGCCGGAAACGCCCTTCAACCGACCACCCGCTACCAGTGGAAAATAACAGTCTGGGATAATACAGGTCAGGTGGTGACCAATACGTCCTGGTTTGAAACCGGTCTGATGAACCCTGATCTTTCGGCCTGGTCGGGGGCCAGGTGGATTGGTGGGGGCGATGACGATTTGGTGTTTTATTCGCATTACCTGTCGGTTTTCAAATTCCAGTTCGGCGTTCAGTTGGATCAGGCGACCAACTCGACCAAAGCGGCTTTTGTGATGGGTGCCAATGACCGTCGGCTCATGAGCAGGGAGTTAAATATTATGGGCGTGGAAAACGGGCCGAATCAAAGCTATATCGCCTTCGAACTGGACATTTCAACGGTGACTGACGCGCCGGGAGGACTCGCCAGACTCAACATGTACCGGGTTGGTTATGCCAAAGAGGATAAAGCCGATGTGCCGTTCAACCATCTTGACATCCCGCAAAAACTAATTAACAACGCGAATAAATACCAGAAACATACGATCTCAGCCGAATGCAATTTTGGCTTGTTTGAGTTCTTCGTGGATGGGGCCGACAATGCTCATAAACTAAGCGAAAAGACCGATGCACCCCCGTCCCGGTTCGCCCCTCGTGGCGTCAACCTCAATCCGGTTGGCAGCGGCAATAACTTCATTAGTTTCCCGATGGTGGCCGATATTGGGTTTAAAGTGTCGGCAAACCAGACGGCTCATTTTTCGCAGGTCGAGATCAGGAATTTCCGGTTTCCATCCAACGCGCTATTTGCCGAGAATCTTACGAATCAGTCTTATAGCGGCATTTTTAAATCGTCTAACTTAACCGTTAAAAACGGGCAGTATACCATTAAAGGAAATGCCCTGATTACCGCCAATCCAAGCCGGAATGCGGCTCCAATGCTCAGAAATACGTTCACAACGCAGGCTAAACCCATTGCCAAAGCCCGATTGTACGCAACGGCACGGGGTATTTATGAACTGTATCTGAATGGAAACCGGGTGAGCAACGACTACTTCAATCCCGGTTTGACCCAGTACAACAAGCACCACATGTACCAGACTTACGATGTTACGGGTGCGGTGAAACAAGGTCAAAAAAATGCGATGGGTGCCTGGTTAAGCGAGGGCTGGTGGAGCGGAAACATCACCTATAGTGGTGAAAGCTGGAATTATTTCGGCGACCGGCAATCGCTGTTGAGCAAACTCGTCATTACGTATCAGGATGGAACGGAGCAGATCATCACCTCTAATCCGGGCGAATGGAAGGTTTTCACCGATGGCCCTGTGCGCTACGGCTCCTTCTTTCAGGGTGAAGTATATGACGCCACTAAAGAAGCGCTGGTGAAAAACTGGACAACTCCCGCTTATACCGATACGGGCTGGAAACCAGCGGTCGACGTGCCCCTGGAAGGCACTGCCTATCAGGGAACGTTTACTGATTTTATGGGCAGGAAATCAACGCTGGATTATACCGATTTCAAACTCGTCGGGCAAATGGGGGATAATGCCAGCTTGGTCAAGACCATGCCTGCCCTGAAAATGGACGAAGTTCGTCCGGGTGTATTTGTCTATGATATGGGACAAAATATGGTGGGCTTCCCCAAAATTCTGATCAAAAACGGCAAAAAAGGGCAGGTTATTACCATGCGCTACGCCGAAGTAAAATACCCGGATCTACCCGAATACAAGGAAAATACGGGCATGGTTATGATGGAAAACATTCGGGCCGCGCTCACTCAGGATACGTACATTTTGAAAGGAGGTACGGAAACCATACAACCCCGGTTTACTTTTCACGGATACCGGTATCTGGAACTAACCGGCCCTGAGCGAGCCATTCCGGTAGCCGATGTGAAAGGGCTTGTCATCAGCTCCATATCGGCCTTATCGTCGCAGTACGAAACGTCCAATCCGTTAGTCAATAAACTCTGGCAGAACATTACCTGGTCGCTTCGGAGCAATTTTCTTTCCATTCCAACCGACACCCCGGCCCGCAACGAACGCATGGGCTGGAGCGGGGATATTTCCGTGTTTGCGAGAAGCGCTACGTACCTGACCAATGCCGATCTATTCCTGAGAAAACACCTGCTGGCTATGCGGGATGTACAGGCTGAAACCGGTCGATTTACCGATGTAGCCCCGATGGGTGGTGGTTTTGGGGGTACACTCTGGGGCAGTGCCGGTATTGTGGTGGCCTGGGAAACCTACCGCCAATACGGGGATGTCGCGCTGTTGAACGAGCATTACGAGGCCATGAAGCGGTATATTCAGTTTTTAGAAACAAAAGTTGACAAAGAAACCGGCATCCTGAACGAGGGTCCGCTGGGCGACTGGCTGAGTCCGGAAAACAACAAGAACGACAACACAGCCTTTTGGATGGCCTACTTTGCCTACGATTTAGATATCATGGGAAAAGTAGCCACGATTCTGGGAAAACCGGATGATGCGGCTCAATTCGTGAAACGGCACAGCGATATCAAAACGGCCTGGAACGAGATCTACATCGATAAAACGACGCACAAGTCCATCAAATCAGGCCTGAAAGCCGCTGCTTTTGGCCCGCCCGGTCAGCAGCCGCCAAACCAGAAATCAGATAAAGGGCAATTGGTTGATACCCAGGCTTCGTATGCAATACCGCTGGCGTTGGGGGTCGTTAACGACGAAAACAAACCATTTGCCATTACGTATCTGAACGAAGCGATTGCCCGTAAAAATAAAGATGATGGGGGCATCGAACGACCCGCTTATTCGTTGATGACAGGCTTCATCGGGACGGCCTCCATCACAGACGCCCTGTCTGAAAATGGCAGTCCGGCGAATGCCTACCGGCTTTTGCAACAGCAGGAATATCCCTCATGGCTGTATTCGGTGGTGAACGGCGCGACGTCTATCTGGGAGCGTCTGAATTCGTACACCGTCGAGAACGGATTCGGGGGAAACAACAGTATGAACTCCTTCAACCACTACTCATTCGGCGCTGTGGCCTCCTGGATGTATAACCATTCATTGGGCATACAGCGGCACCCCTTAACTGCTGGTTTTAAGGAGATTATCCTGAAACCAACCCCCGACCCGACCCGGAAGATGACGTTTGCCAACGGGTATTATGATTCTGTGTATGGCCGAATTAACAGCGAGTGGAAATGGGAAGGCAATAATTGGATTTACAAAACGACCCTGCCGGCGAATACTACGGCTACACTTTATTTACCCGCCAAGAACCTGAGTCAGATTAACGAAGCAGGTAAACCGATTACAGACTGGAAGAATATCAGGCAGGCCAATGGTCAGGTCATTATTCCCATGGAATCAGGGAGTTACTCATTTGTCATTAGCCAGTAAGATAACCCAATTCGAAAGCAGTGTGACCAATAGTGTGCCTTTGTCTGTTTCAGTAATTGACCGTGTTTGTGACGTAGTTAGTACCGTATTCCTTTAATCGAACTAAACCTACAGCAGTAAAACCATGAAAAACCAACCAACACGCCGTCAGTTTCTGGGCGCTACGGCGTTGCTCGTTTCCGGCGCAGCAATCGGCAATACTAAACTGTTTGGCGCACCGGCCATTATCCGCACGCTCGGCGACAAACCAAACTCGTTGATTGATGGCGTACAAATTGGCGTCATCACGTATTCGTTTCGGGATATGCCTGACCAAAGCGCAGAAGCCACCCTGCAATACGTACTGGATAGTGGTGTCAGTGCCATTGAACT
>JANPJE010000040.1:0-29829 GCA_031425355.1 Spirosoma sp. | reverse complement strand
GTCGCAACCGGTGAGGTGAAAGACGGTTACCTGCGTTACGTCGTTTACATTCCTTACGCCACCGCCGAGAGTACCGGCCTGCCGCTGAAGCCCGACGCGCCCGGAATGCCCTGGATTATGGACCCCGGCACCCACCGCGCACACATTATGATTAACCCGCCTGTGTCAACAACGGCAGCGCATTAGTTGGTGAGTAAAGTAAAGCGGTGGAGTGCATTGAAT
The DNA here is from genome assembly GCA_031425355.1 of Spirosoma sp. Lineage (GTDB taxonomy): Bacteria > Bacteroidota > Bacteroidia > Cytophagales > Spirosomataceae > Spirosoma. Next base: position 29,607 of record JANPJE010000040.1, on the reverse strand, counting down.
ACCTGTAGTTGGTAAAACCCAACGTTCCTATTACAGGTATCCAACGCACTGTGCCAGCCACCTATTTAATTGGCGAGTAATCGGTTGGCTTCATGTAAACCGACTCAACTTTGGTCGTCAGCGGACCACCTTTTTCCGATTCTTCTTTAGCCGCTACCCATTTGGCATCTTTACGGAACGTATCGAAATGGGCTTTCCCTTCAGCTTCGCTGGGGTGCGCCAGAATGTAAATCAGTTTAGGCTGAACTGCTGGATCTTTTTCTTCCGTAATCCAGTATCCGACGTGCGTCATGCCGTGCTTACTGAACAGGTCGATGGTATGGTCGCGGAAGCGGCTAATGAGATTAGGCAGCTTGCCGGGAGTGGCGGTGTACGTCCGTAATTCGAATGTTCGCTCCGGCGATTTTTTTCCAGTGCTGATTTTGGGTGATATGTCAGATTCGACCATGAAAATCTGATCGATATGGTCAATTATTTTACCGTTGGCTTCGGTTTTGGCAACCACGGCTTTCCACTCGGGATCGCTACCGAAGGCTTTCCACGACGCATCGCGGGCTGCGCGGTTGGGAAAAGCCAGCATGTAAATTAACTCTTTACGGGACGTATCGGTGGGCGTCCAGTAGCCAATATTTTCCATGCCGTGTTTCTCGAAAAGTTTGGTGGTGTACTGCCGGAAACGGTCTACAATTTCGGCACTTTTCCCTGGCGTCGGGTAGTAGATTCTGACTTCATACAATTTGGAATCAGGTTTTGGCTTTGCCCCGGTTGGCTGTGCGAAACTGGCCGTGCTCAGCAGCAGGCAGACTGTGAGTAGTGAATACAATTTGTTTATCATAGTATTGCGAAACGAAATAGCAACGTTTATAGGCTATAAGTATTTCACTGTAGTTTTCTAACTGCTTATTTCAAAGACAATCGGTTTAAAGTTGGATGCTATTATGAATTAAGTTTATGATTAATCGTTCTGTGGTAGAGTTGTAAAGTGTATAATAGTATTGTCTATTGCTTAAAAAGCCTTATTTTTGTTGGTTATCCACCGCTTTACCCCAATTATATACGTTATGTTGAGTCGCGTTGCCAATTCTGTTTACTGGATGCATAAATACATTGAGCGGGCCGAAAACTATGCCCGTTTCATGAGTGTGAACTTCAATCTGGCTCTTGATTTGCCACCAAACGTTGACCAGCAATGGGAGCCGCTGCTCATTGCTACGGCTGATAACAACCTGTTTGCCAAGTACTACGACAAGCCTACGCGGGAGAATGTCATTCAGTTTATGACCTTCGATAAGCGAAATCCGAACTCTATTGTTGCGTGTCTGAGCAACGCCCGTGAAAACGCCCGTACCATCCGCGAAGCGATTTCAAAAGAAATGTGGGAGCATTTGAATCAGTTTTACCTGATGGTACGTGACTCACCGCCCAAGCAACAGTGGGAAGAGAGTCAGACGCAGCATTTTTTCACAGAAATTCGCAACAGCACCCAACTGTTTTACGGCATTATCGACGCTACAATAACCCGTAACGAGGCCTGGCATTTTGGGCGGTTGGGACGGTTTCTGGAGCGGGCCGACAAAACATCCCGTTTTTTAGACGTCAAATATTTCACCCTGCTTCCCGAAATAGAAGCTGTCGGTTCCACCATCGACCTGATGATCTGGTCGGCGGTATTAAAGTCGGTGAGCGCGTATAACATGCACCGGCAGCAGTACCGGTCGCTTACGCCATCAAGCATTGTGGAATTCCTGATCCTGGATAAAATGTTCCCACGAGCCGTAGCGCATTGCATTCGGCAGGCCGAGTTATCACTTTACGAAATTTCGGGGAACAACATCGCGCAGGGTTTTGGTAATTCGGCGGAGCGGGCACTATCCAAGCTTCGTTCGGATATCGAGTTTACCGAAACAACCGATATTTTTAAAGCCGGGCTCCACCAGTATCTCGATAATTTCCAGACACGCAACAACGAAATCGGAGCCGCTGTTTTCGAGACATATTTCGATCTGAAGCCAATTGAAGTGTAGTGGTTGATTGGTTGAATAGGTTTTTGTGCCAGCTATTCAACCATTTAACCAATCACCCTATTCAACCAATCAACATTACTGAAAGATCGGAAATGTTAAGGCCACATACGCCATACCGGCCCGGTTGCGGAAACGGTTGTTATCGGCGATTACGTCACGTTTAGAAACGGTAGTTTCGGTGGTAAGCCATTGATAACCAAGTTTGACACCCATACGTTGACTAACGCGAACACGGGCATATACTTCTGTAGAGAGTGTGCCTCTGTCGTTATCGCCGAGCAGCCGAAGATTGAACAAACTCGGACGCGACGACTGGAACGTATTGGCCCCCTGAAAATAAGCCGTTGTTGAATCAGCCCCCGATGCTTTGTACAGCCTGAACTGCCCGTTTGCCGATTTATAGCGACCGGTACGTGACTTTCCGAATGTAAATCCCAGCAAATCGACGCTCGCCCCTAACTCCACTCGTCCCAGATTTACCTGCGCCCGAATACCAATATTGAGCGAAGTCATGGTGACGTAGTCGTAACGCACGGTGTCGATGTTGTCAGTAACTAACGGGCCGGAAAGGGCTGCAAGACCAGCTTTTCCACGAGTCAGTCGGGCGGGGGCGGTGTAATAATTGAGATTATCGCCGTAGAAGGCCCCCAATCGGGCTGTCCAGCCGAGAGCGAAAAGTTTACGTTCGCCAATATTAATCAACTGATAGTAAGCAAGCGAAGGATGGTATTTATTCGTTGAGTAAGCCATTCCCAGATCATAACCGCTGCTCAGACGGGCCGATACCGGCGACTGTGCCAGCGTATGGAGGGAAACAAACAGTAGAACTGCACAAATTACCTGCTTCATCAACTACATCAAGGTTGTTCGAACGGCAAAGATAACGGAATAAGTGAAGTGGGTGGCGTAGAAGCTATTGGCACCTCAGTCTCAGGACCGGGTTCTCAAATAGCCTCTACGCCACCCACTTTACCAAAACACTAAACCATTTTCAAGACGACTGCGCCCAGGGGCGGTACGTTCAGATTGAGCGATTGCGGGCGTCCGTGCCACATTTGCTCTTCGCTGCCAATGGGTGACGCGTTTGTAACACCACTGCCGTAGAACTCGGTCGAGTCGCTGTTGAACACCTCCCGATACGAACCCGCCGAGGGCACCCCAATGCGGTAATTGGAGCGCGGAACGGGCGTCATGTTTAGAACAATCAGCAGTGTGTCTTCGGGACGTTCGCCTTTTCGGCAATACGAGACTACGCTGTTCTCACGGTCCGACGTATCAATCCATTCAAAGCCATCGGCACTAAAATTGCGTTCATACATTGCCGGTTCAGCCTTATAGAGCGTATTCAGTGCTTTTATGCAGGCCGCCATGCCTTTGTGCGGGCCGAATTCCATCAGGTGCCAGTCGAGGCTGGTATCGAATTTCCATTCGGATGTTTGACCAAACTCGCCACCCATAAAGATCAGTTTGGTACCGGAGTGGGTAAACATATACGAGAACAACAGCCGAAGGTTAGCAAACCGCTGCCACTCGTCGCCGGGCATTTTTTCAACCAATGATTTTTTTCCATAAACCACTTCATCGTGCGACAGGGGTAGCATGAAGTTCTCCGTGAACGCATAAATCGTGCTGAACGTCAGTTCGTCCTGATGGAATTTGCGGAAAGCCGGGTCGAGTTGAAAATAGCGGAGTGTGTCGTTCATCCAGCCCATCATCCACTTCATGCCAAAGCCCAGACCGCCCATGTAGACCGGTCTTGAGACGCCCGGAAATGCCGTCGATTCTTCAGCAATGGTCTGTGTGTCAGGATATTCTTTGTAAATGGCTTCGTTAATTTCCTTGATGAGTGAAACAACGTCTAAATTCTCACGCCCGCCAAACATATTGGGTTCCCACTCGCCCGCATTGCGCGAATAATCCAGATAAAGCATGGACGCGACGGCATCCACCCGCAGCCCATCGGCGTGGCAACGGTCGAGCCAGAACATAGCGTTGCTCAACAAAAACGAGCGTACCTCGGGTCGGCCATAATTGAACACATAGCTTTTCCAGTCGGGGTGATAGCCTTTGCGCATATCGGGGTGTTCGTACAAGTGCGACCCATCGAACTCATACAACCCGTGGGCGTCGCCGGGGAAGTGGGAGGGAACCCAGTCCAGCAGCACGCCGATGCCCGCCTGGTGCAGCCGTTCGACCAGTTGCATAAACTCCTGTGGCGTACCAAACCGGCTGCTCGGTGCGAAATAACCCGTAATCTGGTAGCCCCACGAGGGTGCGTACGGGTATTGCATAACGGGCATGAACTCGACATGCGTGAAGCCCAGATCCTGCAGATAAGGCACCAGCGCGTCGGCAATTTCACCGTAACTTAACTCGCGCTCGGGGTTGCCGGGGTCGCGACGCCACGACGACATGTGCATCTCGTAAACTGAAATGGGCGCGTTAAGGGCATTCTTCGCCTTCCGATTCGCCATCCATTCCTGATCCTGCCATTCGTGATACGTATCCCACACGACTGATGCCGTTTTGGGCGGAATTTCCCACCAGTGTGCATACGGATCGCCCTTTTCGACTTCGCGGCCGCCTTCGTGAACGATGAAATACTTGTAGGTTTCGCCCCGGCCAATGTTCGGAATAAAGACTTCCCAGATACCCGACGAATCCCAGCGGACATTCATTGGCTGGCTGCCTTTGTCCCAGCCGTTAAAATTACCAATCACCGACACGTAGCGAGCCGAGGGTGCCCACACGGCAAAATAGGTGCCTATAACGCCGTTATGCTCAACCACATGCGAGCCGAATTTTTCGTAAAGTTTCTGGTGCTTGCCACCCCGGAACAGATGAATATCGAAGTCGGAGAAGCGGGAATATGCGCCACTATGTTCAGTAGATGGGGGCGCGGTATACGGTGTTGGCTCAGGTTGGGGTTTTTTCGCTGCGGTCGGTTTTGATTTTTCCGGCTGTTTTGTTTCAGCGGATGGTGGAGTTGACGGTTGCGTCTCAGACGGTAATGCCGTGGTTTTGCGTTTTGCCATAGGGTAAAAGGGTAGGAGTCTCGTTGTTGAACGCGATCAGAACCGGAAAGTTAGGAAAAAAGTAGACCGGTCAACGTAGCTATTATTTTGAATGGGCTTCCGAGTGTCAGACAGATGACCCCAAAAAGACAACATCTGTCTGACGCTCGGAAGCCCATTCATTATTTCTCACCGGAAACGGTTCTTTTATAGTTGATTGATGTTCTCATCTGATTTTAGGCACTTTCATTGGCCTGATTGCCAAGTAATTACGCCTTGTTTCAGAATGGCGTCGACGGCCTCGCGGTCTAATTTTTCGGGCTTTGTTATTTTCAGGCAACTTTTTCCACCTCGCACGGGCTTGAGCCGTTCGCCGTACAAAGCATCAAGCTCTGGAAAACTGTGTAAGGGCATCAGGTAAATCATCAAGTATTTGTCTGTCAGTCGGAGACCGGCAAAATACCGGTTGTCCAGCATAAATTCCTCAATGCCGCCTTTAGGCCCATTTTCGGTTGGCGAAACATAAGGTCGGCTTACTACGCCATCAATGGCCAGTAACTGCTCTTTCAACGAATCATGGAGTTCCTGTAACATAGTTGATAAACAGATTAATAACTCATAATCACACCCGTTGATTTTGCAATAATCCCGTTTGCAACATGGGTACATCGGGCACGGTATTGCCATCACTCAATCGGATTTTTTCAATTTCCCGCACAACGTCGATGATGCCTTTTAAGGGAATTTTTACCCACGCCGGGCGATAACTTATTTCGTAGCCCAGTTCATAGACTGCCTTTTCGAGCAGGTAAATCAGGAGCAGAAAATTGATTTCGCTGTTGTTTTTGAACAACGGATGCGGAGCACCGAAAACGTCCAGATAAGCATCCAGAAACGTGTCTCGGATCAGGTAAAACCAGCGGTCAGATACGCGCTGCAAATGGTCGGGGTCAAGATTGTCCGTTTCGGTGGAGTTGAACAACTTGGCCGAGACAGCGTAGTGGTACGACCGAATCATACCCGCTACGTCTTTTAGCGGAGAGTGCTTGATTTTTCGTTCGGCAATGCTGCATTCGGGTTCGCCCTCGAAATCAATCACCACAAAATCGCTCTCAGTAGCCAGCACCTGACCCAGGTGATAGTCGCCGTGAATGCGGATACGTAATGACTCAAGCGGGCGGGTGCGGAAGTCGGCAATGAAGGTTTCAATCATCTCCTTCGCTTCCATAAATACCCACGCCAGCCGCTGCGCCTGCGGGTCGAGTTTGGTGTAGTTGTCAATCAGCAGGGCGTACCGGCGTTCGAGCAGGTCGTTGAACCGATTGATCAAAAAGGCGCGGTACGTATCCGTAAATGGTTCGGGCGCAAACGCCGGATCGGTTGGCGAATCGGGCCGACCGGGTTTGTAAAGTGCGCAGTGCATTTCGCCCGTCCGGCGGCCCAGCAATTCAACTTTGTCGAATACGTCTTCCCGAATGGCAAACATCCGGTTTGGCACCCCGTACAGAAAATCGTTGAGGTAATCGCCGGTTTGCATCCACGAATCTTTGTCGTTCGGAACCATGCGCTGAACCATGCCCAGCGTAATTTCTGCGTCGGTTTGTTGCCAGACAATGCTGCCGCCAAACGCCGGAATGTGGGCGAAGCTACTCTCGTCGGTCAGAAACGCCACCATGTCCACTTCGGGGTTGGTTTCGCGGAAAAGTTTGCGGTAGAGTTTCAAAAAGTATTTGCCGCCAAACGTCATCGCCGAATTACTCGAATCGACAGGCAACACCTGCGACGGAAGCTGCTCATCGCCCTCGTCCAGCCCTTTGCCCCGGTGAAATGTCAGTTTGCCGTTGGTTTGCGGCAACGTTTTATTCTGGCAAATGGCTGAAAATAAGGCCTGCCGAAACCGCTCGTCGTAAATAGCATCGACCAAAAGGCCCGTCTGTCCGGCAAGGGTAATGGCCCCGATACGTCCTTTATCGGGGATGTCAGTTAGCGCCAGCGGCCCGCCATCAGCCAGAAACGACAGCGGCAACAGGTAGTTTTCGGGAATTCCATCGGGATACGTAGCTTCCAGAATGGCCAGATACGCTACGTCGCCATCTGTGAGCGGTACGGCGTGTATTGTTTGAACCGAGAAACCCGTTTGTTGCCGGGCTTTTCCGGCAAACCAGCGGCACGCATTGACGTAGGGCGGCAGCAACGTCTGGGAAAAGGATTGCCAGAAATCAGTATTTCGGGCAGCTTCAGACCAGGCAATATGCGCGTTTATTGGTTGAATTGCAGGCATAATAGAACTGCGGGTAAGTTGTAATTTGCCCGTTCTTGAGGGGTTCGACGAATGCGTAAAAGGCAAAAATTTCTGGAATATACAACAAAATGCAATGGACAGTCGAAGCCGAATCGCGTGAGTACTGATACGTTATAAAATCGTATTTCAGTCAGATCACTACCAGTAAACGCCTGATCGTCAGGATGGATAATAGCGATGATAAATAAGAATAGACACGGTCGTCAACAGGATAAGAACACACAATTCGTTGTCGCTCTTTGAATTATTTCGTAAATTCGCTGTTTTTCAGATAGGTTATTTACCTTACTCATGATTGAAAGACCGATTACAGACTGGTTGCCTCTGACGATGAAAGAAGTCGAAAAAAGAGGCTGGGATGGTGTTGATGTTGTACTGGTATCGGGCGATGCCTACGTTGACCACCCCGCCTTTGGCACCGCTGTGATTGGCCGCATCATGGAAAGTGAAGGGCTTCGCGTGGCGATTATTGCCCAACCCAATTGGCAGGACGATCTGCGTGATTTTAAGAAGTTTGGCAAGCCAAAATACTTCTTTGGCGTTACGGCGGGGTGTATGGACTCGATGGTTAACCACTATACGGCCAACAAACGCCGACGCTCGAATGACTCCTACACGCCCGGCGACGAAGCGGGTTTCCGACCCGATTACGCCAGTATTGTCTATAGCAACATTCTGAAAAACCTGTATCCCGATGTGCCGGTGCTGCTTGGCGGTATCGAGGCTTCGCTGCGTCGGGTAACGCATTACGATTACTGGCAGGACAAACTGATGCCGTCCATTCTGGTCGATTCCGGAGCCGATATGCTGGTGTATGGCATGGGCGAGCAACCCCTGCGCGAGATACTGAAACTGGCGCGGCAGGGCGTACCGTTCTCGTCGATGCGGAACATCAATCAGGTGGCTTTCTTGCACGATGCCAGCACAGAACTACGCGACTATAACAACTGGAGTTCAGTGGAACTGGCGAGCCACGAAGTCTGTCTGGAAGATAAAATCAAATACGCGGCCAACTTCAAAATTGTTGAAGTTGAGTCTAATAAGTGGCAGGCTAACCGGATTACGCAGCCTGTGGGCGATCAGATTCTGGTGATTAATCCGCCTTTCAAGACGATGGATGAGGTCGAAATCGACAAGTCGTTCGATTTGCCGTACACCCGGATGCCCCACCCAAAGTATAAAAAGCGGGGTCCGATTCCGGCCTACGAGATGATCAAGTTCTCAGTCAATATGCACCGGGGCTGCTTTGGCGGTTGCAGTTTCTGCACCATCTCGGCACATCAGGGCAAGTTTGTGGCGTCGCGGAGTGAAAAGTCAGTGTTGAAAGAAGTCGATGAGATCACGAAACACCCCGATTTCAAGGGTTATATTTCGGATCTGGGCGGGCCGTCGGCCAATATGTACAAGATGAAAGGCAAAGACGAGTCGATCTGCGCCCGTTGCCAAAGCCCAAGCTGTATCCACCCGGTCATCTGCTCGAATCTCGATACGTCGCATAAGCCCATGACGGAGCTGTACCGCAAGGTCGACGCGAATCCGGCAATTAAAAAAGCGTTCGTCGGGTCGGGTGTGCGATACGATTTGCTGGTCGATGATTTCAATAAAAACAATGCCGATGGCAACCACGACGAATACATGGAGCAGCTCGTTACGCGCCACGTGTCGGGTCGGTTGAAGGTGGCCCCCGAACACACGTCCGACGATACGTTGCGGGTCATGCGGAAACCATCGTTCAAATATTTCAAATTATTCAAGCAGAAGTACGATAAGATTCAGGAGAAGCACAACCTGAGGCAACCGCTGATTCCGTACTTCATTTCGTCGCATCCCGGCTGCGAGGAGCAGGACATGGCGAACTTAGCCGCTGAGACCAAAGACCTGGGTTTTCAACTTGAACAGGTTCAGGACTTTACGCCCACGCCCATGACGGTGGCCGAAGTGATCTATTATTCCGGCGTTCATCCCTACACACTGAAACCGGTCAAAACGGCTAAAACGCGGGAAGAAAAACAAGCGCAAAACAACTATTTTTTCTGGTACAAGCCCGAATACAAAGACTGGATTAGAAAACGCCTGAACCAACTCGACCGACCCGATTTGGCTGAGCGGCTGTTGGGTGGCCCCAAGAAGGAAACCTCCGGCAAACACCGTTCGTCGGGAAACAACTCATTCAGAAAAAAACGGTAACCGGTTTGTGACTATCGTGAAAATACCGCGCTTGTTGTAAGGCGGACGGTCCGCCTTACAACAAGTCTATTGTCCTGTTTGGCACAGCCATAACGAATAAACATGCCCTTCCAAACCTCATGAAACACCGTTTACCCATCACCTTCGTGCTCGCTGTGAGTACTTTTTTCGCCGTTTGCCACGCACAGGATCGGCTTAGCGGTAAGTCATTTGCTACGCGGGCGGTGGTGATGGCCCGGCACGGAATGGCCTGCACGTCGCACCCGCTTTCGACTCAGGCGGCCATCGACGTACTGCGGTCAGGTGGTAACGCCATTGATGCCGCCATTGCCGCCAACGCGATGGAAGGCGTAGTTGAACCCCACATGAACGGCATCGGGGGCGATTTGTTTGCCATCGTCTGGGATGCTAAAACCAAAAAACTGTATGGCCTGAATGCCTCCGGTCGGTCGCCGTACAGCCTGACGCTGGCCGAGTTTCAGAAACGGGGTTTAACGCATATTCCTTCCGATGGGCCGTTGCCCGTTTCGGTGCCGGGTTGTGTGGATGGCTGGTTTGAACTGCACAAACGGTTTGGCAAAACGCCAATGACCAAGATTCTGTCGCACGCCATCCGTTACGCCCGCGAAGGTTATCCCGTTCATGATGAGGCCGCTTTCTATTGGACAAGCATGATTAATCGCTTGGGCAAATACCCGAACGTGAAAGAGACCTACGCCCCAACAGGAGCGGCACCCAAACGGGGTGAGTTGTTCCAGAATCCGGCTCTCGCCAACACGCTCGAAAAAATTGCAACCGGTGGGCGAGATGCGTTTTACAAAGGCGATATTGCCCGCACCATCGACGCGTTTATGAAAAAGATGGGCGGCTATTTAAGTGCGAAAGATTTAGCCGATCACACCTCCGACTGGGTCGAACCTGTTTCGACAAATTATCGGGGCTACGATGTTTGGGAGTTGCCGCCCAACGGGCAGGGTATTGCCGCGTTGCAGATGCTGAATATTCTGGAAGGGTACGATTTTTCGCAAACACCCTGGGGAAGCCCCGAACATATCCATCGGTTTATCGAAGCCAAAAAACTGGCCTTTGAAGACCGGGCTAAATACTACGCTGACCCAGCCTTTGCCAAAATTCCCGTTCGTGAATTGATCTCGAAACCGTACGCTGATGAACGGCGAAAATTAGTTGACCTGAACCGGGCAGCCAATCGGGTCGATGCGGGCAATCCGGCACTCAAACAGGGCGACACGATTTATTTGACAGTTGCCGATGAGGAGGGTAATATGGTGTCGCTGATTCAAAGCAACTACCGGGGTTTCGGCTCCGGCATGGTGCCCGACGGATTAGGATTTACGTTGCAGGACCGTGGGGAGCTATACAGCCTGACCGATGGGCAAAACAATACGTATGCACCCCATAAACGCCCGTTTCAGACGATTATCCCCGCTTTTGTAACGAAAGATGGTCTGCCTTTTATGAGTTTTGGGGTGATGGGTGGTAGTTTTCAGCCGCTGGGTCATGTGCAGATTATCATGAATATGATCGATTTTGGGATGAATCCGCAGGAAGCCGGTGACGCTCCCCGCATCGACCACCAGGGATCATCGGAGCCAACGGGCGAGAAAATGGTCGATTCGGGCGTCGTTACGCTGGAGTCCGGTTACCCATACGAAACCATTCGCGCCTTGATGATTAAGGGTCATACCGTTGGCTACACGTTAGGACAGTATGGTGGTTATCAGGCAATTATGTACGACGCTAAGACCAAAGTCTATCACGGTGCGACCGAATCACGTAAAGACGGTCAGGCTGCGGGCTTCTAAAATTTTTGAGGATCTTATTGAACAAAAAATGCGTCCTGCCTGTCGGGACGCATTTTTCATTATGTAGAGGAAGGGTGGTGATTAGTTTACGGCAATAAGACGGCTGGGCGTGGTGGGCTGATTCGTTGAGATGGTTACGTTCTGCGTAGTCGTTTCAACGCCATTCGTGATTTCCAGGTGGTAGACACCGTCTTCCAACTCGCTCAGGTTCAGGCGAACGCGGCACGTTTTTTCATTCTTGCCCAGATGCTGAGAATAGAGTACTTTACCATCCGTACTTTTCAGAAGAATGGCTATACGGCCACCTGTTTCTTTGTCGAGAGCGATGACTAATTTGCCGGTAGTTGACGTGTATATGCCGGTTTTGTATGAAGCCGCAGTTGACTTACGACCGATGGGGTTTGCTTCGGTGGTGTTGGCAAATGAAGCAGCAGACGTAACAACAGCCAGTGAAAAGGCTAAAGCGAGTGATTTGATGAGGGTTTTCATGAGTTTTATATGTTTTTGTTTGAGTTTGAAATCGAGTCGGGTTATTCCCGCTTGGTGAAACAAAGATATGGGCCGTCTTTGGTACTATGCATTACAAACTACCGGAACGGTCGATCTACTGGATGAGTGGTTTGAAAGGAAGGACGGTTGAGGAAACGGTTTGTAGGATTACTGTGATTCAGACCGCAACTTTGCTAAGTCAATCCATTTTTGCATGCTTTCTGTCCCTACATCTGAGCGTGTTTCATACCGTGCGCCAGCTATATTCGCTCCATTTTTGAAACTGATTGCTGCCGAAAGTACCCGGCACGGGGGCGTAAGTCCGGCTCCGTTTGCATCGCTCAATCTGGGTATTAACACGCCCGACGACCTAGCGAATGTGGATGAGAATCGTCGTCGCTTTTTTGCCGCTATTGGTGCCACCGCCAGTCGGTTTGCGTCGTCGCATCAGGTTCACGGCACCGAAATTCTGTATACCACCGAGCCGGGCCGTTTTGAGGGCTACGACGCGCTCATCACCGATCAGCCGGGTCTGCTCATAGGCGTAACCGTTGCCGACTGTGTACCAATACTGATCTATGATGCTAAAAATCAGTCGGTTGCAGCCATTCATGCGGGCTGGCGCGGTACTGTTGGCGGCATTGTCAGTAAAACGATGGACGCTATGCAGCAGCGATTCGGTACGTTGCCGGAGCACTGTTACGCCTACGTCGGAACGTGTATTGATGAATGCGCTTTTGAAGTGGGACCGGATGTAGCGGATCAATTTGCACCGGAATTTAAACACGCTGATTCGACCATCGGAAAGAGTTATATTGACCTGAAAGCAGCCAACGCGCGGTTATTAACGGACTTCGATGTGCCGTTGGCGCAGGTCGAAATTTCACCCTTTTCGACTGTTTTACACAACGATAGGTATTTTTCGTATCGCGCTGAGCAGGGCCAAACCGGACGTATGTTGGCCGTCATTGGATTGAGAAATTAAACAATACTGAATCTGAGCCTGTTATACATCTGTTTTTATCATACATCTAATTACTTAACACACAATCGTTATGGGCATCCTGTATTCCATTCTCGTAGGCGCTGTCGCCGGTTTCCTGGCCGACCTCGTATTCAAACGGTTTTCGTTCTCACTGATTGTCCAGATTCTACTGGGTATTCTGGGTGGTTTTATCGGCGGTTACCTTTTTGGTCGCGATGGCGGTCTTATTGAGCAAATTCTGACCGCATTCGTTGGCGCGGTGATCGTTCTGGGCGTTGCCGCCCTGATCAAAGGAGCGCGTAAAACGGTATAAAGAGAGGAGAAAAGAAGGAGGGGGAGGGAAGGAAGAAAGAATAGCTGGTGGCCGTTCTTTCCTCCTTCCCTCCCCCTTCCCGATACGTCGAACCGCTCCCTTTTCTCCCTTATTTCAGTATCTGCCTCGAAATCACCAGTTTCTGAATTTCACTCGTGCCTTCGCCAATGGTACACAGTTTGGCGTCGCGGTAAAATTTCTCAACCGGAAAATCTTTCGTATAGCCGTAACCGCCGAAAATCTGCACCGCTTCGTTGGCTACGCTTACCGCCGTTTCCGATGCAAATAGTTTCGCCATCGCCGATTCTTTCGTTACCGATTTTCCGGCATCTTTCAACGTAGCAGCCTGATAAGTCAGAAGTTTGGCGGCTTCGATGTTGGTTGCCATATCGGCCAGTTTAAAACTGATTCCCTGGAAATTGGCAATCGGTTGCCCAAACTGCTCGCGCTCTTTCGAATAAGCCAAAGCTGCATCATACGCGCCGTAGGCAATGCCCAGACTCAACGCGGCAATCGAAATACGTCCGCCGTCGAGTACCTTCAGCGACTGCACAAACCCATCGCCAACCGCACCGAGCCGCTGGCTGTCGGAAATCCGGCAATCCTGAAACAGCATCTCCGCCGTTTCCGACGCCCGCATCCCAAGTTTATCTTCTTTACGTCCGCCCAGAAAACCCGGTGTGCCGCGTTCGACAACAAAAGCCGTCGCATTTTTCGATGTGTTCGGCTCTCCAGTGCGGGCAATAACCACGGCTACGTTCCCGCAAATGCCGTGCGTGATAAAGTTTTTTGCACCATTCAGCACCCAATCGCGGCCATCGCGAACGGCGGTTGTGCGCATATTACCCGCGTCAGAACCCGTATTCGGCTCCGTCAGTCCCCAGGCACCAATCCATTCGCCGGTTGCCAGCCGGGGCAAATACGTTTGTTTCTGGTCCTCATCGCCAAACATAAGAATGTGGTTGGTACATAGGGAGTTATGAGCGGCCATCGACAAGCCAATGGACCCGTCCACGCGGGAGAGTTCAACAATGGCGGCCACATATTCCTGATAGCCAAGACCGGCTCCGCCATACGCAACGGGAACCAGCATGCCCATTAAACCCTGTTCGCCCAACTGCCGGAACAATTCTGTCGGAAAATGCTGAGTCTCATCCCATTGCCTGATATTTGGCCGGATAAGCCGTTCACTCAAATCATGTACTGATTGGGCTATTAATTCTTGATTTTCTACAATTTCGTTTGTCATATAAAAACAGTACCAGATGAAGTGGTTCAATAGAAATTTACGGATAGTTTAGGATAACAACAACCGTTCTTTCGTAAACGGTTTATTTGTTTTTTCTGGCATACACACTTCTCGAACACAGCACTTATTTGTAATTTATACTTAAAATTTAAACTAAGAGTTTATAAAAAAACTCTTAAGGTATCATAATTTCTGTATGTTTGTCATACTGTGCTTTGCCTATTCTTTTACATTGGGCCAACGGCTACTAAGTAAATAATGGCCGTAATTTATGGGTGGTTATTGAAAAACTCCTATTTTTGTGACAGGACGAAATTAAAAAAGTCTTAATTGATTAACTATGACGTATTATTTAACCAAATAGATATGAAATTAGCAGTTGTTGGAACCGGATATGTAGGACTTGTTACAGGTACGTGCTTTGCCGAAACGGGCAATCAGGTTACCTGCGTCGACATCGACGAACGCAAAGTTGAAAAACTAAACAATGGTATCGTTCCTATTTACGAACCAGGCCTGGAAACGCTCTTTCACCGGAACGTTGAGGAAGGCCGGTTGCTATTTACGACCAACCTTGAAGAAGGTATTAAAGGTGCGGAAGTGATTTTTCTGGCCCTGCCAACCCCTCCGGGCGAAAATGGCTCTGCCGACTTAAAATATATTTTGAAAGTAGCCAGCGATCTCGGCCCGATTTTGAGCCAGTACGCGGTAATCGTTGATAAAAGTACGGTACCCGTTGGCACGGCCGAGAAAGTACATGCCCACATTGCCGACAATGCCAAGGTAGATTTCGACGTAGTATCGAACCCCGAATTTTTGCGCGAGGGTGTGGCTGTCGAAGATTTCATGAAGCCTGACCGGGTCGTTATCGGTACAAAGTCCGACCGGGCGAAAGCGGTGATGAACAAACTCTACGCACCGCTGGTCCGTCAGGGAAACCCCGTTATTTTCATGGACGAACGGTCGGCGGAGATGACCAAATACGCTGCCAACGCGTTCTTAGCTACGAAAATTACGTTCATGAACGAAATCGCCAACCTGTGCGAGCGGGCCGGTGCGAACGTCGATGATATTCGCCGGGGTATTGGCACCGATAGCCGGATTGGCAAGCGTTTTCTGTTTGCCGGTATCGGCTACGGCGGTAGCTGCTTCCCGAAAGACGTGCAGGCTCTGGCCCGGACAGCCGAAGATTTCGACTACGATTTTAAAGTACTGAAGTCGGTAATGGCGGTGAATGATGAGCAGAAAACGAAACTCATGCCGCTCATTCTGGATCACTTCGGTGGTGATTTGACGGGTAAAACCATTGCCATCTGGGGACTGGCTTTCAAACCTTACACCGACGATATTCGGGAAGCACCAGCGTTGGATAACATCCGGGCACTACGCGCTGCCGGGGCGAAAGTAACGGTGTATGACCCCGAAGCGATGGACAATGTTCGCGACCAAATTGGCAATGCCGTTACGTATGCACATACCCAATATGCGGCTCTGGACGACGCTGATGCCCTTGTTGTTATCACCGAGTGGCCCTTGTTCCGCACCCCCGACTTCGACAAGATGAACCTGTTGTTGAAAAACAAGGTGATTTTCGATGGCCGGAACGTGTATGAACTCGACCAGATGCGTGAACAGAATTATACGTATTATTCGATAGGCCGTGAGCCGGTTCTGGCTCCGGTTGAGCAGAAAGTCTGATTTAGTTCGTAGTTTGCGGTCTGTCTTTCTCAGCGTTACGCGCTGTCAGACAGACCGCAAACTATACATCACAACCCAATAATTGAATGAAACGTGTACTTATTACCGGCGGGGCCGGATTTTTAGGGTCGCACCTGTGCGACAGGTTCATCCGGGAAGGGTACCATGTGATCGCGATGGACAACCTCATAACAGGAGATCTTCGCAACATCGAGCATCTGACTCATCTACCCAATTTTGAATTTGCTCACCACGATGTATCTAAATTCATCCACGTACCGGGCGAACTGGATTACATTCTGCACTTCGCTTCGCCGGCCAGCCCGATTGATTACCTTAAAATCCCGATTCAAACGCTGAAAGTGGGTTCGCTGGGTATTCATAACTGCTTAGGACTGGCGCGGGTGAAAAACGCACGGGTGCTGATTGCCTCTACCTCAGAGGTTTACGGCGACCCAACCGTTCATCCACAACCCGAAGAATATTGGGGAAATGTGAATCCGGTAGGGCCGCGTGGTGTGTATGACGAAGCCAAACGGTTTCAGGAAGCCATGACAATGGCCTACCACACCCACCACGGTCTGGAAACGCGCATCGTTCGGATTTTCAATACGTACGGTCCCCGGATGCGGCTCAACGACGGTCGGGTATTGCCCGCTTTCATTGGTCAGGCACTGCGTGGCGAAGACCTGACGGTTTTCGGCGATGGCAGTCAAACCCGCGCATTCTGCTACGTCGATGATCTGATCGAAGGCATTTATCGCCTGCTCCTAAGCGATTATGCGTATCCGGTCAACATCGGCAATCCATCGGAAATTACGATTAAAGAGTTTGGTGAAGAGATTATCAAACTCACCGGCACAACGCAAAAATTAGTCTTGAAAGACCTGCCAACCGACGACCCCAAGCAACGCCAGCCTGATATTACCAAGGCGAAAGCCATTCTGGATTGGGAGCCGAAAGTGTCGCGGGCGGAAGGATTGAAAATTACATACGACTACTTCAAGAGTTTACCAGACGAAGAACTGTACAAAGCGGCTTACCACCGGGAGTTCGTGAAAAATTAACCAAACGGGATTTCTTCCTAAAAACGTTGTAGATTTACCTTTTGTAATTACGTTACGTAGTTACCTTTAGCTGTCTATCAAAAACCTGCACACGAATCATGTGCAGGTTTTTTGTTTGTAGACTGGTGACGTAGTTATCGATTCGATTCATCCACTCCACTATTTCGCTTTATATTAACTTAGCCGGTCTTTGAAACTCTCGTAGCCGTAGGATTTGATAAGGTGAAACGAGTCGTCTTCTTTCCAGACACCGATGCTGGGCAGATTCACGCCATTGAACGTAGTGGTTTTTACCATCGTGTAATGAATCATGTCGTCGAACACGATTTTGTCGCCGACTGCGAGTGGTTTGTCAAACGAGTAATCGCCCATGAAATCACCGGCGAGACAGGTCATACCTCCAAGCCGATACGTTGGTTTTCCGTCAACGGGTTCGTGATAGGAACCGATGATGCGCGGTTTATACGGCATTTCAAGCGTGTCGGGCATGTGAGCCGCAAACGACGTGTCTAAAATGGCGACGTCAATACCCTGACTGTTAAGTACATCGAGAACGGTCGAAACCAAGATTCCCGTTTGCCATGCAATAGCCGAGCCGGGTTCAAGAATCACGTCTACGTTGTACTTCTGCCGGAACGCAGTGAGCAAGCCAATCAGGTGCTTGGTATCGTAGCCTTCGCGGGTCATCAGGTGGCCTCCTCCTAAGTTCACCCATTTGGCCTGGTGCAGTAACGTACCGAAGCGTTCTTCAAGTGCCGCGAGCGTCCGTTCAAGCGTGAACGAATCGTTTTCGCAGAGGGTATGAAAATGGATACCGTCCAGTCCGTCGGGGAGTTGATCGGGGAGTTGATCGCGGGTGGCACCTAAGCGTGAGCCGGGCACACACGGATTATACATGTCCGTTTCCACTTCCGAATACTGCGGATTGACGCGGATGCCGCAGGAAACGCGCCCAACGGCCCGGTCCTTAAACCGCTCCCACTGAGGCCATGAATTGAAGGTCAGGTGGCTGCTGCGGCTAACGACTTCGTCAAAACTTTCGTCCTGATAAGCTGGGATGTACGTATGCGCCTGTACCCCCATGTACTCGTTCACCAACTTGACTTCGTTGAGCGAACTGGCTGTGGCTCCGCTCAGGTATTCGCGCACCAGCGGAAACGCGCTGTACATGGAAAACCCTTTCAGCGCGAGAATAATAGTCACTCCGGCAGCCTGCTGAACGGAGTCAATTAGTTGGAGATTTTGGCGGAGTTTCGCTTGGTCAAGCACGAAACAGGGCGATGGAAAACGCGGTTCGTCGTTACGATCAAGTTGCTGATGCAGGGTCATATTCATACCACAAAGGTACGCCAAACAACTTATCGCACTTTGGCCTTTGGGTAGTCTATTCCGAAAAGTACGGGTAAATTGTATTTAACCCGCAGTGGTCGGCTCGATTGGCTTCCGGGTGCCCAGCAGGGCATGGCGTTGACAGCTCGAATCGCTTCTTCGTCGCAACCGTAGCCAAGTCCTATTAATAATTGAACATTAGTTAGTTGTCCGTCTGGTTCGACAACAAATGAAGTGAACACCCGGCCTTTGACACCCGCTTTTTTTGCTTCAGATGGATAACGAACGTTGGCCAGCAGATAATTTTCCAACGCTTGCCGCCCACCCGGAAATTCGGGTTGTTTTTCGACGATAGTATAAACCGTTGTATCTGGCGTAAAGACGGTCGTACCTAACTCGTAAAAGAACAAGTCTTGAGCGTCTCCTTGCGCAAAAACTGATTCTGTTGCTATCCACAAACTGATAACCAGCGTCGATAAGCGAGTTGTCTGTTGATGACTGCGGGATGTAAAGCCATGTTTGGCGATGGAGAATAAAGGCATGATTGACTTAGCTATTCTGTAACTTTTAGATGCACTGTCCCCAATCATTCCACAAAATGTTTACTCCAGTGTGAATGAAATGGGTAGGTTATACTTCACCCGCACCGCCCGGCCCGACTGTCTTCCGGGTTTCCAGCGGGGCATCTTCTGCATTACCCGCACGGCTTCTTCATCGCAGCCAAAACCAATCCCTTTCAGCACCTGCACGTCGGTCAGGCTTCCATCTGTGTTGACTACGAAACTGACAAAAACCTTCCCCGATACGCCCGCAGATGCCGCAGGGCGCGGATAGTTTAAGCTTTTGCTCAGGAAATCCCGTAGGGCAGACATGCCACCGGGGAATTCAGGCTGCTGCTCAACCGTCACAAACGGAGCTTCGCTTTTTGGATCAATTTCAATCGCTATTTCAGTTACCGTCGGAGCCGATGCTTCAGGGGGCGCAACGATGTCAATCTCACCCGTGCCATCGGCGGTTTGTGTGCCAGACGTAGCATCCTTCAATTGGTCGGTCGTTGGGGGAAGATTATCATCCACTACGTCGGCTTCGGGTATGACAATCGGCGGCAGATTCCGGACTGTATTGACGGTGGGAGCCTGCTCAACGGGAGGCAATGGAATGGATGGTTCAGCGGGTGGTTCAGCCAGTTTGGTCAGCGTTACTTCGTTCATCGACTGCTGATCGACAAGTGACTGCTGCGGCCAGAACCAATCGTGGAACGCGGGTACGGACAGGCCAAACAAGAACAAACCGACGCCCAATCCTAAAGCGCGATTGAGCGACGGTCGATATTGCCGGCGCAGGTCAAAAGCACCGTAGGCCTGGTTGCGGGCCTGAAAAATAATGTCGTCGTAGGACAGTACGGCGGTTTTGGACGTTGTCGAATGAAGCATGGGCTATGCGGTTTGGCGTATAAAGCATGGATGTACGCACCGCCCAAATTCCACAACCCTGCTACATACTGTCGTACTTTTTCACGAGCGTAATGGCGTCATTCTCGTCTTTGAAGTATAGGTTTTCCTGCTTTACAAACGCTTTCAGTTCGTCTTTTCGGTCGCCGAGAGCGTCGATGAGTGATTTGTCGGAGAGCTTGACTTTCGTTAACGTCTGATCGGGTTTAAGCAGGTAGTAAGAAAATACATTCGTGAAGGCGTCGTAGCGCACATCGTTAGAATACGGATTTTTATAATCGGCCTGTTTAAAGGTTTTGGCTATGCGTTTCAGCAGCACATTTTTTCCTTCGTACAGCACCAGAAAATACCCGTCTTTCAGGTTTTGGTCGTTGGTTTTTGCCGTTGGCAGGCGTTGAAACAGATACGTTTGTCCGTTATCGTTTTTCAGAATAAACCGCTTCACCTGATTCGCATCGACAATGATGGAATCGTTATTGGCCCAGGCACGGAGCAGGATAAGCTGTTGCTGATAGGCATTGAACTTGAGTGGTACGTTGGTGTAATTTTGCCCGGCCGTCATCTCAACGCGGCCTTTAATCCATTCCGGCAGAAAATAAGGGGTACCGCGCAAGCCTTCGTACCGATGATCGATGGTGTTGACCATGCCATTTGGCCCCGTACCAATAATCTGTCCCATTGATTGAAACGTCTCGAATCCATTGCGCCGGTCGTTGATATTCGGTTGCTGAACCGGTTTGGCTTTCGTGGAATCGCGGGTTTGTGCATACGTACCCGACAGCGATACGGCCAGTAAAGCGATCAGAAATAGTGGTTTCATAGAACGATAATTTATTGGTTCGTACTGTCTGACTGAATAACGAAAATCCCGCCCAGTTGCGTAAGCGGGATTTCTGTTTTTTCGGATATATGCTACGTTCGTGCCATGATAAAAATCAGACCGTTGGGTATTCGTGCGGCAAGGGCGCGTTAATCTTCTCCTGCACCGGCAAACCCTGTTTGTTCATTTGCTCGATAAACGGGTCGGGGTCGAGTTCTTCACAGTTCCAGACGCCGGGTTTCATCCAGACGCCCGTCAGCATGAGCATGGCTCCAATCATGGCCGGAACGCCCGTTGTGTAGCTAACCGCCTGACCACGAACCTCTTTGTATGTCTCCGCATGGTCGCAGTTGTTCCAAATGAAGTACGTCCGGTCTTCGCCATCTTTCACGCCTTTTATCTGACAGCCGATGCTGGTCTGGCCTGTGTAATTCTCGCCCAGCGAATCGGGAGGGGGCAGAACGGCTTTCAGAAATTCGAGCGGAATGACATCCATACCCTGAAATTTAATGGGGTCGATGCGGGTCATGCCTACGTTCTGAAGTACCTCAAGGTGAGTAAGGTACGCCAGCCCGAAGGTCATCCAGAACCGTGCCCGTTTTAGCGTCGGGAAGTTTTTTACCAGCGATTCGAGTTCTTCGTGATACAGTACGTAGGATTCTTTCGGACCAATTCCGGGATACTCGATGGGCTTATGAATACTCATCGCCGGTATTTCGATCCACTCACCATTGTCCCAGTAGCGACCGGGCTGCGTAATCTCCCGGATGTTGATTTCCGGATTAAAATTGGTGGCAAATGCCTTGCCGTGATTCCCCGCATTGCAGTCCACAATGTCTAAGTAATCCATTCGGTCGAAATGGTGCTTGTTGGCGTAAGCGGTAAACACCTGCGTAGCGCCGGGGTCGAAACCGCAGCCCAGCAGGGCCATCAGCCCGGCCTGCTCGAACCGTTCTTTGTAGGCCCACTGCCAGCTATATTCAAACTTGGCAACATCTTTAGGTTCGTAATTGGCAGTGTCCATGTAGTGCACACCTGCTTCTAAACAGGCGTCCATAATAGGCAAGTCCTGATAGGGGAGGGCCACATTAATGACCAGCACGGGGTTGAACGACCGGATCAGCGCGACCATTTCGGCCACTACGTCGGCGTCAACCTGTGCCGTTTGAATCGCTACGCCATGCATTTCCTGAATTTCGGCAGCAATACGGTCGCACTTTGCTTTCGTACGGCTGGCCAGCATAATACTTGTGAAGACGCTGCTGTTCATGGCACATTTGTGCGCCACCACGCTGCCTACTCCACCGGCCCCAATAATGAGCACGTTTGCCATCTATCTGATTGGATTAGTTCATGAATTCTTTCGGGCGCAAAGATAAGGAAACTGGCCAAGTCGGTACGTCGGTGAGGCAGGAAGTTAACATGCGCGTAAACTGGCCCTTTGGATAGGGTAGGTTAATCCCTTATTAAAATAATTATATTAAAGCCGAACAAGTTGGTAAGACAGTTAGTATATTTGTTAAGTAGACAATAAGCACTCTCCTTCTCAACTGTACGGTTATGAAATTTATATCTTCGTCTAACTCACTCGACTCCTTTGAACTGGCCATTCTGGGGTATGGCAAAGCCACCTCAAGCTGGCGGGACCGGAATCGGCTGCAATGCCGGCTCTCTACGTTCTGGGGACAAAAGACCGATACGCAGTCGGCGCCGTTGCATACATGGGAGGTGAAGCGATTGTTGACGGGTCTGCGTTCGCTGTGGAACAAAGCGACCAATCATGTCGCGCTGACTTTCTCGGAACCGGGTCTGAGCATGGAAGCCAAAGCCCTGCCCAACGATAACTACAAACTGCAAATTCAGTTGGGCCACAACCTGAGGCCCGCCTGGCATGACTACCCTGATTTTCCGCTGGAAGTGGATATAGTGCTAAGCCGCAATCAGTTACAGGAAGCTATTCAGGAACTTTCGGGCCAGATAGAAAGCTATCCCGAACGGTAGTAAATAGTCAAAGATGGTCAGGGGGTTGTCAGGAGTGGTCAAGTAGTTGCTGACAACACCTGACCACCTCCTGACCATTTTATTTCCTGACCAATCTTGACAATACCTGACTTTTCAATCAATTCTCCACGTCTTTTACCACGGGTCTGCTGTCGTTCAGGCGTTTCTCGTACGTGAGTTTAAACTGGTTCAGGTTTGGTACGTAGGGTCGTTTCCGGGCTACGTCATACTGATGAATCGTTTTTCCCAATTGATATAAAAACGGAGTACCAATGTTTTCGTACTCGTATTTGTCGTCGTTTAAAATGCCGTCGCTGTTGACGTAAAGCGTGGCCGTTAGCATGTATTCGATGTTATTTTTAAAATCCACGACGTACGAAGCATCTGTTAGAAAGCCGTATGCCCAGCCTACTTTATTGAATACCCGAACACCGTCCGGCAATTGGTGGTGCAGGCTATCCCGGAAAAATGATTTTACGTACGTATCGTAATACTGTACGGCGTCGTATTTTGGGTAGTTCGTTTCGCCGGGAAATTGCGACAGATACTGGTGCAAAAACCGGTAATCACTCTCCGTTAAATTAAATCGCTGCCGGGCCGGAACCGACATTGGAAACAGCACCGATTGTAACATCTGCTGCAACGATTCAAGCGGCAGCGCGTTCCGTTCCGTAAAATCGAACGGCTCATTGACCAGGCTATCTTTGGCATAATACCCTCTACCAAGCTTGACCGTCCGCCGAAAATCGAACGGGGCTGTATTATAGGCCGCCGGTTGGGCATAAATCAGCTTGCCATTTTCCTGAATAAACCTAACCGGGTTGGTGTGCCGGTGTTCCTCGGGCGTCATCCTGACAAATCGGTGCGTGATGCGCGTATCGAGGTAGCCTTTGGCACGTAACGACCGATTGAGTGGCCCCTGTCCTAAAAACTCATACATCCGGCTATACGGGTCATTCTCACTAACCAGCAGGGCTTTTTTGATAAGATGCGCAACGGATGGATAACCGTTTGACGCCGTTTTATCATACCATTCTTTCGTTTGTCCGCCATACGCGCTGTCGAACTGCATGGCCGTAAATTTCGTGATCTGCGGATTTTTCAGGGCATTCAGTTTCTCCAGCGAGAGTGCCGCAAGGGGTAGTTTTACCGTTGAGGCCGGATTGAAATACTCGGTGCTGTCGACCCGGAAATAGTAATTTTTAAACGACGGTTTGTTCGCTTTGTCGCGGTTGATTTGTGTATAAATTATCTGGAGACGGTACGTGTCAGGGTGCCGGATAACTTCCTGAAAGACAGTGTTTTGATTGTTAGCCAATAGCTTGGTCAACAGAGTGTCCGTTCGAGGCTGAGCGTGGCTGATGGACCAGTAAAACGATAACGGGATGGTCAGATAGGTAGCGAGTCGACGCATAAATTTAAAGAGACAAATCAGGTTTATAGACAGGATTAGTAGTAGAAAAAATCCTGTAATCCTGTCCAAAGATTTTTTTACTCCTGAACTAATTGAGTGAATAGCCGGATGAGGGTTTCGCCCGCGTTCGTACACAGACCGGGGTGAACCGACGACGTTTGCACGATGGTGCTGCGGGTTGCAGTCAACCAACGAAAGCGGGACGCAATTGGTAGTTGGCCAATTGTTCCGCCCCCGGTCCGCCCTCCGCAAATGCGCTCGAACGCCCGAAGCCGTTCTTCTAATTCCGGTATATCGACCCCACCCGAGAACGCCCGGAGCCGTTCCTCGTTCAGCTCCGATACCGTTTGCAGGAAGCCCTGTGCCGCGCAGTAAAGAATGACGCCAACGTTCAGAAACTCCTCGCGTTCAACGCGGGGCACAACCCGAATGACGGCGTACTCAAACAAGTGCTTTTCTGGCATCGGTGGCTGCATTGACAAAAATGGATGACGAGGCAAGGCGAGCCTCTAAAAATTGAACATAAACCTGTCGCTGTTCGGAAATAGATTCTGCCGATAACTCGCCCGTGAGCCATTCGTCGGGAATCAGTGCGACAATCGACCGGATGCGTTCGGGCGTGAGAATCATATGAAATTCGGCATCGACAGTATCGAGTTCGGTGGCGCGGGGCAGCAGTACGTGGTCTTTAACTTGTGCAAACGGCCGCTGGGCCTGCTCTTCCCAGAGTTGCTCGGAATGATGAAAATAGAGCGATGCGCCGTGGTCGATCAGCCAGAGTTCCTTGTGCCAGATGAGCATGTTGGTGTTGCGGGCGGTGCGGTCAACGTTCGTCACGAAACAGTCTAACCACACAATTTGCGACGCAAGTTTAGCATCGACAGTCGTTACCAGCGCGTCGAACGTAATGGCGCGGGACAGGTAATGCAGCCCCAGATTCAGCCCTTCGCTGGCTCGCAGCAAATCCTGAATCTCCTCGTCGGGTTCGGTCCGGCCAAACGCAGAGTCAAGTGTTACGAATACAATTTCGGGCACCCGCAAACCGAGGGCGCGGGCAATTTCTCCGGCAATCAGTTCTGCAATGAGCGCTTTCGTTCCCTGACCTGCCCCGCGAAATTTCAATACATATAAAAAACCGTCGTCGGCTTCGACAAGGGCCGGAAGTGAGCCACCTTCGCGCAGGGGAGTTACGTAGCGCGTTACGTTGACGGTTCGGAGTTCGGGTTGGTTAGTCGGCACAGACACAAAAATTCAAACAATTACTTTTCGGAAAATTAAGGCAAATTATTCACAAACAAGGATGCGCGGATAGTTCCTGCTGTTTTTGGATAAACGTCTTTCGCAAAGAGGCTGTAAATCGGTCTGCCGTATTTTTCCGTATAAACGAAGACAGTGTTGGTATATCTTACCAACACTGTCTTCGTTTATACGGAACTCCATTTAATAGCTAACTTCAACGGCTGGTATCAGATGTCGACAACGGCCACCGGCAGGGATGGATATGTCTGGGAATACGTTGGATCGTAGTTCCAATCGGCCTCAAATCCTCCGTCGCCCCCGGCGGGATTGAACGCCCGGCCAATAACGGCCAAATTAAAACTGTACGCTCCCTGTCTGGCCGAACCCGCTAATTTGAAAATGGCTCTGCGCGATACACTGTTGTCGGCAGCATCGGTGTGCCAATGTTCGTAAGGATTTATTGGGCTGGCTGGAACAGACCAGTTAGGGGACGCCAACCGCTCCAGATTGCCATCGCCACAGCCACCACCGCCTATGGTCACAGACCGAAAATGCTGTGCAGAGGCCTCATAACTCACCCGGAACTCAATATCCTGATTTGTGGGTCTGAATACCACCGGACAAATTAACTCAAGGTCCTGCCAGGCGGTTGTACCCACCACGCGCCACGCCAGATCCATAAACCGTCCCGATGGTGGAGAGTTGTCGACGTAAATGCTAACCGTCGGCGAGGCTACCGGTAAAACCGTTTTGGCTGCGTCGGCTACCTGCATATCAATCTTGTACAGCCCTCGGGCATCGGTTGGCCAGTTCAGCAGTAGCTTGGCCGGATATACATCGTCCGGATTCAGAATCGGATACCAGCCATCCGCATCGGGTGTTACCGGTGTCGGTGCTAATGCCCCCGCGACCCAAACTTGCCAGCTAAGGTTCAGAAAGGGTGTGACTGGCGAATCAACGAGGGTTTCCGGGTTCTGATAAATATAGCGCATCCGATAAAAACTCGCTCCCTCCACCTGATTGCAACCGTACAGTTGAAGGGTTCCCGTAAAGGGTGCGGTTGCTGGCGGATCACCGGGGGTAGGAAACATGTCGCCCGAAGGATGGGGTTGATTGGGGCGGATGGCATACCCGGTTGCCGGGTCTACGTACGCGGGGTTCCCGACGGGTATCAGGCCAGCCGTTACAACACCCAGCACATCGCAGTTTATGTCGGGACCACCGCAGGTCGATACCGGAGAAGCCACCGCTATTGAGGAAGCTTCCAGCGTGATGTCGGGGATAGAGCCTGAGTTCCAGCGTACATCGAAGTAATTTTCTGAATATATCGTTTCTTCGTTGCCATCCCCATCGACATCCTGAGTCACCCGGAAGGTGATATCCGGTACGTCCAGAATAGGAACCCAGTTGGCTACCCACATATCTTTGCACCGGAAAAAAGGCCCAACGAACTGGCGGGGATTCAGTTTTGCGAGTTGTCTGGCATCCACCCTGAGTTCTTTGGCAAGTGCCTGTACCTCTTCGGGCTTGGTGCGTGCGTTTAACTTCCTGATTTGAGCGGGTAGCGGTGGTGATGGAGCCGTTTCGGAAGAGCCGAAAGCGGGCGTGTCCAGCAACTGACGCTGCCGCATGAAATTTACCCGGCTCGTATCACCTTTGGTACTGACCGTCTCGAAGGAAGCCAGTTTTTTTGCCACCTTAGATCCCAAAACCTCGGTTGTGCGCCGGAACGTCAATCCGCCATCCTTGAGCAGAAATGGAGCCGGATCGGGTTCTGGCTTCGGTGGCCGAATCACAGACCATTTGTTCGGTAAGGATTCAAGGCGTTCCAGCAGGTCGCGGACAGACGGTTTGATGAAAATGTCCGGGAAGCAAACGCGCTGCTTGCGGAACCGCAGAATCCAGTCGATTTCCCATCGGGGTATGTGTACGCAAAACCGCCCGCAGGCATCCGTAACGACGGTCGCCACTTCTTCGCGACGGCAGAAGGTGGGGAAGTACCAGGCCCAGCGGGACTCAATGGTAGAGAAACCCAGAAAGTTGCAGTCTGTGTCTTCTACGTGGACAGTAGCAAACGGAACCGGATATTCGATGCCCGTAATGGGATCTTTTTTTACCACGCGTCCACAAATCCGGCGGAATCGAAGGAGTTCCAGGTCGATTTTCCATCTGAAGCGTTCACTAATCTGGACGACCGACAGGTTGACGAGTTCTTTTTGATTTAATCCGGAAAGAGCAGCTAATCGCTTCGCCTGTAGCTCGGTGATGGGTCGCTGGTCAGGCGCTACGTTGTTTCGTTCTTTGGCCATGTGTTTGGTTGTTTAGAGAGGAAAAAATAAGTACGCGTCGGGAAGCAAACGGGTCGCTTTCGCAAACGTTAGTCGCGATTTAATTCTTCTAAGCAAACACAGACGCAGCGTGTATTTTCCTGTAGAAAGTAATGGCTTTAGTGCTAACCGGATAGGCGCAAAGCGGACTATAGTTCGCCATCTTATTTAGCCCGTACCGGATGTTTTTAGCAGATTGATACGCAGAAACCCACCTTGTCAGACGTACCTGCTGATGGCGACAAGTGGTCACGTCTCAGCATTGCCAAATGCGCGCTCCGGTGCGTGGCTTTCTCTCTGGGCAAATTCAGTGGGCGTCAGGCGGGTAAACTCTTTGTAATCCCGCACTAAGTGCTGATAATCGTGGTACCCATACTCCAGCGCAATACTTAGCCAGTCTTTTTGGGGTTGGGCATTTTTAAGCTTCACGGTCTGGTCGAAACGGGCGATGCGAGCGTAGAGTTTGGGGCTGATGCCCATGCGCTGCACGAACAGATTGTAGAATTGTTTGGTACTTAAACAAGCCTGGTCGGCCAGCCAGTCCAACGAAAACCGGGTCGGGTTTTGGAGTAGATAATGGCTCACTTTATCAATGGGCAAACTACAGAATCGGGATTGAATCATACGTCGTCGCTGAAGCTGGTAACTCAGAAACTCTTCCACGATGCCAATCATCTCGAGATGATTGTCGGTACCACTTAACCGCTCGTTTACGTGGCAAAGTGCGGTTGAGAAGATGGCTTCGGCATCCACAAATTTATTCGTCAGTTCATGGACGGGAATGCCCGTTAAACGAAACAACGCACCCGGTTGAAGCACTACCTGAAAGAGAATGAAATCAGTACCAACCTGCCGGTTAAGCAGATAGGAGTGCTGGCCAACGATGACTGAACGATTGATTATTTTCGCGCCAGCACCCGTAAGGCCCTGAACCGTGTCGCCACCACGCGGATAAAACGTCAGGCAGTTTTCGGGCCGGGGCCAGTAGGGTTTAACAGGAATGACGACCTCCGGCCCAAACGAAAACCCGATAATCTGATACAATCGGACGTATTCCCGAAGAGCCGGACTGGGTAGCCTGTAGTCGAAGACGTTCATGATTGCGCGAATAAGTCAGGACAAAATACGCCGTTTCAGGATAGGCAGAACCATTTACTTCGTTATCGGTGGGCCGAGTGTTTCTACGCCGTGTTTTTGCGATATTCGTTGCTCATCGGCAAAAGTGGGCGGTCGGTTGAGGGCCTTCATCTCTTTGAAGAAATCTTCCAGTGTACCGGCCGGTTGCAACAGGTAAATCAATTTTCCTGTGTCGGAAAGCTGAAGCCAGGTGTGGGGAATGTTTCGGGGCAGATAGATCGTGTCGCCCACTGTCAGTGTTTGTCGTTCGTCGCCTACCTGAAACAGAAACTCGCCTTCTACTACGTAAAAAACTTCGTCCTGATGCAGGTGCACGTGTAGCGAGGGGCCAATTTTGGCCAGGCCTTCGTACTCAAAAACAGAGAACAGTCCGCCTGTGTCTTTGGCTGAGATTTTAACGAGGTTTGGGTTGACACCCCGAAACAAAATTGGCTCGTTGAACCGGTCTTTTTTTGCTTTGACCGTAAAGGATTTCGCGGCCGATGCCGGATGATTGGGTATGGCCGACGCGCTTAGGGTTGTGGCCGCTACGGTGGCGACTGCTGTGGCTCTGGTGATGAATTTTCTGCGCTGCATAACTGGTAGATGAGTAAGGTATTATGCAAAAGTCTATTGATTTTCAGAACCGTTAGTGGTAAAAAATGGCAGTGTTTAGATGGCTCAACTCATCATTTGGGCCGTCTCAAATCTTTTTTGGGTCGAAACCCCCTGCTCGATGGGCGATGTTTGCTGTCGGAT
>JANPJE010000039.1:0-3134 GCA_031425355.1 Spirosoma sp. | reverse complement strand
AATGCCTATTCCTTTCGGAACCCGGTCGTTCTGGGACAGTCGATGGGGGCAGGACTTTTCTTTGAACCGATTCTGGTACATCGGGCACGCTGGGGCTTGTCCATTCGCGCATTGGCGGGCCTGAACTACGTATCGCGCAGTTACGACGCCATCAAAAATCCCGGTAATGTAGCATTCGGTACACCCATAAACGGACTAACCGGCATTGGCCTGCACGCTCGTTACACCCTCGCACCGACCTGGCATTTG
Organism: Spirosoma sp.; assembly: GCA_031425355.1. Lineage (GTDB taxonomy): Bacteria > Bacteroidota > Bacteroidia > Cytophagales > Spirosomataceae > Spirosoma. The sequence continues at coordinate 2,885 of JANPJE010000039.1, read as the reverse complement.
TTGACCGGACTCGATTATAAACACATATCGAACGCGGGTGTCCGGCTCCCGAATCAAGGTCTGAATATTCCGGCGTTAGCGATTGGTATTCAGCACAGTACGTCTTCGGCCACCTTACCCGACCCGAGCACCTGGCGAACGTCACAGATTGGTAAACGCTGGATGGTTCGTGTGCTGGCTTTAGGGTCCGTGAAAGTGCTGGAAGGCACCGACAAAACCCCGGATCGAACGTATTCCAGTTTTGGCCTGAACCTGATTGGCGGCTATCATCTGACCCGTTCGCACGTGTTGTCGGGTGGTATCGAACTGATTGATGATCGGTATTTTAAAGAGCAAATCCGCCAGTGGACGGGCCGCTACCAGCCTTACCGACAGGGTACGTTGCTGGCTGGCTATGAATTCTGGCAGGGACACTTTTCGTTTACCGCTCACATGGGCTGGAATGGTGTACGGCCACAATGGTACAAGCCCGCTATGTATCAAAAATATGGTTTACTGTATCGCTTCGGGAATGGGTTTACAAGTGGCGTTGTGGTGAAAGCCTACGGTGACAATACCAAAAATTTTCAGGCCGTTGCGGGCATGACATTTTGAACAAGATTATCTGCAGTTCAGCGAAGTCTCAGACTTCGCTCTGGCGGGTAACACGCCAACGAAGTTCAAACTTCGCTGAACGGACGATCTGCATTACTGAAATCCTAATGTTTACGATTATTAATTATTTTATAGTTTAAAGATATTATGTATTAACTTTATGATATAAATATAAATTATTAGTTTGTTTTTATTAAGATTGCTAAATACTGTATCTGTCTCTAATCATCCTGTAAACAGAGTAGCCCGGAGTGTGCTCTCACGATTCGTCAGCTACTGAAGACCTTGACTTTATGGTCAATCGACTGCGCTTTCTTCTTTTCATTCTAATCGGTTTTGCATCAACCACTACGTTGTTCGGCCAGTTGGTGACCGATCCATCAGACCGCTCGACGGCCCGGCAACGTGTTATAGTTGAGGTGGGTGGGTTCGGTTCGTCGGCGGCACAGACCCCGTTCTGGTTTCGCTCCCGCCAGTACGGAACCGTGCCGCTGAGTGGACCGGCTGGCCTTGTGCGGGTCGGCCTGGCAAGGCAGTTTGGCGATGTGGTGAACGCCCGAAAAATACAGGGTAAAGTAGCTGTTGAGGGAGTCGCCAATGTGGGTAGCAGCTCGCGGCTTGTCTTGCCAGTAGCTTATGCCAGTCTGCTGTCGAAGCATTTTGAGCTGTATGCGGGCCGTCGGAGGGAAGTGTTTGGCTTGGTCGATACATTACTGTCGTCGGGTTCGTATGCCTGGTCGGGGAATGCGCTGCCGCTCTACAAAATTCAATTCGGCACGCGTGGGTATGTCCCTTTGGGCTTCACTAAGGGGATTATTGCCGTAAACGGACTCTATGCACATGGCTGGTTTAGCGACACGGATTCCATTCAGAACTCGTTTCTACACCAGAAAGCCCTGTTTGTCCGCATTAATATTTTTCGGAATCGGGTGCGGTTGTACGGTGGCATGACCCACCACGCGCAATGGGGCGGTTCATCGACCAAATACAGGAACGGAATTACTATAAACGGGAAAATTCCGAGTTCGTTGGACACCTATAAACACATCGTACTGGTTCAGCAACCGCCCAACGATCCGACACAGTATACGGGTCATGATTTAGTTAATCAGGCGGGTAATCATCTGGGTTCTATTGACTTCGCTTTAGAAATAGACGCCGATCGGGCTACCTGGTTTCTGTATCACCAGCATCCGTTTGAAGATAAATCAGGCGCGGCTTTTCAAAATGTTCCCGATGGTTTATACGGCGTTCGCTGGAAAAATGGGCGGACAGAGGCACAAAATGGCTTTCGGTTGATGCAGGTAACCGCCGAATTTTTGACTACGTTAAAGCAGACCGATTTCGACTTTGAGATTGGCAGTCGCCTGTACAACGGGGCTGACGATTATTTTAATAACTACCAGTATCTCGATGGCTGGACCCACCGGCAGCGTGTAATCGGAACGCCATTTCTGACCCGCTGGCAAGATTCCCGCGCCGATCTGCACAACCTGAAAGGCGGTTTCGCCAGGAACGGCCCGCTGATGATCAGTAACAATCGCGTGCAGGTCAGCCATTTGGGTTTGCTGGGAGCGTGGCCGTCCGGTACACAAATAAAAGCATTGCTGTCCTACAGCCGAAACCTGGGTCGGCCTATTACGACGGATCCGAGGGCACCTTTTTCGCAGGTTTCGGGGCTGGCCGAGTTAACGCTGCCGGTGCAGTGGCTGGGTGGATCGCAACTTAATCTGGCCGTAGCTCTCGATCAGGGACAATGGCTGACCAACAATGTGGGCGGCTGGCTGAGTCTGCGAAAAACCATCCAGAAACCATAACGAGATCGCATGGAGATACTTACGACAATCGACCCGCCAGCCGTCCGGCCCAAAACCCAGTGGTGGCCGCTGCTCCTGAGCGCGGGGGTAGTGGTCGTGCTGGTGTCTCATCTGGGTTTGATGCCGCTCGATACGGGCGATGAAGCCCGACGCGCCTTAGTCTCATTAGAGATGATGCTCTCCGGCGATTACGTAACGCCCACGCTGCACGGCGAACGCTATTTTAATAAGCCGCCGTTGTATAACTGGCTGATTATTAGTTCGTATCGATTGTTTGGCAACTATTCGTCGTTTGCGTTGCGTTTTCCGATGCTCGTTTCGCTGCTGGGGCTTGGGCTGGTCATGTTCGTCTTTATTCGGAGACAGATCAACGCAACGGTGGCCTGGGCCGCAGCTCTGATGACGCTAACGAGTGGGCGGGTGCTACTCTATGATTCTACGCTCGGACTGATCGACATTACGTTTTCACTCGTG
>JANPJE010000038.1:0-7567 GCA_031425355.1 Spirosoma sp. | reverse complement strand
CTCGGCTTTTCAACCGATGCCATCATTGAGGTGCATACTCAACATGATGACAAGAGTCTTGTCTTGGCCGATAAAATCAGGCAGTTATCCGATGTTGAGCAGGTTACGATGCAGTGGTTTCCGCCAATGGGTGAAAGTTATATGGTAACCAAACTGAAATATAAAGGCAAGACGGAGGTGGAGATGGACGTATCGGCGAAGGCTGGCGACGAGAATTTCATTCCGATGTATCAGCTTCGGTTGCTGGCAGGCCGCAATTATGTCAAGAGCGATTCGCTCCGGGAATTGGTCGTCAACGCTACGTATGTTAAGGCGTTAGGCTTCAAAAAACCCGCCGAAGCCATCAATCAATTGGTTGAGATGGATGGCAGACAGTATCCAATCGTTGGGGTCGTGGCCGACTTCCATGAGCAGTCGTTTCATGAAAAAATCGGTCCGGTCTTTATCGGATATATGCCTCGCCAGTCGAAAAATATTGGGGTAAAACTCGCCACCAAGGGACAGCAGGTAGGAGATGTAAAAGCGACGCTGGCACGTATTGAACAACGCTGGAAAACGGTATATCCCGACAACAAATTTAACTACACGTTTCTGGATAATTCCATCGCGAAACTCTACGAGAATGAGCAAAAAACAGCCCTGCTTGTCAACACCTCCACCGCCATCGCTATCCTGATTTCGTGTATGGGCCTGTTCGGTCTCGCTACGTTCACGGCGGAGCAGCGCACCAAAGAAATCGGCGTTCGCAAAGTGCTGGGCGCGAGCGTTGCCAGTATCGTTACGTTGCTCTCTAAAGACTTTCTCAAATTAATTACCATCGCCTTAGTCATTGCCTCACCCATTGCGTGGTGGGCCATGAATTGGTGGCTCCAGGATTTTGCCTATAAAGTTTCTGTGGAGTGGTGGGTCTTTGCGCTGGCAGGATTGCTCGCCATGGCTATAGCCTTGCTAACGGTAGGTTCTCAGAGCATTAAAGCCGCGCTGATGAATCCGGTGAAAACCTTGAGAAGCGAGTAGACCTTACCCTACCATCCCATTTCAACCCACTGTCTCGACTGGCATCAGTCAGTTCAGTATTTATCAATCCCAATCCGTACGGATATGCTACGAAATTATTTGAAAATCGCCTGGCGGAGTTTAAGTCAAAGCAAAGGCTACTCAGCGTTGACAATCTTTGGACTGGCGCTTGGTTTAGCGGTGAGTTTACTGAGCATCCTTTACGTAGCAGACGAATTGAGGTATGATCGCTACAACGAAAAAGCCGACCGGATTTACCGGATCAACAGTGACATTAGTTTTTCGCTCAGGGCGGTAAAAGCTGCCACGTCGCCCACACCAATGGGGCAAACGCTGATGCGGGATTTTCCCGAAATAGAGACAGCTACCCGTCTGGCAAAGCATGGCAGCCGTATGATAAAAAGCCATCTGGTAAAAAGCGATCATGCCGTCATCCGGGAGCAAGGCGTTCTGTATGCCGACTCGACTGTTTTCGACGTGTTTACATTGCCCATGCTGGCGGGAAATCCTCAGAAAGCACTGACGGAGCCGCAGTCGGTCGTTATTTCTGCGAGTATGGCAAAAAAGTATTTCGGCACCACTGATGCCCTGAATCGGGTACTGGTTTTTGATGACAACGATATAAGGCGGGTAACGGGAGTTATAAAAGACATCCCCGCACAGTCGCATTTTCAGGCTGACTTCCTTCTGCCATTGCACGAAATGCAGGATGCCAAAGCCAATAAGTGGGGAAACCACATGTTCACAACGTATGTCTTGCTACGGCCCGGTGCTAACCCTGACCTGGTCGAGGATAAGTTCGAGCAAATCCTTCAAACCTACATTGACCCGGCACTCCGACGCTTTTTCAACACCTCTCTGGCGGAGAGCCGAAAAGCAGGTAATGACTTCAAGTACTCGCTGATGCCCCTGACCAAAATTCATTTATACTCTGACCGGGACGGAGAGCTTTCTGCCAACAACAGTATCGAGTACATCTATCTTTTCCTATTAATCGCTCTGTTCATCCTGCTGATTGCCATTTTCAATTTTATAAATCTGACAACAGCCCGGTCGGCCAAACGAGCGCGGGAAGTGGGCGTTCGTAAAGTAGCGGGTTCAACCAGAGGAGAACTCGTTTTGCAATTCCTTTCGGAATCGTTATTGACCACTGTTTTCGCCCTATTGATCGGTATCGGTTTAGTTTATTTCTTATTACCCACTTTCAATACGCTGGCAGCTAAAGATTTGATTTTCGGTCAATTAGTCAACGTATCATCCATTCTCTACTTGCTGACAGGCACCGGAATTGTTGGTATTCTGGCTGGTTTATACCCCGCCTTATACCTCTCTTCATTCAAACCCATTACAGCGTTGACAGGCAACCTATGGGTAATGCCCGGACGCCAAAGTCTGCGTAGTTATCTGGTGGTTTTCCAGTTTTCGCTTTCGGTAATACTCATCATCGGTACGCTGCTCATCAACCAGCAGATGCAGTATATCCAGACGAAGAATTTGGGATTCAATAAAGAGCAGGTCGTTATCATTAACACGGCTCAATCTACAGAACAGGAAGTGACCACCTTCAAGAACGAAGTGCTACGTAGCCCCGCTATAAAAACGGGCACGGTAAGCGGTTTTCTACCCGTTACATCCAACCGGTGGAATGATATGTGGTATCCCGAAAAAGAGACGGATCAGAAGCAGTCGGTGGGTATGCAGGAGTGGCAGGTCGATCCGGATTACATCACTACGTTAGGTATGCAACTGATGAAGGGCCGGAATTTTACCGCCGGGCGCATTACCGATAAGCAGGGCGTGATTATCAACGAAAGCGCAGCTAAACGGTTCGGGTATCAAAACCCAATCGGAAAAAGTATCCATAAAACGGGTGGCGAGCAACTGACAATTATTGGGGTAGTAAAGGATTTTCATTATGAATCCCTGCGTACCACCATTGAACCTGTAGGGCTGGTGTTGGATGCAACTGTACTGGGCGGCCATGTCGAACCGTACTTATCCGACGTTTCCTTCCGACTCAATACGACTGATGTCGCTTCGGCACTCGCTACCATTGAGAAGACCTGGAAACAGACTGCGCCGGATCGTCCGTTTACCTATTCGTTCCTGAGCGAAAATTTTGACGCGATGTATCGCTCCGAGCAACGTATCGAACAATTATTTATGTCGTTTGCGGCTGTTGCTATTTTGATTGCCTGTCTGGGTCTGTTCGGCCTGAGTACCTTTGCCGCCGAGCAGCGGCAAAAGGAGATAGGTGTCCGCAAAGTGCTGGGAGCATCCGTTATCGGCATTGTTACGCTGCTCTCGAAAGACTTTTTAAAACCAGTCCTGATTGCGATTATCATTGCCTCGCCGATTGCGTGGTGGGCTATCCATGCATGGCTTCAGGACTTCGCCTATAAAGTCAACATTGCCTGGTGGGTCTTTGCCGGAGCGGGTGGTTTAGCCATGGGCATTGCCTTGCTGACGATCTCGTTTCAGAGCATTAAAACGGCCCTGATGAACCCCGTCAACGCCTTACGCAGCGAGTAAGTTTGCAACCAACACCAACCCATTCTGATACGTATTCATCAACCGATCTCTACAACCCGGATATGCTACAGAATTACATTAAGATCGCGTTTCGCCAGTTGTGGAAAAACCAACTGTTCAGCGTACTGACGGTTGCCGGCCTGACCGTTGGGTTAGCTGTCAGTACGTTTATTGCGCTTTATGTCTGGCATGAGTTCCATTACGACCGGTTCCAACCGTTTGCCAACCGCACGTATCGAATATTGTCCGTAGCCAAATATGGTGGCGAAGACGTTAATTTTTTCGGTCTTCATGAATCGTTTGGCCGGGAGGTAAAGCGGCAAATTCCCGACGTAGAGGAAGTTGTTCGGTGGTCGGATGGCTTGGGTGATATGGTGTTGCAGTCGGACGCGAACCACCGATTTAAAGAAGAGAATATCGGTTTTGCTGATGCCCCAATGCTATCAGCAATGGGCTTTCGACTACTTGAGGGCAATGCACAAACCGCCCTTAGCGAGCCTGGACGCATTGTTCTGACCCGCCAACTTGCCGAAAAATATTTCGGCAATCAAACTGCACTCGGGAAAACACTGATTTTTGATAAGCACTTTCCACTCACCGTTACGGCAGTGCTCGATGACCTGCCAACGAATTCGGTCATTGGGTTCAACGGCTTGGTTTCATTGAGTTCAATGCCCACGTTGGGGCCGAATCAGCAAAGTGTGTTCAAGGGAGGTGGTTTTCTGAGTACGTATGTGGTCCTGCGTCCGGGAGCCAGCGTACAAGCTGTTGAGAAGACATTACAGAAAATAAAAGCCGACGTACAGTTCTCCGACGTTTCCGGGAAGTTCATCCTTGAACCATTGCCATCGCTGCATTTAGATAGCCGCAGCGTCTCGAAAGATACCCGGCAGTCGCTCTATATTCTGCTTACCATTGCGCTGGTCATTCTGGCACTGGCTGTCATCAATTATGTAAGCCTTACCACCGCCCGCGCCACCAAACGAGCCAAAGAAGTTGGTATTCGCAAAGCCATTGGCGGGCAACGTCGCGAACTGATCGGCCAGTTTTTTCTCGAATCATTTCTGACAACTACGCTGGCATTTGTCCTTTCGCTGGCTTTACTCCAAGCCATATTTCCCTGGGCTAACCACGCCCTTGACCTGCACATGGACAACCGGGTGCTAAGCCAGGGACCGTACTCGGGCCTGATGCTGACACTCTGGCTGGCCTGTTCGTTGCTTGCGGGTGCTTATCCGGCCCTGCTCCTTTCGGGATTTCGGCCCGCACTGGTACTGAAAGGAGCTATAAATTTACGGTATAGCGGTGCGGGCTTGCGGCAGTTGTTTACAATTGTTCAGTTCACAGCCTGTATTGGTTTGCTGATTTGCAGTTTGGTATTATTCACTCAAATGCGGTTTCTGCGCACGAAAAATCTGGGCATCAACCGGGCGCAGGTAGTAGCCTTATACATTGACAGCGACATAATATCGAAATTCCCGGCTCTACGTGACGAAGTTCGTCAGTGGGCGGGCGCGGGGAATGTAGCCGTCACGAATGCCAAACTGTTTACCAACAACATTTCAACCTGGTTTCTGGAAACAGCAAAAACAAAAAAACAACTCATGGTCAACGTTCTGACCGTCGACAAACACTTCTTCGACATGATGGGTGTTCAGTGGAAATATCCCCCCATTGGCTGGGAATCGGGAGCGGTCACGAAAGAGTTGACCGCTTATAATCAGACGCTTATGAAAGAAGCGGGCATCAAAGGCAATCCCTTTCAACAACCCGCCCCCTTCAAAGACCATCCTGCTCACGGAATTGTGGCCGATTTTCACGTACGTAGCCTGCATGGACCGGTTTCCCCGATGCTGTTGACAGTTGTGAGCGATACAACCCGGTCGATTGTGGCAAATGGGGGTTATTTGCTGGTGCGGTTAAGCCCTCAAACTGACGTATCGAAAGCGCTCGCTCAACTTAAAACGATGTACGGTCATAGCCAGCCTGCCGCCCCGTTCGACTACTATTTTCTGGATAATGCGTATGATAAACTTTACGCGAAAGAAGAACGGTTAGCACAGCTTTTCAACGGATTTACGGTGCTCACCTTGTTTGTCGCTTGTCTGGGTTTGCTGGGTCTGATGACGTTTTCTGTTGAAACCCGCACCAAAGAGATTGGCGTCCGTAAAGTGCTGGGAGCCAGCATTGCCAGCATCGTGGCCTTACTCTCCAAAGACTTTTTAAAACTCATTGTGCTGTCCATTTTCATTGCCAGTCCGGTAGCGTGGTGGGCCATGAACCAATGGCTTCAGGATTTTGCCTATAAAATCGACATTGCCTGGTGGGTCTTCGCCTTGGCCGGCGGTTTAGCAACAGGTATCGCCTTGCTGACGATCTCATTTCAAAGCGTGAAAACGGCCCTGATGAACCCCGTCAACGCCTTACGCAGCGAGTAAGCCTGCAACCAACGCCATTCCACCCATACCATCCCACCCTATTCTGATACGTACTCATCAATCGAACTCGTCAATCTGGATATGCTACAGAATTACATCAAAATCGCCTTTCGCCAATTGTGGCGAAACCGGCTCTACAGCCTGCTCAACATTGGCGGACTGGCCCTCGGCATGGCCTGTTGCCTGCTCATTTCGCTCTACGTGTATGACGAATACAGCTACGACCGCTTTCATGCCAATTACGACCACATTTACCGCATAACGGAGAAGCAAAAGCAAGCCGACGGAATCTATGACGTGGCCGTTACGCCCGGTCCATTGGCCCCGACACTGGCAAGAGACTTTCCCGACGTGCAGCAAGCTACCCGCGTGGGGCGCTGGTCCGGGCTGCTGACGCGGGGCCGCCAATCGACCGAGTCGGACCAGATGCTGATTGTGGATTCCAGTTTTTTTAGCCTGTTCAGTTTTCCGTTGCTGGCAGGTAACGTAAAGTCCGTTTTTCACGGTCCCGACGAAGTAATTTTCAGCGAGGCAATGGCCGAACGGGTGTTTGGAAAAAACTGGGCCAAAAAGAACGTACTGGGTCAGTTGTTCAAACTCAACAACGAGCAAACCCTGACGCTGGTTGGCGTGGCCAAAAATCCGCCCAGCCGGTCGCACATTCAGTTCGAGGTATTGCTGCCGTTCAAATGGGTAGAGAGCTATGACAAGTGGGGTAACAAATGGAGCAGCAACAGCTACCACACCTATGTTCAACTCCGGCCCGACCCGGTGGGTGATCCTATTAACCCAACTACTTTTGGCGAAAAAATCAGTGGGCAACTCAAACGTTACGATGCCGGTAACGATGCTCAATTACTGCTACAGCCCTTATCGGCCATCTATTTGTACTCAAAATTTGCATTCGGAACCGATTCCGGCAAACGCAGCGACATCACATATGTCCGCATTTTTGTGGCTGTTGGGTTAATTGTCCTACTCATTGCGGTCATTAATTTTATCAACCTTGCCACGGCACGGGCATCGCAACGGGCCAAAGAAGTGGGCGTTCGGAAAACGGTTGGCGCACAGCGGGCATCGCTGATAGGTCAGTTCCTGGGTGAAGCGTTGTTAATGACTGGTTTAGCGATTGCCGTATCGTTGTTGATAGCCGACGTATTGATGCCTCTCTTCAATGATCTTTCCGGCAAAGACCTGCAAATGCCGTATCAATTCCCCGCTTTCTGGTTGATTATCATTGGATTAACAGGAGTTATCAGTCTGTTAACAGGACTGTATCCGGCTTTTTTCCTGTCGGCATTTCGTCCGGCGCGGGTGCTGAAAGGCATTTTCGACGTGCAGGCGGGGCGCGGGTTCCGGCAGTCGCTGGTGGTGGGGCAGTTTGTGTTGTCAATTGTGCTGGCTATCAGTACGGTTGCTATTTACCGTCAGTTGGCGTATATGCAGAATGCTAAATTAGGTTTCGACAAATCGCAGTTGCTGTATGTCCGGCTCAAGGGTGATCTGCGGGCAAAAGCAATGCTATTGAAAGATGAAATCGGGCGGCTACCGGGTGTATCCAAGGCATCGCTCGCAACGAC
>JANPJE010000037.1:0-20457 GCA_031425355.1 Spirosoma sp. | reverse complement strand
GGCTTTTACCAGACCCTCGATACGTATATGGGCAAACATGGCCTGTCACTGCAATTGAAGGGACTGGAAAAAGGCTTCAACGACAACGTCTATAACCGGAATATCGTTTTACACGGAGCCGATTACGTTGGCGAAGATTTTATCCGCAAAACGGGCCGCTTAGGACGAAGTCAGGGCTGCCCTGCCGTGCCGTACGCCGAATCAAAAGCCATTATCCAGGCTGTTAAAGGCGGTTCGTGCCTGTTCGTTTACTCGCCCAACTCCGATTACTTAAAGCAGTCGGCCTACTTATCCAGCGCGTACACGTCGTTGTAAAACCGAAGTTTCCCGGTCGAATCAACGTCGGCAGTGTTGTACGTAATGAACACCGGAAACGGTTTCGGGATGGCTACCGTCCGGGGTTTCTGGTCGATCAGGCAGCGGTTCATAAAGTCCGCATCGAAGGTTTTAGCACCCAAAATCAGGTTAGCCAGTTCGACGGGTTTTTGCACCCGCACGCAGCCATGACTCCGCCACCGATCAGTTGTGAGTTTGAATAGATCGCGGCTGTTGGTATCGTGCAGGTAGATTGCCAGTGGGTTCGCTAAGTTAAATTTCAGCAGCCCAAGCGAGTTTTCACAGCCTGACGCCTGCCGAACGCGGTACGGAAAGTTCGTTTCCGACAGGCCATCCCAGTCAATGTCTTCGGGATCAACCTCTTTATCTTTTTCATCCAGAATCTGTAAGTTCTGATTGTAGATATACGCCAGATCGCGCTTCATCCGGGGTAGCATTTCCTCCAATGCGATGTTTTTCGGTACGTTCCAGTATGGGTAAACGACAATATCCTGGATATACGTTGTCATGCTGGGTGTCCGCCGATCGGGTTTGCCCGCAATGACCTGCATGGGCAACAACCGCTTGCCCGTCCGGTCGAATACGTTGAGTTGGCCCGCCGGAATATTGACCAATACAAACTGGTCGGGATTGAAGCGATTGACGTATCGGTAGAAGTTGAGCGTCTGTCGAATCAGTCGCAGCGAATCAGCCATTGCCGGATTAGACGTTCCCTGTTTACGGAGCCGATTGTAATGCCCAACCAATTGATTATAAGGCGCGAACGACGCCAGTGTCGCTCTCATTTCTGACGAAAACGTGCCCGTCGATTTGGTTGCCCAGGCTGAATCCACCGACTCCCGTAGACCGCTATACTCTATACGCGACGGTTTTTTACCGTAACGAATCTCCAGCAGTAACTGGCTTAGTTTAGCACTGATCTTCGGTTCATCCGTAGTGGACCCCATTACAAACCGGCTGGTGTCGATGCCCACTGAGTCGGCATAACGGCACGCCTGATGAAGCGTCAGAGCAGTCTCCTGCGCCTTTTTTTCGTCCTGTTTTTTTGTATCGACTCGTGCCTGATCCGGCTTTTGTACCTTGTTTGGCAGGAGCCATTTCGCCAAAAAGAACAGACCAACTACCCCTGCAATTACACCAAAAACAATCCCGATTTTATTTTTATTCATATTCTATGTCCTGTTTACGAAAACTCAACTTGACTTTTCGTAGACTGTATAAGTTAGCTTTCGTTAGATGGTTCGGCGAAGTTGAAACTATGATCAACACGTCTAACTTCTATAACGGGTGATAGCGTCATTAGTTATAAAAACAAAACGGGCAACCCCTGCGAGTTGCCCGTTTTCAGCTTAACTATAGGCTGGTTTATCAATGTCCGGTTTCGGATTTGGGTTTCGGTTCGGGTGCGTCATTCGCACGTTGGCAGCCGGTTTTTCACCGTCCATGTATTCGTCTTCGAGTGGGTCTGGAGCCAACTCGTCAGCGTCGATCTCACTGCCCGGTCCACTGTTTCCTTCGACTGACTGGTCGGCTAAACCAGCCGGTGAAATCGCCTGCTTAGCCCGAATGATGTCTTCTTTGTCCTGATTTTCCATAACAGTTTCGGTTTGAGTAATCATTTTTCTCTTAACCGGCAACCGAAGGTAATGTTCACAAAAAAATCCAGTAAAAAGCAGATCACAAACTGAATAATCGGGTATAGGACAAGTTTAATGTTTCGTGTTTTTATCCGCCAGTTTTTCAGGCAGGATTACAGGATTCTTCGCCTAAATAAAATCCTGTAATCCTGTCTGAAACAATTATTTGCCGCCCGCAGCAGACATCAGCACCGTATCAATCGAATGTACCATGCCGTTAGTTGCTTCGACATCCGCCTGATTAACGGTTGCCGCATTTCCGGCTCCGTCGGTAATGGTTACGGCGTCGCCCTGTTTGCTAACGGTCAGGGTGCCGCCCGTTACGGTTTTAAGTTTCTGACCGTCCTGAAGTTGATCGGCGGTGAATTTTCCTTTCACTACGTGGTAGGCCAGCAATTTCACCAGCTTTGATTTGGCTTCGGGCTTCATTAATTCGTCCACCGTTCCGGCAGGCAGTTTATCGAAGGCTTCGTTTGTGGGCGCAAATACGGTGTATGGACCTTTTCCACTGGCCTGCTCGGTTAGTCCCGACAGCCGCAGAGCGCGGAACAAAATAGTGTGATTCGCAGATTTGGCGGCACTAATCGCCAGATCTTTTCCGGTCGAACCACCCGCTTTTACAGCGTTGGTAGCGTCTGGAGTCGTGGTGGTTGGAGCAGTTGGCGTGGATGCATTCTGAGTCTGCGCCAGAACGGACGCCTGTGCGCCGATGAGCAGGGAAAATGTCAATGCCCAGCCCAAAGAGGATTTTTTGGTCATGATCTGTATAGTTGGAAACGTGAAATAAATAACCTGCTGTCGTGACAGGCCCGAAGCAACGTGCTTCCATTTGTTTATTAAACGGTATATATACGCAAAAAAATTGTTCTGGGAGTACTAATCTGAGCGAAAGGTCCGGAGAAATAGCTGGATTGATAGGTATTGAGAGATGTTGGTGACACCGGACTGAAGCCCGGTGCAAGTGATTGGTGCAGTGAATAATGACTTACGCTGGACAGATGCTACCGATTTGTCCCGTCATCAGTCGTTACACAAATGACTTGCACCGGGATTTATCCCGGTGTCATATATATTCTTCAACTATCCCTCCCACCCTAATGAATCACCGTTAAATACCCCCGGTAGGTACTCATAAGCGGACCGGTGCCGGTGCGAATCTGATACGTATAGATGCCGGTCTGTACCCGTTCCTGCTTATACATACCGTCCCACGGCTTATCACTGCCCTTTGAGGAGTAAACCAACTCGCCCCATCGAGTGTAGACGTACACCTCAGCCTGCGGAAACGAACCGATATTCGGGATGATCCAGGAATCGTTCAGCCCATCGTCGTTGGGCGAAAAGGCCGACGGAATGTAGAGCGGCTCCATCACTTCTACCAGTACCGAAAACGTTGCCAAACAGCCACTTACGCCCACAGCCGTTAACTGATACGGAGTCGTTACGTCCGGACTGGCATCGGGGCTGGCAACATCGGCCCGGCTCAACGACGCAGGCGGCTCCCACCGGTACTGGCTGATGGTTTCATCGGTCTGGGTCAGTAGCTGAACGGAACTGCCTTTCACAATGACATAGGAATTCTGACCCGTTACGTCAGGGCCATCCGATACCACCGCCCACCGATTTTGCGATACCCGGCAACCATCGGCAGACGTAATGGTGTAGGTCAGTTTATGTCGCCCCACACCCGCGAGGGCTGGATTGAAAGCGTTGCCCTGCACGCCCGGCCCGGCATGAGTGCCGCCGGTGGGTTGCCCCCGCAGGGAAAGTATGGTGACGTTGGTGATGCAAACGGGGGCAAGGGAATCCAACTGAATGAGCGGGCGGGCAAATTCTGCCAGTGTCAACGGACTGGAGAGGGCCGTACAGCCGGTTGGGGCCGTTGCCGTAACCTGATACGTACCGGCCTGCCGTGCCAGAAACCGGCTCGCAGTGTCGGTTAACGCCGTGCCGTTCTGCCGCCACACGTAGCGATAACCACCCGCATTAGTTGCCGTAAGTTGCACAGAAGAATCGGGGCAGAGTTTCGCGGCCGATGCGTTGATCTGAACCGTTGGCCGGGCGTTTATCGTTACCTGCAAACTATCTAGTCCATCGCATCCAACGGTGGCCGACTTGGCAAGAACCCGATAACCGCCTGATTGATAGACTTTAATGGTAGGCTGATCGCCCGGAATGGATTGCCCATCGCGACGCCATTGATAGAGCGTACCAGGTTGCCCATCGGCCCGTAAAGTCAACGTATCGCCAGCGCAGTAAGGGGCTGGGCTCGCAACGGACAATTTGATGGGCGATGAGGATGTGAGAGTGACCTTTACCGCCTGCGACATGGTATCGTTGGCGCAAACCATGGCCTGGCTTTTCACGACCGTGTAAACCCCGGACTCCCGAATGGGGAGCGTATCGGAAACAGAACCCCGTATGTTGACACCATCTTTCTGCCATTGATATGCCCAGATGGGGTTCTTCTCAACTGATAGAACCAACGGATCACTGCCGCACCAGGTCAGTTCAGAGGTCGCTTTCCCATTCGCCATGACGACGGCGGGCGGTGGTGTATTTTTTGAGCAGTCGACAACCGGCAGTTGAAAATCCCGGCGTACAACGCCAATACGTTCGCCATTCCGAAACTCTTCGCACTGAACGGTAAACAGATACAGCCCTTCCTGATTAGCCCGAACCGTTAACTGACCGGTTGTCGGGTTAATGCTCAGGGGTGGATTGCCCGGAATAATATTGGTCAGACTATAGCCCGCTGCCCACATAACGAGCGGGTAGCTGCTCCGGGGCGACTGGTCGATACTCGACGGAACGCCCCGGTTGGTGTAGCCATTCAGGGGGGTTACGAGCGAATATTTTAGCTGATCGCCATCGGCATCAGTGGCATCGACATTGAACGTAAAGGGTTTGTTGATGCAGATATAATCGCCGTTGGGTAGCCGAAAATCGGGAGCGGAGTTCTTAAAATTAGCTCCATTTCTGGTCATCGCCGGAAACTCCAGGTAAAACACCATACCTACTCCCGCCGATGTCGCGCTGTTTATGTTGGTGAGGTTGTCGTTTCGGCAACACCGTTCCCATACGATATAATAGCCACCGGGGTCCGTGTATTTACTTATATCGAACTGATGATTCTTGTAATATTTGGCTTGCGTAAAATTCAATTGACGGAGCGAAGCACAGGCGGCATTATCGAACGTAAGGGGGAGCGTTTCCTGTAAATCAATGTTAATGCGCTCAATCAACAGGGGATTCTGCTTGCGGTAGACCAGCAACGTAACGAACAGATCACGGTTTCCGGCACTGGTTTTTGTCTCATCCCAATACTGGTTTAGCTGGAGCATAAACAGACCGGGCGTTGTACCCACGGCCCGCATGCTTACGTCGCCCCCGATAATGTGTGTTGCCTGTACATTCCAGGAGAGCAGTGTTGCGGAGAGCAACACGACACCCGCTCTTATCAAACGCGGAATACATTCCCTTACGCCCTGCATAACGTCAGCACCAATTTATTCGATCGATTCAGTAGTACTTACTGAAAATAACACTGAATATACATGGACTTCCGGAACTGAACAGCAAAGTGCCCCTGTCCAATTTATTATACGGTAAATTACAAAACCGGTAACAGGGAAATCCTGCGTTCAGAAACCCTTATTTCATTTAGAGAGTATGCCTTTAGCGATCAGATAAGGTATCAACAGCCACAGAAGACCCTTGATGAGGAAGAAAAGAAAACCGCCCCAGCCCACGCGTTTGAGCCAAAATTTGAACCGCTCATTCATAAAACAAAGATAGCGATTTATGCTATCCTATAATTTAAGGGAAATGCAACTCGCGAATTAGTCAGGAAAAAAGAGTGATAATCCGGGTTATTCCCCCGTAAAAAAGCAATTTTGCCGACTCATTAGTTGTAAAAAAAACAGTTGCCTAACAGAAGCACCCGATAATTATGACGATCACAAAACACAAAGTAGCCGCCATCCATTATACCCTGCGCGACAGCAGCGGTAACGTATTAGATTCCAGCGAGGGACGTGACCCGCTGTACTACCTGCACGGTGCCAACAACCTCATTCCGGGCATGGAGGAAGGGCTGGAAGGTCGTACCATTGGCGACAAACTCAAATTAGACGTTGCTCCCGAAAAAGGCTACGGTAAACGCGACCCCCAGCTTATTGAAGAGGTGCCACTCAAAGCATTTGGCGGGCAGAAAATTGAGGTAGGCATGCAGTTCGAAGCCAACGACGGACAGGTAATTACGGTTACGGAGGTTGGTCCGGAGTCCGTTACTGTTGATGCAAACCACCCATTAGCCGATCAGAGCCTGCATTTCGACGTTGAAGTGCTTGAGATTCGCGATGCCACCGCCGACGAACTTGTTCACGGCCACGTTCACGGCCCCGGCGGAGCGCATCATTAAAAAAGTAGGAAAGAGAGGAAGGGTAAGAAAGGAGAAAGGAATACTAAGCCAACACCTTTCCTCCCTCTCCTCCCTTTTATCGCTATCTTTGCGCCACGAAATCATGGCACAGATCGGTACCGACAGGCGGGCGGCAAAAGCATTTTTAGAAGCGGGCAATGTGGTAGGCATTCCGACCGAAACGGTTTATGGACTGGCCGGTAACGCGCTCAACCCCGATGCTGTACTAACTATTTTCCGGGTTAAGAACCGCCCTTCGTTCGATCCGCTGATCGTTCATACCGATTCGCTCGCCAAGCTGAATCAGTACGTTACAGACATTCCGGAACCCGCCCGGTTGCTGGCCGAAACATTCTGGCCGGGGCCGCTTACCCTGCTCCTGCCCAAACGCGACTTGATTCCTGATCTTGTAACAGCGGGTTTGTCGACGGTTGCGGTTCGGATTCCGGATCATCCGCTTACCCTCGATTTACTACGTTCGCTCGATTTTCCGCTGGCGGCTCCGAGTGCCAATCCGTTCGGGTATATCAGTCCGACGACTGCACAGCACGTTGCCGATCAATTAGGCGATCAGGTGCCGTATATTCTCGACGGTGGCCCGGCGGGTGTTGGTATCGAGTCCACGATTATCGGTTTTGAGAACAATGTAGCGACTGTGTTTCGGCTGGGCGGCATGGCTCTGGACCAGATTGAACGGGTAATTGGCCCGGTGTCGGTGCGAACCCATTCGACCTCAAACCCCAAAGCGCCAGGGATGCTCAGCAGCCACTACGCTCCCCGCAAACCGTTGATTCTACTATCGACGGGCGAGAGTCCCCCACCAAACAGGCAAGCCGGAGCCTTGGCATTTCGCGAGCCATTCGGCGGATTACATCCTGAAAATCAGCGCATTCTCTCCCCCACCGGCGACCTCAGCGAAGCCGCAAAAAACCTCTTTGCTCACCTTCGGACACTGGATTCACTGCCCATCGACGTTATTTACGCCGAGCCACTCCCCAACGAAGGTTTGGGCTGGGCCATGAATGACCGACTTCGCCGGGCCAGTGTGCGGTAAGAGTAATTGGTAATTTTTTTAGTACTAAATTGGTTTTAGCTTTAGGGACTCAAAACGCCTTAATCATGACAACCGAAGAACCGAAAAAAAACGAACGGCACGAGCGGGCTATAGCTATCATTCGACGCTTGTTGGCGGATAAAAAAGCCGCTGAACAGGAAGCCATTGAAGACTATAAGAACAACCCGGCCAAACAGGCTCTGGTTGCTGAACTCCGTCGAAAGAATGAAGAAAGAGGAACGCCTATTGTCAGGTTATAGGATTGACAATGATTTAAATGAGCCAAATGTATTCGTCTTTGAAACTATAAACTCGATTGTCTACGAAGTAAAGTTTAAACCAACTGGCTATATCTTCGCAAATGATCCTGACCTTCAGCCGTTTGTCTTCGAGATTAGTATTGTCGTTATTGAAAATCCCACAGGTAGACGTCCTCCGGGAGACTCACTTGTTCCGCCCACAATTGCCCGGATATTCGGCAACTTTTTCGAGCAGCATGAGCGAGTTGTCGTGTACGTCTGTGATACATCAGACCAACGGGGTCTTGTCAGGCAACGGAAGTTTACAAACTGGTTTAGTTATTACAGCGGTAGTAATTACTTTCAGTTTAGCGACAGTTTGATCGACGACATGGGCACTGTTTATTCCATTTCTCTAATTATCAGACTTGATAACCCCTACCGACGGCGGCTATTGCTGGCATTCGACGATTTGCTTACCGATTACAGAAAATAGGCTTAATCCCAAATCTGTCCATCTGCGGTCGTTCCGGACCTCCTGTTTATCATTTTTTATATTGGCACAGCGTATTATCCGACTTGACGTAATACGACTTATAATTTACCGCTTTCGGGTCAGTGCAGCCCTTCAGATTAAGCACCTCTACGTTCCGAAAATCAATCGGGTGGCTTTCGGCCTGCAACGCAATGTATCCCTCGCCAAGTCGCGTATTTTGCCGACTTATCCAGTAGTTCGCGGCTTCTTTGCTGAAATTTCCCGAGTTCCAGCTATTTAACGAACTGACAAAACCACCACCAACTTCGGGTCGTTCGTAGGTTAGCACGGTGTCGCCCTCAATGATGTGATGCAGTATGGAATCACCCAGCACTATGGCTTCGGCGGTGACCCATTGGTCGCCGTCATAAGTTTTAGAGTCGGAGTCGGTGCAGTGTTCAGCTTTGAGTTTCCCGTTCATGTGTACTTGCGTGCCGGGCGTACAAAGATTACCCGTGTGACGCTCACCTTTTCCCAACCCGCCCAGCAACTGTAACTCCAGCGATACAGGAAACGTCTGCCCGATGGACAAACTTGCGGCTGACTGGGAATGAACCATTATGCCACTGTTACGCACATTCCACGCATCGCCACCGGGCGTTTGGTTGCCCTGAAACCGATACGTAAACCGCACTTTATAATACGAGAACGGCTGTTTGTAGTACATGTGGCCGTATTTTCCGTCAAACGTTTTATACTGGTCATACGCAATTCGCAGGATGCCATTCTCCACACGAAAGGTATTTTTGTAGTTGTCGTTCAAGGGTTGACCCGCAATTTTAATATCCCAGTCGGTCAGGTCTTTACCATTAAAAATCGGCACCCAATCCTCCCGTCTGTCAGTTGTTTGGGCAACGGCTGCCAGGACAGAAAGTATCAGGAAAGTGAAAACGTACAGTAATTTTTTCATGGATAGATTATTGTTTTATGATTGGTTATAGCGGGATTTAGCCCGTGCAGCACATCAAAATCATTTCAGTACTTCAACGGTGTTTAACTCAGGTCCGCCACCGTGATTGGCGGACCCGGCCACGATGTAAATTTTTCCGGCATGAACGACTGCCTGCGTACCGTGCCGCCCCTGTTTCAGCATTGGGCCAGCGGTCGATTTGTTGGTTTTTGGATCGAGGGTTTCGGCTTCGTTATGGGCCAGGAGTTGAACGGTTTCACCCCCAATAATCCAAACCTTGCCACCCTGCGTAACAGCCGTAGCACCTGCCCGCTGGGTTGGAATGTTCGATGTAGCAGGCAACGTTTCCCACCGGCCCGTTTTGAAATTATAGACATCGACCTCGGCAACGGTCGTTTCCAGCACTTTGTTGATCCGGGCGGTCGAATTTCGCCCACCCGCCAGATACAGTTTATCGTCCACAACGGCGGCCGTAATGTGGTCGCGGGTGCGGGGCGCGTCCGGCAATCGTTTCCAGGTATTGCTCTTCGGATCAAATTCATCCAGCCAGGCCACATGACCGTCGTAATGGCCGTCGATGATACCACAAGCCATGTAAATCTTGTTTTTATAAACGACAACGCCCGCCGAACCCCGAAGCCGCTCCTTCGGAATTTCGGGTCCGGTACGCCATTTGCCCTGTTTCGGACTGTAGATATAGATGTTCGGCAATGGCGTTTCGTGCGGATATTTTCCCTGAAATGCCCCCATCACGTATAACTCGCCCCCGAACGTAATGGCCTGAAAATGATTCATTTCGACGGGTGGCGTGGGAAGCGTCTGCCAGACGAGTGTCTTCAGATTCAGGGCTTCCAGCGGTTTGATACCCCGACCGCCAACGGCATACAGGCTGTCGCCAATGAGCGTAGCTGCGTTTTCGTGACGTGGCGAACAGGCATTTTGCGTTGACACCGGTTGCCAGGTCTGTGCCTGAGCGGCAAAACTACAACTCAGCAAACTTACCCAAACGAAGAAATAGCGATTCATAAATAGAGCACAAGAGGATAAATACGATTGATTGATAAACCGATTTTTTGTCGCTTCCTACTCTAAAGTTGGTAAGTCAGTAAGTGGCCGACGCATTAGTGTTGCTTACGCGTTAGCCACTTACTGACTTACCAACTTATTGCTTTATTGCCTTACCAACTAATTCAAACCGGAATCTGCGTTGAGTTCTTCACGTCGGCCATGACGAAAAAGCTACTAATGTGCAACGTTCCGGCAATGACCGAGAGCTGTTCCTGATAGAAGTGATTGTAGGATTCCATATCGCGGCTAACGATTTTGAGCAGGTAATCGAACGTGCCCGACACCCGATTACATTCCAGCACGTCGGGCAGGTCGCGCACCGCCGATTCAAAATCAGCAAAGGCGTCGCGGGTTTGACGGTCGAGCGTCACCTGACAATAAATCATCAGCAAATTCCCAAGTTTTTTCCTGTTCAGAATCGTTACGTAGCGATCTATGATTCCTTCCCGTTCGAGTCGCTTGATGCGCTCATGCACGGGTGTTTTCGACAGGTTAATTTGCTGGCCGATCTCCTGAATCGTTAGCCGGGCGTTTTGCTGCAACAAGCTTAAAATCCGGCGGTCGGTTTTATCAATAATTTCCATGACGGCATTTTTACGGCATAGTATAGATTAGCTGCCAGTTATCAGAACTATTTTCGGCAAATTAAACTTTAAATAGAAATATTTCCCAAAAAGATAACATCCGTTAGAAAAGAATTACTCCGAATTTATCTTTGTCTTATCGCATTTGATTCATCTTTCAAACGCACACAACGTATGGTAATTGGTGTTCCCAAAGAGATTAAAAATAACGAGAACCGCGTTGCGCTGACGCCCGCCGGTGTTACCGAACTGCGCAGATATGGCCACACCGTTTATGTGCAGGTCAATGCCGGTGAGAGCAGTGGTTTTGAAGACGAAGAATACATCGCGGCTGGGGCAATTATGCTGCCAACCATCGAAGAGGTGTACGGCATTTCCGAGATGATTATGAAGGTTAAAGAGCCGATTGCGGCTGAATACGACCTTATTAAGCGGGATCAATTGCTGTTTACCTATTTCCACTTTGCATCATCGGAAGAGTTGACGCAGGCTATGTTGGCGAAAGGAGCCGTTTGTTTGGCTTACGAAACCGTTGAACGCCCCGACCGTAGTTTACCCCTGCTGATTCCAATGTCGGAAGTGGCGGGCCGGATGGCCGTTCAGGAAGGAGCCAAATACCTCGAAAAACCACTCAAAGGCCGGGGCATTCTGCTAGGCGGTGTGCCGGGTGTGAAACCGGCCAACGTACTTATTCTGGGCGGTGGCATCGTGGGTACGCAGGCCGCTAAAATGGCGGCCGGCCTTGGCGCACACGTTACGATCATGGATGTCAGTCTGGCGCGTCTGCGGTATCTGTCAGACATTATGCCGCCGAATGTGCAAACCATGATGTCGAATGAATATAACATTCGGGAGATGATTCGGGTGTGCGATCTGATTGTAGGTGCCGTACTGATTCCGGGGGCCAAAGCTCCCCACCTGATTACGCGCGAGATGCTGAAACTGATGCGGGCCGGTACGGTGCTGGTCGATGTGGCCGTTGACCAGGGCGGTTGCATTGAGACCTGCCATCCGACAACCCATGAGAATCCAACGTTTATTATTGATGGTGTCGTGCATTATTGCGTAGCCAACATGCCCGGTGCCGTCCCTTATACGAGTACGCTTGCCCTGACCAACGCTACGTTGCCTTATGCCCTGCAATTAGCCAACAAAGGCTGGCAACAGGCCTGCCGCGATAATTCAGATCTGAAATTAGGCCTGAACGTAGTGGACGGCAAAGTGGTCTATAAAGGCGTAGCTGATGCTTTTGGTTTGCCCCTAACTGACGTAAGCACGGTGCTGACGGAGGAAGAAGTGGCTCAATAGATATTACTTGTTCATCGACAGACGCAGGCCGCATTCGTGAGAGTGCGGCCTTTTTTTATCACAGCCTGTCCGGTATTGGCTATTGAGTCGTAAGTGATAAGTTGTTCAATGGTGAGTCAGGGCAAGCTGCTGACAAATACTTACTACCTACCTTATCGCTTACTACTGAATAACTTAAGCCACCTCAGCACTATAGGCATCCGTTTCCTGCGGAGTCAGGTCGATAACTTTAGTACCCATTAGGTTTTGTAAGGCTTGCCGACCCGTATTCCATCGACAGGCTACGTTCTCCTCCCGCACCAGACGGGGGTCTTTAGGCTGATTTGCCCGCTCAAAATAGGCAGGCATCCGGGCGGTCATTCCGCTCACAACATCGCCAATACTCCCGGTCAGGATTAGATCAGGTTCGAACTGTGCCAACTGGATCAGGGCACTAACCATTGATGCGGTGTAAAATGCACAATCGATGTCCTGATGACGAACCGGTACGCCATCATGGAGCCGTTGCAGATTAACTCCACCGTCTTCCAGCCGGTCGGATGCGGGTGAACAGCCGTCGGGCTGTGGAAATACGCCATCCACTTTTTGCTTGAACTTATCCCACCACGGGGGCTGACCCAGCGGGTTCAGGGTGTCGCAAAAAATGATACGCCGGGGCAGTTGCGGCTCTGAGGGATTCATGACCAGCAGAGCCGCACCTAAGTGGCGATCGTCGGCGGCATGGCGACGCTGAATCACGAAACAGTGAAGCCGGTTATCGCCATCCTCGCGAAGCTGATTTGTAACGGTCTGCACTATACGCAGCGAGTCATCCATGTATCCTTTTGTAACGACATGAACGGGCAAACGGGCAGCCATTGTGTAGTTGCTGTCAACCTCGCTACGTAGCTGGTCGGCCAAAATGGTCAGGGCCGTTTCGTCGGAGCGACGTGTCCCGAAATACATGCCAATATCCTCTCTTGGCTGGCCGGTTACGCCATCAATCAGTCCGACCGTATCACCGTGCGACCCCTGCCGACTGGGCGGGCTATAGCGGAATGGCACTTCCCGATGTTCGCGGTGAGCCGCTAAATTATAAATACGCTTCTCAAACTGAGCCAGCATCGGTTCGTAAGCGTCATTCTCGAAATAGACTTCGCTGACGGGCCGGAGCAGGTGATAGGCAATTGTATCGTGCCGAAGCAGCCGCTCCAGCGCATCATCGCTGTGTTTGAAAAAACTGCGCAGGGCACCCTGTTCAACAAACTCCTCGGTGTCACTATTGCTGTCGTCGGTCACATGCGTACCAGCCACTGTGCTGTGGTCGATCCACTCGCGGAGGAATTGTTTGACGGCATGGTCGAAAGCGTTATTCTCCCAATCGGCTCGTTCTTTTGTATAGTGTATCTGGCGAATTGATTCGCAATGAATCGAACTCTCCTGGTTGGAGAGAGTCCGAAAGGCTATGTTCATGGGAAACTAAAATAGTCCCACAAGATAGGTAAAAAATGATCTTCCTAAAAGCGGCTACTGTTAATTATTTGTGATGGATTGATATCACAAATAATCTTCTCCCAGCGTAGCCCATTCCTCATCCAGAGACCCGGCAAAAAACGACGTACCGGCCCGTCGATACCAGTAGTTTGCGTTGAAGCGGTCGCCTTCTTTGCGGTGCAGATACGCGTGCAAACGGTCATAGGGCTGTTCGCCTTCCCGGCTTTGCGCAATGTTGTGAGCCTGCTCCCAGTGTCCGTTGGCATCGTGCCAGAGTGCTTCCATGACTGGATGAATACCGACCGGAGGTTGCGGCAGCGAGAGCGTGGTTTTGAATTCGTTGAGTGTCATCACAGACTGGACTTAGCGGTTACAGAAGCGTTGAGATACGGTTCAAAGGCCGGCGTAACGAAAATAGTGTATGTTTTTAGCCGCAAAGCGCGGTATGGCTGCTTCATAACGCGCGGCAGTCGTTCACCAAGTTTTTGAAAGTCGTTGTTCGGAATAATGGCTAAGTCGGCATCTTCCCACTGTTTTTCAGTCGGCCAAATGTTATAATGCCTGTGAAAAAACGGAATCAGGTAATCGAATACAAATACGTTCGAGTGGACCGGAATCGTTTGGGCAAGCTTCTGAATAATCGCTACGTCGGACTCGGGCAATAAAGGTTGTTTTTGTGGATCAAACCGGTGCCGGATTACGTCGCGCACCGCTGATAATGGCCGAAAATCGGACCTTGCATACTGAACCACAGGCAGTTGAATACCGGCTAACAGCACACCAATCAATAGCGAATGCCAACGAGGTGCCGACCGTTCCTCTATGGCAAACAAAACCCATATCATCAGCACATAAACGACTGAAAAGGCGTAGACCAGAACAAACCGGGGGGGCCATGTCAGGGATACCTGCTCGAAAAGCGCATTGGTGCCATAATACGTTGCACCCTGCACCCAGTTCGACAGGAGCAGCGCCAGTTGCGCAACAACATAAATGAGCACGACACTCCCGACCTGCCGCCAGCCGACGCGATATAATCCATACAGCAACAACCCAATGGAGGGCAGCAGCAACAGGCAGGTTTGAGCCAGCAGTTTCAGGTTTATACGGATAAAGACAGCATCATGCAATCCGGTGGTAATGGCATTAAGCGCCTGCTGTAAACGGGGTTCGGGATCTGCCGAATGGTTTTTGTATGACAAAAATGCCATTCCTGCTACAAACACGGCCGACCATCCCGCTAATACGATCCAGAACTGGCGTTTACCTAAAACCCCGAAAACAGATCGCTGACGATGGCTTGCTACGTACTGAACGCACAAAAACGCCAGGTGAATAGCCCCCGCCAGCAACGCGCCGTCTTCCTTTACGAGTACGATCATCACAGCCGTCAGCAGGAATAAGTCTGTCCGGTAGGTTAACAGGGCCAGTAAAAACAGCAGCGAAAGCGGGAAATAAGTTAATTCAGGATGCCAGCCAATACCGGGGTGATCGTTTAGCCAAAACCAGATTGGCCCCAGCAACAAAACACCGAGTATAATCCAGATTGTCTGGCTTGCCAGTTGTCGGCTCAGATACCGCAGTAACAGGCCATAGCTGATTAGTGATAGAACCGATTGAACAATAAAGGCGCCGTAGGCTCCGGTGACGTAGATAAGTGGCCCCCACAGAAGCATGGCGTAGTTATTGTGAATCCGATCATCGTACCCCCCTATATTTTCGTAAAGCACCGGGCGACCATCCAGCCAGCTACACGACGCCTGCAGGAAAATATACATGTCGTTATACGTGTAGTATAATGCCTGAAACCGAAGTACTTTGAACCAAAGAAAGAGGAGCAATAACAGGCTGCTGACTGCAACCGGAATAATCCATTTTGATCTCATACGGATAGAAAACGAGCCAATTTCAGTAGATCAGTAACTCGTTGAGGGAGGCAAACTTACCGCAATTGCAGACTTTATTATAACGTATTGTAACTTTTTGGTAGCCAACTATGCACTGAGCGTTTGTTAATAAACCCGAGTATGTTCAATACGATCCTGCTTCATCTATAACCAATCGTTACGCAGAATGCCATTGAGCTGCTCGTAAGGCACCGTTAACTGAATAGGGCCAAGCGCGTAAGCCGCAATCTCGTAAGGATTGTAATAAAAAATCATTCCCTCGCGGCTCATACCCACATTATTAGGCAGAAAAAACTGCCCGTCGCGCAGAAAATAACCGTGTTCTTCGAGGTTCGTTGTGGTCGGCAACTTCTGTTGTTTCCGAAACGCCTTCTCCACCACTCCCTTCAATGCCGCTGTATCCGACACCATATCGGCCAGCGTAAGCATCTGGCCCGATTGCCGGTCGAAGGTATAAAATGAGAGATTGGAATTCGGGTGCGCCCCGCCCGTATAAGCGAAGGTTTCGTATTTGACTGTCAACGCATTAGAACCGGCATAAACCGTATCGGCAATGGTTTTCAACTCCCAGCAGCCGCCAATTTTGCCCATATCTTTCTGAACAATATCATAGTCCGCAGCAAATAAAGCTGCGGCTTGGGCCAGATCAGTTCGGGCCGCCGGACTACCCGCTACCGTTGCACTATCGAGCCAGCCAGCTATGCTGCTGACCGCCAGATGTTGCAAACTATCGTTGATTTTCCGGGCACTTTCCGAGTCATCCTTTAACAGTACGTAGGTCACCGACACATCGACACCCGCATTGGCAGCTGTGTCGCAGCGGTTCGGCCCGGCAAATGTATACTGCTGTTTGGCCAGAGCCGGCGGCCCTGACTGCGAAGACTGGCAAGCCGAAAACACACTGATTGAGCCGCAAAAAAAGAGGAGCAGGTACTGATTCATGAGGAGGTTGCGAACGTTGAGTCACGCTGGCAATCAGGCCATTTAGCCTACCAACTTAAGCGACATAGACTACAAACTTAGTAAATCTTTGAACCGGATAGCCTGTCGGCGGCTAATTTCAATTTTATCGCCACCCCGCAGCGTAACCAGCAACCCGCCACTAAACCAGGGTTCTATTTTCTCGATCCACTGCAAATTGATGATGTGTTTGCGGTTGGCCCGGAAAAATGTAGTTGGATTCAGCCGGTCTTCGAGGGCGTTTAACGATTTGAGTACCAAGGGTTTCTGATCATCGAAATACAGCCGGACATAGTTCCCCATCGACTCAAACAGGCGCACTTTGCCGAGTTTAACGAACCAGCATTTTTCTCCATCTTTCACAAACACCTGGTCATTTTCGCCCAGAATTTTTGTCGAGGTGCCCGCCGACGTACCGTTATTATCGGGAATGTGCTGTTCCTCCTCCACCCGATGAATGGCTTCCGACAGCCGGGCCAGTTCGACGGGTTTAAGCAGGTAATCGAGCGCGTTGAACTCAAAGGCTTTGATGGCATATTCATCGAAGGCGGTAGTAAAGATTACTTCCGGCGTTTTTCCTTCAATCGCCTGCAGCAACTCAAAACCATTTTTGCCCGGCATCTGAATGTCTAAAAACAGAAGATCCGGCTCCAGTTCTTCAATCATGGGCAGGGCTTCATCGGCATTGGCTGCTTCGCCGATGATCTGAATCTTAGGAAAGTTCTCGAGCAGCCGACGCAGTTCGTTGCGGGCTAAGCGTTCGTCGTCAATGATGAGGGTTTTCATGGTGTTCGGTTTGATGTTTTTGGTTCATGGTTCGTGGTTTGTCATTGCGGTTCCCCGCCGGGACTGGAGCCGCAACGACAAACCACGAACTACAAACTCTTTGCTTCTGCATTACGTCGGAAAATGCCCTCCGACTGGGCGGGAATGGTAATATCAGCACAAACAACCGGTCCGTCGTTATGGGGGCCGTCGGGGGCGTCGTTCTCCTGGAAAATTTGAAATTGTGCATCGGGACCGTAGAGCAATTCAAGCCGCTGGGCCGTGTTGGCTAACCCAAACCCGCCCGACGCTTCTTTATCGCCCAGAACACCCGTGTTACGAATAAGAATATGCAGTTTATCGGCAACAAGGCTCGATTTTACTTCCACAAAACCACCACCAATCGCCGTTGATACGCCATGTTTAATGGCATTTTCGACCAGCGTTTGCAACATCATGGGCGGTACCTGCCAGAACAGTGTTCGCCCGTCAAGTTCGATACGGCACGTGAGCCGTTCCTCGTAGCGGACTTTTTCGAGGGCTAAATAATCCTCAACAGTTTTGATTTCCTCGCGCAGTTCAACCGTTTTACGCCGGTCGGCCAGGAGCGAGTTTCGGAGCAGATTGGAGAGTTGCGTAATGCTTTGCTGGGCTTTGGTCGGGTTTTCGTAAACCAATGCGCGGATGCTATTGAGGGCGTTGAACACAAAATGCGGGTTCAACTGCGACCGCAGCACCTTGGCCTCCGTTTCGCGGATGCTCGTTTTCAGCAGAATCCGTTCAATTTCAGCATTCCGGTTCTCTTCAACATAGTGATAAGCTGTATAGGTCAGCACCCAGGTCAGCATTGTTTTCCCGAAACTCATGATGTACCCGATAACCAGCCAGGGTTCATTAACCATGCGCTGGGGAACGATAATACGGTCGATGGGCAGGTTCAGCATGGTCATAATCACAGCCATGACAAATACCGAGAGCAGTACGCGCGGAGCCAGCCGAAAAAAGGGCAGCCGAACCCAGTTCCATCGTCGAATCATGAGCCGATACAGGTGGGTCAGGGTAATTCCCAGAAAAATATTGGCGATGGCTAAATAAAGGAAGTCAGGGTTATAACCAAATTCCAGTACGTAGGCTATGTACTCCACCAGAATCAGGAGCGTCCAGCCAAATAGCTGACAAAACCAATATATTCTCTGCTTCGACATCTTCATTCCACCTAGCTCACTATCGGATAATTGCGAAGATACAATCTTCCGCAAAAAGTCAACAGAAAGCCGTTATCAGTGGGCATATTCGCGGATTACCGGCCCGTCGTAGCGGTTAACTGGTAGTGGGCCTGCCCGTCACTGAAGCAGTGCCAGTGACAGCAAGTGTGACGTATCGTTAGCCTGTTCGATGGTAAAGCTGGATAATCCGTAGTTATAGTCGAGTTTATATAGGCATAGGTTACTATGTTCGAACTGATCCATTGTGGAAAGAGGGCGGTTGGTGAGCCAGCAGAGCAGAATCCGAATCGCCCGGCCATGCATGGTAATTAAAATCGTATCCTCTTCGGGATGCGAGAGAATGACATCAATGGCGGCTTTCTGGCGGATAGCAACTTGTTCGGGACTTTCGCCCCCCTCGGTAGCCACGGTCGTATTGCCCAACGCCCAGGCTTCGATCAACACCCGATAAATCTCGTTGTCTAAATTACCGGGAGCGCGTCCTTCCATCACCCCCCAGCTAATTTCGTTCAGTCCGGTCAGCGACTCGTAGGGTAGCCCTAACTCGATAAACGGCTCGGCGGTTTGGTACGTCCGTTTGAGGCCGGAGATATAAATTTTTTTAAACGGAACATGTTGATAGGCTTGAAAAAATGCCTGTGCCTGCGCCCGGCCCATCTCGTTGAGGTCTGAATCAACGCCACTGCCCTGTACTACACCCCGCCGGTTATAGTCGGTTTCGCCGTGGCGAATCAGATAGATTGTTTTTTGTGTCAAGCGTAGTGACTTGCCGATTGGCAAATTTTACCAATTTTTGGTGCAAAATTACGCAAAAAAGTGCTCTTTATGAAAGCTGGATTCGACTTAACTACACTTGACTTTATTCACACGGACTCCATCAGCAAACACCTCGGCATCGAGTTTGTTGAAGCGGGCGAAGGCTATCTGATTGCGCGGATGCCGGTTGACAAGCGCACACAACAGCCCTTCGGCATTCTGCACGGGGGCGCGTCGGTGGTGCTGGCCGAAACGCTGGGCAGTGTGGCCTCCTATCTGCTCCTCGATGACCCCACCAAACAGCGGGCGGTAGGGCTGGAAATTAACGCCAACCACATCCGTTCGGTACGCGAGGGCTGGGTCTATGGCCGCTGCACACCCATTCATACGGGCCGCACGACGCATGTCTGGGACATTCGCATTACCGACGAGCAGGAAAAACTCGTCTGCATCAGCCGGTTAACCATAGCGATAATCGGCAGTTAGAGTGGCGAAGTCGCAGCGTATTCGTTTGCATTAGATTAGTTAACTTTGTCAACATCAATCGGCAAAACTATGCAAACCAAGCCCCCACTTTCTAATCTTCAGTTGGAGTTACTGAAGGTTTTTTCCCGTGATGTTCCAGATGAGGATTTGAAAGCTATTAAGCAGTTGCTTTCAACTTATTTTGCTCAGAAAGCAGTAAAATTGGCTGATGAAGTTTGGAAGGAAGAAGGATTCACGGAAGAGACGATGACGAAATGGCGACAAACCCATTTGCGTACGGATTATAAAGTACGCCAGAAAGGTGATACTCAGTCATGAGGATAGTGATTGACACAAACCAGTTACTAAGCTCCATTTCACCGAAATCTGCATCCCACTGGCTTTATCAGGCTATTTTTTCGGGACAATTTACTCTTTGCGTAACAACGGATATATTATAAGAGTACGACGAGATTATTGAGTGGGGATTTCGTCGGCGCGACATTGCGGACAGCGTTCTTGAAGCCCTCATAAACTCATCCTTTGTCGAACAGATAAACGTCTCTTTCTTCTGGTGGTTCATCACCGTTGATCCAGACGACAACAAATTTTCTGACTGCGCTATAGCTGCCGGAGCTGATTACTTAGTGACTGAAGATAAGCATTTTGATGTACTGGCAGAAATTGACTTTCCAAAAGTTAACGTAGTTGGATTAAATGAATTTCGTCAAATTCTCCAGCAATGAGTCAGCATGACGGGGTTTTCAGAATCAAGCGCACGCATGTATATCTCATTTGGTTTTCGCTGCTG
>JANPJE010000036.1:0-10084 GCA_031425355.1 Spirosoma sp. | reverse complement strand
TTCATCGTCCCGTTGGTCATGGTGGCGTTGCCATTTGACATCGTGCTGTTCGTGCTGTTTACCGCATTCGTGCTATCGGTAGTAACCGGCGATACGTTCGTTGAATTCGTTGTCGACGAGTAGGTGTTAGTCGTCGTTTGGGCATTGGCAATGCCGATGCTACACAGGCATATAGCCAGAAGTGAGAATTGAGTTTTCATACGTTTGTTTAATTCGTTGAGTTAGACAAAAAAAGGGTGCAACCCAGATTACACCCCATTAACAGACGATTACCGATCAATGTTTTGAACTATTCCAATTTCTGTCAAGAAAACTAATCGTAGAGGACCGAATAAATTTGCGGAACCAATGGAACGCGGATGATGGAGATTGTTCTGATTTACGCTGATTATCCTTTTTAATCAGAGCAATCTGCGTCATCCGTGTTCTATTATTTCCGCATCGTTTTAAAGGCATTCATCAGCCCATTAGTCGAACTGTCGTGTGTGCCAACCGGTGCGTCATCCTGTAGCTCAGGCAGAATGCGGCTGGCCAATTGCTTACCCAGTTCGACGCCCCACTGATCGAAACTGAATATATCCCAGATGACACCCTGCGTAAAAATTTTATGTTCGTAAAGCGCAATCAGGCTACCGAGCGTTCGGGGTGTCAACTTCTTAAACAGAATGGAATTCGTTGGGCGATTGCCCAAAAACATCTTGAATGGCGTCAAAAATTTAGCTTCCTCTTCGCTCTTGCCCGCTTTACGTAATTCATCGGCGGCCTCGGCTTCGGTTTTGCCATTCATCAGGGCCTCTGTCTGGGCGAAATAGTTGGCCATCAGGATGTTATGATGTTCGCCGATGGGCCGCTGGCTAATGGCCGGAGCCAGAAAATCGCACGGAATCAGTTTTGTACCCTGGTGAATAAGCTGGTAAAATGCGTGCTGACCATTGGTGCCGGGTTCGCCCCAGATGATCGGACCGGTCTGATAATCAAGCGAATGGCCGGCGCGATCAACCGATTTGCCGTTGCTTTCCATATCGCCCTGCTGGAAATAAGCCGCAAACCGGTGCATGTATTGATCGTAAGGCAAAATAGCCTGCGTTTGCGCGCCGAAGAAATTGTTGTACCAGATGCCCAGCAGTCCCAGAATAACGGGCAGATTCTGGTCGAGCGGAGCGTCGCGGAAGTGTTCATCCATGGCGTGTGCCCCGTCCAATAACTCCTCAAACGTATCGAAGCCAACGTACAGCGCAATCGACAGCCCGATGGCCGACCAGAGCGAATACCGACCGCCAACCCAATCCCAGAACCCGAACATATTTGCGGGGTCGATGCCAAATTTTTCGACGTCTTTTTTATTCGTCGAGAGGGCTGCAAAATGTTTGGCAATGGCCGCTTCGTCTTTTGCCGCATCTAAAAACCACTGCCGGGCCGTTTGGGCATTGGTCATGGTTTCCTGCGTGGTGAACGTTTTTGACGCAATCAAAAATAGTGTGGTTTCGGGCCGAACGGTTTGCAGCGTTTCGTAGATATGTACGCCATCAATGTTCGAGACAAAATGCACACGCAGTTTTTTGTCGTCGGCATACGGTTTCAGGGCTTCCGTCACCATAACCGGGCCGAGGTCTGAGCCACCGATACCGATGTTTACTACGTCGGTAATGGCTTCGCCGGAGTAACCCTTCCACTCGCCCGACCGGATGCGCTCTGTAAACGATTTCATGTGAGTCAGCACCTCATTTATATCGGGCATTACATCTTTACCATCCACCAGTGTAGGCGTATTTGCGCGATTCCGCAGGGCAACATGCAGCACGGCCCGGTCTTCGGTACGGTTGATTTTATCGCCGGAAAACATCTTGCCGATGGCACTTTTCAGACTTGCCTGTTCGGCCAGTTCCATCAGCAGACCAAGCGTTTCGGTGGTGATGCGGTTTTTGGAGAAATCGAGCAGAATGTCTTCAAACTGACGCGTGAACGTAGCAAACCGCTCTGGATCTTCGGCAAACAAATCGCGCAGGTGGCGATCTTTCAGGCTGTCATAATGGCTCAGCAGTTGAGTATAAGCCGGTAAATCGGTAAATCGGTGATTAGCGAGCATGGGGAGTTTGGGTTTGTCGTTTGTTGTTCGTGGTTTGTAGTAGTTGACACATAATCTGATTCTGTATCAGTTAACAACAAACCACGAACAACAAACCTCGAACTATCTGACTTGTCGGGGCGAATATCGTGAATCCCGGCAATCTTTTTTCGGCTATTTTTGCGCTTCCTTCTCTATCGGGAGACGGCCTTTTTTGACTTACTACGTTGCTTGATGAATCAAAAACTTTTTTATTCCCTCGCTCTGATTGCGCTGGGAGCCCTATTTTTTATCCCGTTTCTGGGTGGTGTGCGGCTCTTCGACTGGGATGAAATTAACTTTGCCGAGTGCGCCCGTGAGATGATCGTACTGGGCGATTACCTACATGTTCACATAGATTTCAAGCCATTTTACGAAAAACCGCCCTTATTTTTCTGGTTTCAGTCGATCACGATGCAGTTGTTTGGCATCAACGAATTTGCGGCCCGGCTACCCAATGCCATCTGTGGCATTATCACGCTGGTTTATCTGTATAACCTCGGTCAGAAACTACACGGCCATCGGTTCGGGTTATTCTGGTCGCTGGCTTATTTAGGGTCCGTTACGCCCCATCTGTATTTCCGGTCGGGCATCATCGACCCGTTTTTCAACCTGTTTATTTTCATTGGGTTAGTCAACCTGATTTTTGCTTCCTGGAAGCGCGAACGGCTGGGCGGTGCCATGACGGTGCCAAAATCGGAGTGGACATATATTTTGCTGGGCGGGTTTGTGCTGGGGTTGGGGATTCTGACGAAAGGCCCCGTTGCTTATCTGATTGTCGGTTTGGTGCTGGTCGTTTACTGGATGCTGAGCCGTTTTCGGTGGTTTATTACGCCCCTGCAATTTCTGGCGTTTTCGCTGGCGGCTTCTTTTGTTTCGTTAGCCTGGTATGGCCTCGATGTATTCCTACACGGCCCGGCCCTGATGCAGGCGTTTCTGGACTACAGCATCCGACTGTTGACCACGCCCGATGCCGGTCATGCCGGTTTTCCGGGTTATCATTTTATTCTGCTTTTAGTCGGCTGTTTCCCCGCGTCTATTTTCGCCGTTCGGGCGTTTGGATCGCTGTTTATCGAACGAAATTACCAGCGTGAGTTTCGCAAATGGATGCTGATTCTATTCTGGGTGGTGTTGATTTTGTTCAGTGTCGTTCAGTCGAAAATTGTGCACTATTCATCGCTCTGTTACTTCCCGCTGACTTACTTTGCGGCTCTGACACTGCTGCAGTTAGAAGAGCGCAAGATTCAGTTCAGCAACTGGTTACGTGCCGGATTGCTCCTGGTTGGGGGCGTTTATCTGGCAGCTACAATTGGCTTGCCGGTACTGGCGAATCGCATGGATTTGGTGAAATCTGCTGCCGATCAGGACGCGTTTACGCAGGGGAATTTAGCTGCAAAGATTGAGTGGACAGGGTGGGAAGTGCTGCCCGGTGTCTGGTTGCTGATTGTTTTAGTTGTGGTTATTCGGTGGTACAATCAACGCCGGATGGCGCAGGCGTCGGTAACGCTTTTTGGTGGCATGGCCGTATTCATTACGTTGACACTCTGGTTTTTTATCGGCCGGATCGAAGGCATTTCGCAGGATGCGGCCATGCGATTTTTTGAGCGGGCGCAGGGGCAGGATGTGTACGTAAAAACCTATGGGTATCATAGTTACGGACCGTATTTCTACACCCAAAAACCGCCCGTAACGAACCCAAATTACTACAACGACGAGTGGTTGCTGCGGGGCCGGATTGACAAGGACGTACTGTTTATCCGCAAAGCAAGTGAGGAGCCAACGCCCTTAGATTCGTTACCCGATGTCCGGAAAACCGGCGAAGAAAACGGGTTTGTATTCTATCGAAGAACGGCGAAATAAGAGTGGGAAAGACTGCGTCTGTTTTGGTTGCACAACGATCAAATCGGGCAAGTTACCGGATTCTAAAACTGTTATCGCTGCCGGGTAGTTATACCGCTATGGCTACATCAACTTTCCCTTCAGTCAGCATAGTACGTTGGTCCCAACGGGCCAGCCAATTGGCTTTTTCGGCCCTGTTCATAGGCAGCTTAGCGGCCTGTAGTCAGAATAGCCAGCCAGGTGAACAAAGACGAATGCAGGTGGCTGTTGGACAGATTAAGGAGATTTCTATGGCCGCTCCCACCGATAGCACAGTTCAACTCATTGGCACATCGGACAACAGCGAAGTCGTTGACGTATCACCAAAACAGTCGGTTGCCGAAACCAGTGTTCCGAAGTCTGCCAATGCCATTTTCCTGATTAAAGGCGTTACCGTCGGGACAGCGAAGGTAGTTTTCTCCGAAAAACAAACCGGCGGGACGGGTACAGACCGAGTTCTGCGAACGTATGTGGTGCAGGTAGCGACAAAATAAACGTTGATAAGTAAAGAAAATGCCCTGATGCGATGTCAGGGCATTTTCTTTAGCTCACGGATTCATTTATCGCTTCGGTCCGACAGAATCGTAGATAACTACTTTTTCCCACAGCGACGCATAGTTGTTGCGAAAATCATCGTGGATGGGGTGCTTCTGATAACTTTCCTCATCGGCGGGACTATCGAAAAAGCACAGCCACGAGTAGGTGTAAGCCCGCTCGATTACAGTACGGGTAGTCGCTGCGGGCGTACCGATATGTACCAGTTTAATGGTAGGGCATTTGGCTAATTTGTTCAGCCCTTCGAGCAGTTTGGCTTTATCGGCCTCACTATCAGCATTCTTCAGATAGAACAAAACGTGGTGGACAAACAAGCTTTTTGGTGCGGCTTCAGCAAGTGGCAGCCCGGCACCTAATCCGGCGGCTACGCTGCTTTTGACAAATTTTCTGCGTGATTGATGGCTCATAGAAAGCGTTGGTTTTTGATAGTCTGAGGTATTGTGAAATCTTGCCGGAGCAAAAGTGCTTAACGATTTCTCATTAGCCAAATCCAGACGAAATTCAGTCTATATGGTTAGCTTCCGGCATCACAATTTCCTGCTGTATTCTGTTAAACAGGATCAAAATTCAGTTGACAATAAACTTTCGGCCGATTTTTGAGTCAATAGAATATATTCATTTACGAATAATACAGCGTAGATGAGCTAACATACTCGACCTATGAACTACATAACCAGCCTGATTTTTATGATGTTGTGGCTCCCGATGGTGAGTCTGGCCCAAACGAATGTCAACCCCAGCCTGATGCAGGCATTTATGGACGTTGTCGGTTCGGCAACCCTGACCGATGCTAAGGTTGCCGGACTTTCGCGGCAGGCGGTCAATGAAATGGACGCCAAAAATCCGGTAGCCGGTCCCGGCGACCCATACGCGCAACGACTGAATCGCATCGTGAGCCGCCACCGAACGGTTGGTGGTTTGCCCATTAATTACAAAGTATATAAAGTGGCCGGTGTGAATGCGTTTGCCACGGCCGACGGCAGTGTGCGCGTTTTCAAAGGGCTGATGGACGTCATGACCGACAACGAGTTACTGGCGATTATGGGTCACGAAATTGGACACGTCATCAACCGCGATTCACGCGATGCCATGAAAAGTGCGCTTCGTCGTTCGGCAGTACGTAACGCTGCGGCCTCGAACTCGGGAACGATTGGGAAAATCTCCCGGTCACAGTTTGGCGGTCTGGCCGATTATATGCTGGGTGCGAAGTTCAGCCGCCAGCAGGAAACTGAAGCCGATGATTATGGCTACGATTTTTTGAAACGAAATGGCTATAGCGTTATGGCGTTGGCCACGTCGTTTGAGAAGTTGGCTAAGCTGAGCGGTGGCGGAAAGGGTGGCCGGGTTGCATCATTCATTTCAACCCACCCCGATAGTAAAGCCCGTGCCCAGCGCGTACGTGACCGCGCAAAACGAGATGGACTGGCACGGTAGGAATGATTTCTACAAATATTTGGTCGCTAACGCGACGGCCGTCTGTAGATACGTTCGTTTGGCAGTGGCAGGAATGAAGTGTGATTTTATGTAGTATTGGTTCAACAAAAAGCCCGGTCACTGCGCAGTGACCGGGCTTCTTCTATCTCCTTTATAACTCAATCTCGGCGTCTAAATTCGTGAAGGCAATCTCGCCGTCGACGTTCAATTCCATCAGTACGACCGAGTCTTTTTTTACCTCGCCGGACAGGATTGTTTTCGAGAGCTCGTTGAGCACCCGGCGTTGCAACACCCGCTTCAACGGACGGGCACCAAACTGTGGGTCGAACCCTTCCTGGCCGAGTTTAGTCAGGGCTTCGTCGGTGGCGTCGAGTTGAATGCCGTTGTCGGCTAAGCGTTGCCTGATCTGGCGGAACTGTATGTCTACGATCTTGCGGATGTTGGCCTGCGTCAGCGGTTCAAACATTACGATCTCGTCAATCCGGTTCAGAAATTCGGGACGTATCGTTTGCCGCAGCAATTCCATCACCGCCGATTTCGCTTCTTCCAAAACCAGCGAGTGGTTCCAGCCTTCGTCTTCGGCAAACTTCTCCTGAATCAGGTGACTGCCGATGTTCGAGGTCATAATGATAATCGTGTTCTTGAAGTTTGCTACACGGCCTTTGTTGTCGGTCAAACGACCTTCATCGAGTACCTGTAGCAAAATATTCCAGACATCGGGGTGTGCCTTTTCAATCTCGTCGAGCAACACCACCGAATACGGTTTCCGACGAACGGATTCAGTCAACTGACCACCTTCGTCATACCCCACGTAGCCCGGAGGAGCACCAATCAGACGGCTAACCGCGTGGCGTTCCTGATACTCCGACATGTCGATGCGTACCATGGCGTTCTCGTCGTTGAACAGGTATTCGGCCAGCGTCCGGGCCACTTCTGTTTTGCCGACGCCCGTGGTGCCGAGGAAGATAAACGAACCGATGGGCCGTTTGGGGTCCTGCATTCCGGCCCGGCTCCGGCGCACCGCATCGGCCACCACGCCGATCGCTTCGGCCTGTCCGGCCACGCGTTTGCCAAGTTCTTTCTCTAAGTTAAGCAGTTTTTCGCGGTCGCTCTGCAGCATTTTCGATACGGGTATGCCGGTCCATTTAGCCACCACTTCGGCAATATCCTCGGCGGTCACTTCCTCCTGCATCATCCGCTCCGACGAACCATTGTCCGAATCAGACTTGGTCAGTCCGTTCAGTTTCGTTTCGATTTCGGGAATACGTCCGTAGCGAATTTCGGCTACTTTGCCGTAGTCGCCCGCACGTTCGGCCTGGTCGGCTTCCAGACGCAGTTTGTCGAGTTGTTCTTTCAGCGTCCGGCCTTCATTGACCGATGCTTTTTCGGTTTCCCATCTGGCTTTCAGTTCATTACGTTGTTCACTGAGGTCAGCGATTTGTCGATTTAGAAACGTTTCTTTTTCCTTATCATTTTCGCGCCGAATAGCTTCCCGCTCAATTTCCAACTGCATGATGCGTCGGTTCAACTCATCGAGTTCTTCGGGCACGGAGTCCATTTCCAGCCGAAGTTTGGCGGCTGCTTCGTCCATCAGGTCGATGGCTTTGTCGGGCAGGAAGCGGTCGGTGATGTAGCGCGTCGAGAGTTCAACGGCGGCAATAACAGCATCATCTTTAATGCGAACACCATGATGCAGTTCGTACTTTTCTTTGATACCGCGCAGAATTGAAATGGCATCGGGCATGTCGGGTTCATCGACCATAACAGCCTGGAAACGACGTTCGAGGGCTTTGTCTTTCTCGATGTATTTCTGATATTCCTTGAGCGTCGTGGCACCAATCGTGTGCAACTCCCCGCGCGACAGAGCCGGTTTCAGCAGGTTAGCGGCATCCATGGCGCCTTCGCCACCGGCACCCGCGCCAACGAGCGTATGAATTTCGTCGATGAACAGAATAATCTGCCCGTCAGAGTCAGTCACCTCTTTGATTACCGCTTTCAGCCGTTCCTCAAACTCACCTTTATATTTGGCACCCGCAATGAGCAGGCCCATATCTAAAGAGACAATGGTTTTCGTTTTCAGGTTTTCAGGAACGTCGCCCGACACGATGCGCTGGGCCAGTCCTTCCACAATGGCAGTTTTGCCGACGCCCGGCTCACCGAGCAGAATGGGGTTGTTTTTAGTACGTCGGCTCAGGATTTGCAGCACCCGCCGAATCTCTTCATCGCGGCCAATGACCGGATCAATTTTGCCGGTTCGGGCACGTTCGTTCAGGTTGACGCTGAACCGCTCCAACGATTGATATTTAGCTTCTGCGTTTTGGTCTTTCACCGAATTTCCTTTTCTAAGTTCATTAATGGCCGCTTTCGTTTGTTTCTCATTGAAACCGGCATCGCGCAATAACGTGGCAATCTGATCTTTACCCGCCATCAGCCCCAGCAACATCAGTTCGACGCTCACGAATTCGTCGCCAAACTCTTTGGTATAATTACTGGCTTTGGCTAACGCAGCGGTCGTATCGTTGGTCAAATATATGCTGCCATTCCCGCCCGAAACCTTCGGGTAAGTGGTTAAAATGGGTTGTAAGGCACTGCCTGTATTTTGTAGATTAATGCCGGATTTATTGGCTATAAAACCAACGACATTCTCATCTTCCGATAGAATAGCCTGAAGCAGATGCCCCGTTTCGATGGCTTGCTGGCCGTTGCCGAGGGCAATTTCCGATGCCTTCTGCACGACCTCCTGTGCTTTTATGGTGTAGTTCTTGAAGTCCATGACGGTATAGGATTAGCGTATTTTGTTGTCTACCGATCTTGTAACAAATCACGGGCCGGGGCGGCTTTTCGGACAATTTGACCTGTTTTTCTGCTCTTTGTTGATAAAACAAGAAATTGTGACACGATACTTTCTAACGTTGGCTCTTAACCTTGTCGTTATGACAACAAGCCTGACTATTAGTAAAAAGGAACAGCAGGCGATAGTAGCGACAGTTTATGATGGATCGCAAGTGATTTTTTTTAACATAAAAAAAGCCGCCCTGCTTTCGCAAGGCGGCTTGACTATCAATCCAGTCCCTCGGCTTCGATTGGCTTCATTCGCTCGCGAACCATTTCAGCCTGATGCGGGTCTTCTGTTTCTATTGTTTCTGCCAATACCTCGGCTTCCGTATCGTCAATAACTCGCTGATTATACTCATAAAATTTGCCTTTCGGAAGCCAGTAGGCCAGCAGACCCACATACGCTGCGGCCAACGTGGCGGCTGTCCTGCCAACAATAGGCTGGTTCTCCCATTGACGCGTAGCGATGCCGCCAAAACCCGCCACGAACGGCAGCATATACCACGGATCATTGATCCGACGGGCAATAAGATAACCGGCCCCCGCCGTTGCACTCAGGATACCTGCTGCGATAGGTTCATCACGCTCTTCATTGGGTTCCCATGCATTGAGAGTCAGCAGCGCGTTGGGCGTGCCGACAACCGTTGCCGCCGTGAGCCATCCCGCGTATAAACTGACCGGAATTCGGAGGTATTTTTCAGGCGACGGTACGTCAGTTAGGCCAATACCCAGACTTTGATGTAGACCCAACGCTGCGGGTAAATTCAATTTGGTCGTCAGGTCGGAGATGACGACGCTTCGCGGGTCGTTCTGGGAAAAGAAACGACCAAAAATAGCGTTGAGTGCCCAACTGGACCACCACCAGGGCAACGCCTTCTGATAGCGCGGGTTATGCTCCTGTGAAGGCAAAGCCTGATGCACCATCAGAGCGGTCAAGCCAGCGTAAACAGTGGACCAGACAACCCCAAACGACCAGCCTGCCGGAACGATCATATTTTTATCGAACACATGCTGGTATTCGATTGGTACGTCGTATTCGTATTCAGAGCCGCCCTGATCAGCTTGCTGTCGGCTTTTACTTTGCTGGCGCGACCGGCTGCTGGACGCAGTGGTATAAATGATACTGCCAACAGCAAAGACTGCCGCTGCGATGCGCCAGAACGATGAGCTTTTCATAGCGTTATTATTTTAGACAGGATTACAGCCGGGCCGACCGATCCGCCGGTGCGGTTCGGGTTAATAAAGTTGTTGACGTAATGATACGAACCGCACCGATTT
>JANPJE010000035.1:0-9695 GCA_031425355.1 Spirosoma sp. | reverse complement strand
AGTCAAACGTAGCATCCCTGTCTTTCTGAGAATTTAGAGTCAAGAACGGCAGGCCAACAAATGACTTCAAATGGTTAAAGCTTAATCCTAAAAAAAATACAATGCCCGGCTCGCTCACAAGCGGTTGGGCATTGTATTTTTAGCGAATATGTTGTTGAGTATCAATCAATGGCCAGGTAATAATTTCAATTCTTAAAGTAGGGAGAAAGGCAACTACGTTACGCATATTTCCTACCCCTTCGGGCGTTTGTATAGTGGCACTGTGCTGCATGGCTCACCGAAGAGCAGGCTTTGCACAACGGGACGTAATACGCGCGTGATTTCTACATAGGCCGCCGTTGGGACGGGTACTTTCGAGCAGCCTTTTACCACC
Source organism: Spirosoma sp. (assembly GCA_031425355.1). Taxonomy (GTDB): domain Bacteria; phylum Bacteroidota; class Bacteroidia; order Cytophagales; family Spirosomataceae; genus Spirosoma. The sequence goes on along the minus strand of JANPJE010000035.1, from coordinate 9,322 downwards.
ACGCGGGCATCCCGGTAATCGTCGGGGTTGATGCGGGCGATGGCATCGAAATACAGCTTTTCTTCCAGATCGGCGAGCGTACCGAACACAACTGTATTGGCGTAGGGTTGAAGCTGAAGCGTTAGCAGCATGTAGGCCCAAGTTGGTACGATGGCGTCTTCGGTGCAGGTAATCGCCATATTTTTACCGGCATACTGGCTCCAGTCATGTTCTTTCAGAAACGCCCGAAAGTCTTTTTCTTTCAAGATCAGACCCATGTACAGGTTGTCTTTCAGATCATACATGACGCGCTCGCCGGGGTGATAGTGTTCTTCCAGATCGAGTGTGATAAGGCCGCTGTTTGCCACGCGGTTAACGATTTCGGCTTCCATAATTTCAGTTGTCAGTACCTGATAAACAGCGGGCAGCGGCTGGCCGTTCACTACGTACTATTACCGGTTGCCGTTTGCAAATAACAGACTCAAGAGTCCGCTTTTTTTGCTACTTTTGTTCTTATATCCGATTAGAAACCTCCTTAGACATTTCGCCCATGAAATTCATAGTTTCCTCGTCTGTGCTGCTGAAAAACCTTCAGCATATTAACGGTGTTGTTGCCACCAACCCGATTGTTCCTATCCTCGAAAACTTCCTGTTTCGCATTGACGAAGGGAATTTGACGGTGACAGCCTCGGATCTGCAAACGACCATGACAACCCAAATTTCGGTCGAAGCCAGCGAGAGCGGAGCCATTGCCATTCCGGCCAAACTGCTGTTGGATACACTCCGCAGTTTGCCCGAACAACCCATTACGTTCAACATCGATATCAATACGTTCGGCACCGAAATCCTGACTGACAATGGCCGCTATAAACTGTCGGGCGAGAACCCGATTGATTTTCCAAAGCTGCCAACGGTCACCAAAAACCTGTCGGTTGAGATGACATCCGACGTGTTGCTCAGTGCCATCAACAATACGGTTTTCGCTACCAGCACCGACGATCTGCGTCCGGCTATGACGGGCGTGTTGCTGCAACTGAATGACGACACCGCTACGTTCGTTGCCACAGACGGCCACCGGCTTATTCGCTACCGCCGGACTGACCTCGGTGCATCGGGAAGCACATCCATCATTGTTCCGCGCAAGGCGTTGCAACTGTTGAAGGCCTCGTTACCCGAAAATGTGCCCGTTACGGCGGAGTTCAGCCAGTCGAATGCATCGTTCACGTTCGGACCTACGCAACTGATTTGCCGGTTGATCGACGAGCGGTTCCCGGATTACGAAAACGCGATCCCGACCAATAATCCGAACGTAATGACCATTGGCCGGACCGATCTGCTCAACTCGCTGAAGCGGATTATGATCTACGCCAACCGCACGACGCACCAGATTCGACTGTCGCTCAAAACCAACTCGCTGACCATCTCAGCCGAAGACCTGGATTACTCCAACGAAGCCAACGAGAAGCTCCTCTGCGATTACGATGGAGAAGCGATGGAAATCGGCTTCAACGCCAAATTAATGGCTGAGGTATTGAGCAACCTGAGTGCCAAAATGATTTCGCTCGAAATGTCGGCACCGAACCGCGCCGGTTTGCTTATTCCGGCAGATAAAGAAGAACACGAAGACATCCTGATGCTGGTGATGCCGGTGATGTTGAATACATACGCATAAAAAAGGGGAAAAGGGAGGAGAGGGACAGAGGGAGAAAAGGGCACAGGCTCATTTCCTTTCGTCCCTCTCCTCCCTTTTCCCCCTCTCCTCCTTTTTATGGCTTCCAAACGTACTGCACCAGCTCTCGTTTTTATCTTTATTACCCTCCTGATCGACGTGACGGGGCTGGGAATTATCATACCGGTTTTTCCGAAACTGATTGAGCAACTCATTCAGGGCAACATTAGCCAGGCGGCAAGTTGGAGCGGCTGGCTTACGTTTTCGTATGCGGCTATGCAATTTCTGTTCTCGCCCATACTCGGCGGGCTGAGTGACCGGTTCGGACGAAGGCCCGTACTTCTCTTTTCGCTGTTTGGATTTGGCCTTGACTACATTCTTCAGGGATTTGCCCCTACCATCGAATGGCTGTTTATAGGGCGTTTATTAGCCGGGGTCACGGGGGCCAGCTTCACGACTGCCACCGCCTACATTGCCGACATCAGCACCCCCGAAAAGCGGGCACAGAACTTTGGCTTAGTTGGAGCAGCCTTTGGGGTTGGCTTTATTCTGGGTCCGGCTATGGGCGGATTTTTAGGGCAATATGGGCCGCGTGTACCGTTTTTCGTAGCCGCCGGACTGACGATGGTCAATTTTCTGTACGGCTTTTTTATTCTCCCCGAGTCGCTCGCACCCGAAAATCGTCGCCCGTTCAACTGGCGACGCGCTAACCCGATTGGCTCATTAATGCAATTAGGCAAATACCCGGTTATTCTGGGTCTGGTGACGTCGTTGGTACTGATTTATATTGCCGGGTTCGCGGTGCAGGGCACATGGACGTTCTATACGATGGAGAAATTCAAGTGGGACGAAAAAACGGTCGGGCTGTCGCTTGCCGCCATTGGCTTATCGTTTGCCATTGTTCAGGGTGGTTTGAGCCGGATTATCATCCCAAAATTAGGACAGCAGCGATCGGTGTATGTCGGGCTGATGTTTAGCGCGGTTGGGTTCGCTTTGTTCGGGTTCGCCAATCAGAGTTGGATGATGTTTGCGTTCATGACTGTTTACGCGCTTGGAGGCATTGCCGGACCGTCTATTCAGGGCATTATTTCCAATCAGGTTCCGGCCAACGAACAGGGTGAATTGCAGGGCGCACTCACCAGCCTGACCAGCACGACCTCCATTTTCGGCCCACTCATCATGGCTAATTTATTCTCCTTTTTCACCTCGCCCGAAGCTCCGGTTTATCTGCCCGGTGCGCCATTTTTCCTGGCGTCGATATTGATCGTTATCAGTGTAGTACTGGCCCGACGCGGGTTAAAACGAAGCGGGTTCTATCAGTCAAATCCGACGCCGGTACCGAGCGAACAGTCTTAAAGTGAGAACACTACGTTGAAACGCAGTATCATTGCATCCTCGGTTTTTAAACCCATCAACGAAGGACGTTCGATGTTATGATCGGTCATGTTAACCGGAAATTCGCCCGTTATCGTTAGTTTCCCCCCGGCATCTTTTCGGGTTGCTTGAAGCGTGGCGGGTTTGGCCACGCCATGAAATGTCAGGGTTCCTTTGGCCGTTAATGCTCCATTTTCGCCCGTTTTAATGTCCGAACTAACAAACGTTACGTTGGGGTATTTTAATCCGTCGAGCACTTCGATAGCGTGTGAATCGCGGTTGTTGTTATCGCTGTCGAACGATGCCACTTTAATAGAAACCGCTACCGTTTCGGGCTGTTTGGTTTCGTCGTTGTAAATCATAGCCGCGTTCACATCCTTACTAACGCCATCCCATTTGTGCAGCGGGTGCTTGGCCGAGTACGTAACGGTCGATAGGGTTTTGTCAGCCATGAGTTTGCGCTTCGCCATAGGCGACGAAAAGGCAAACAGCATCCACACTGCCAGCGAGCAGTTAATAAAAACAGCGTATTTCATGATTTTAGAAAGTTAAAGCGACAATAGAAGCTGCGTAGGCACCAAACGTTGTGTAAGCAGCGGCCCGGTGGTAGGGTTTCAGTGCAAAATTTGTGTCGATCATCTGGCCCAGCACATTCGTGGCTATCATGCCCGTTAGGTGAACAATAGCCAGATATTTATGCAGCTTAATCGACGTAAAGCCCTTTTTAGCCCCAATTACGGGTGGTGGCGTTGTGAGCGAGAGCACTAATGTAGTGCCATAAGCTACATTTATTAACCTCGCCGACCGTTGGTGCCAGACTTTCGTATCGGCATATTCCTGACCCTGCGCTTTATAGAGTTTCGCACCGAGCAGCCCCTGCGCCACAAATCCTGCCAGCGTTACGAAGCCGCCAATCTGATGCGCTACCAGCATCGTCCGCCGAACGCGCAGTTCCTGAGCGCGGCCTTCGGGTGTCAACGGTGCAATTTTCATGGTTCGCAATAGTCCTTTCGGCCCCCAGAATGCTCGCTGCGTAAACAGCATTTTTCGCGGAAGCAGGGGTTGCGCTTCAGTCGAATCGGTTAGTCCGGCCAGCAAATCCGCCGTCGACGTATCGGATGCAACAACGGGCGCAATCGTTGTATCCCGACGAACGGCGGTTGAATCCTGGGCACGTAATGACCCCATTCCAAGCCAACATAGTATGGCAAAACAAACGTATTTCATCCGGACAAAGTAACAGTTGGGAGTACGCAACGATGTGGCTGTATCTACGGATGAGCCGTTTTCAGCTTCTCCGCAGATACGGCCGTTTTCGCACTTAAGCAGTGACAGTCAGTGTATTGCCGTCAGTACTTGACGACGTTTTGTATAATTTCATAGCGGGCTGGCTGGGGCCTCCTGCCGCTACCTTTACCGAGCCATCGGTGGCGAATTCTGAGCTATGTGCGCTACACAAAAAGTCGTCGGTAGCCAGCCGGTAGGAAACATTGTCCTGTTGCTGGTGGGTGCAAAGCCGTTGGATAGCGACAAATTTATTGCCCTTCGTGTTGGCTACCAGCACATCCCCTACTTTCACGAACTCGCCCACGGTTTTGAGCTTGCTGTAGGCAGCGGCTGTCAGATCGAGTGAAAAATTGATTGCCCCTTTCGACGTTTCCGAATTACCGGATAGGCCTGTACCGGGTGTTGGTGTTGGTGTAGGCGTAAGAGCAGGATCATCACTGTTGCTGGAACAGGCTGTCAGGCTCGTGCCCATGCAATAAAAGGCCATCAGCGCGGCACTGCTCATGCCGAGGCTGCGCAGAAATTCTCCGCGCTTCATCTGGTCGATAGTTGGATTGGTTTTCATCAGGTAGTTTTTACGTGTATTTACATTAATTGAGGTTTGATTCGGGAATCAGGTAATTTTAAAGCTTGTAGCGAAGTGAAAAAAAGGCTCCTGTACTTAATAAATTGATGTTCAAATAACCGACACCGCGCAAGGGTGCTTTCAAAAACGGCTCAACCTGCCACGACAATCGTTTGTTTATGGCCCGCTCGTAGCCCGCTGACAGGTTCAACTGAGAAAAGCCAAAGTTGGTGGTAACGTCTTTGTCTTTGCTGGTCCACCCCCGCATATTCGAATAAATATGCGAATTGGTCGGATCGGCATACGTGTAGGTGTAATCTTCCTGCTTGATAATATAACTCGTTACGCCCCCGCTCACAAATAACCGGCTCGGCGGGCGTCCATCCAGTCGAGGACGTAGCACAATGTCATAACGCACGTTGATCGGGATGTCGAGCATATTGCATTGCCCTTCAACACTTTCTGGTCTTACCTTCCAGGTCGACGTGTACGGAGGCAGCTTATATTCGTTTGTTCTGGCTTTATAGATTTTTGTGCTTTGAATAATTCCCGCCTGCACGCTCCAGCGCGACGCCAGACGATGCTCCAGCATCATCCCTACGTTGGTGCCGGGGCGCGTAAAGTTTTTCAATCCGATTGCGCTCAGATCCGGGGCCACCATCACCCGAACGCTGAGCCCCCGCATGGCGGCTGGCTTTGGCACAACCCGACGAGTTACCGTATCGGGTTGTGCCAGAACGGGCCTGCCCGTAAAAGCAAGTGCTTTAGACCATTGCGCCGGTCGAATTGGCAAGGTATTTAGCGTTGGCAAGGTGACCGATTCGGTTTCTCCGATTTCAGGTATTTCCGTATCCCGGATTGTATTATCGGCCCTGATACGTTCTGATGCCGAATTTTTCGTCAACGGCTGTTTACCAAATGACGGAATAGTAGGCACCGAATAACGCGTAACGGAATACGCTTTTTCCAGACGATTTGGTCCTTTTCTGGTCTGCTTCCGGGCCGAAAACTGACCGGCAACGATACCGTTGCTCCGGTCTGTCATCTCCCTTTCATAACGAGTCGCTGCTGTCGATGCAGCCAATCGCGGACGGGCAATTCGACTACGTTCGGCCTTTACTTTATACGCTAATGCACCCTCATTCGTTGCATCCGCTACGTCCGGCTTATTCTCTTCCCGCACCTCCACAACGGACTCATTTTGACCATTATCAGGGATGCTCCGCTTTAAAACAGGTTCCACCGAAACAGTCGGTTGATGGACGTTGCCAACTGATTTTTCAGGCAAATCGTCAGGTTTTTTTTGCTCGGGACTGGCGTCACTCAATCGGGTGGTGGCAGACGAATTCGGTTGGGTAGCCGTTGGCAACGTTGATTGAGGAACAGCAGCCACCGACCGAGTTTTATCCTCTGCATCCGGCTGAGTGACTTTACGATTCACGTACCAGCCGCCACCCGTCAACAACAGGAGCAAAACAATAGGCAAGCCCCACCGAAGCAGGTTCGTCCAAATCGGTGTTCCGCCGGTTAGGGTGCGGTCGTGTGCGTCCAGACGGATTTTCATATCCTGCCAGGCCGCCGGATCAAACGGGGGATCGTTCTCTTCAGCCGACTTTCTGAAGAGCCCGTCCAATTGGTCATCGGTTAGCTCTGACATACTCATCGTTGTTTAAGTGCCTCAGTAACAGACGCAGATTCTCCCGTGCCCGAGCCAGATTCGACTTCGACGCGCCTACCGAAATGCCGAGTTGACCGGCAATTTCGTCGTGCGTGAATCCATCCATAACATATAAATTAAAAACCAGCCGATAGGCGGGCGATAATCGCTGAATCAGTTGCATCAAATCGTTGTGCGCCAGTTGGCTGAAGGCATCAGCCGATTCGGAAGCAACGGTCTGTTGAGCCGAGTCAATATCCTCATGCAGGTGATGACGTACCTCCTGCCGGTAATGGTCGATGGATGCGTTGATCAGAATTCGCCGAAGCCATCCTTTAAACGGCTGTGCAGGATCATACTGGTCCAATCGCGTGAATACCTTCAAAAAACCATCGTTCAACACTTCCACCGCACCTTCTCGGGTTGAACAATACCGCAGACAGACGCTCATAGCATATCCATAGAACTGCCGATAGAGCAATTCCTGACTTTTCCGCTGGTTACGCAGACAGCCAGCCAGCAGGTCGGATAAAGCCGGTATGTTGGGAGCGTTGGACATTGAGCGACGTTATACAGTTGTAAGGTAAACGGTTGTAAAGTTTCCTGCCCGAAAATCTCTATCAATCCACTAAACCATTACAACGCTGCAACTCTATAACTTTCAATCAAATGGGTTTCCTCGTGCAACGACGGTGATATTGCAGTCAAATCTTACCCATTTGTAACCGGTTAATTTGGAGCTATGGGCGTGGTCGCATTAACCACGGGCCAAACGCCGGGCCTTGGTACACTCACCCCTTTTGTATTGCCCCGTACGCCCAGATCCGGACCAAAATAATAGAGCGGCCATCCCTTGTACGCAACCTGCGTTTTTCCGGGTGCTGCGGTCGGGATAATGGTAAAATCAGCCTTGTTCAATGCCGATGGAAATTCGCCGGTTATCGTCGATTTCTCGAAAAGTGGCCAGGTGCCGTTGTTGCTCAAATCGGCTCGGGTGTAATTATTTTTATTCCGTCTATCGTTGGCAAAGGCGTAGAGTGTGCGACCAAGACTATCGACCAGAAACAGCGAATTGCCAGTGCCTTCTTTTGTATCAAACGTATAGCTCTTTCCATCATTGCCAACCAGTTGCCGCGATGCCAGCATAACGGTGTAATTTGTTTTGGCAACTACCCATACGTTCCCAACATTCTCGCCTTTAACTTCTCCCGCTTTCGTATCATTTTTAAAGTAGTACAGTGGCCAGCCCCGAAAAGCGGTCTGCTTACTGCCGTCCGCGCGAGTAATTGTTGTAAAATCAGCCGCTTTCAGACTGGTGCTGAGTGTGGGCGTTTCTTTGTAAAAGATGGGCCAGTTGTCTTTACAAGTGCCTGCACAGTTGGCGTCTCCGGCTACATCAGTGGCAAAGAAATAAAGTGTTTTACCACCTTCGCCAGTTAGTACATCGCCAAGCGACGTTGTTTTGACAGCCAGATCGGGCGAAACAATGGTTGGATTTTCTTCATCGCAACCAAACAGAGCGAGTGTAAAGAAAGCTGTTACGAGCAGCAGCTTATTGACGTGAAGGAAGGGTTTCATCGTACTTACCGTATTTTTTAGGAGGAGAACAAGAACCGTTAAACCGGTACAGTCGTCAGTACGGAGCGTATTAAAAAAAGGTTGCGCGACGGGTAAAAAATTGTCAGGGATTGTCAAAGGTGGTCAAGGATAGTCAGGTGGTCAGGAGTAGTCAAGAATTGTTGTTGCCTGACCACCCTTGACTATTCCTGACAAATTTTTTACCAACCTTGACTATTCTTTATCAGCGCGTCGGTCGGCGCGGATTTCGGGGATGGTGTCCGGGTCAATCAGCCCGAGCGAGGCCGCATGTTCGGCAGCAGCAACGGTATCAGCTACCAGCAAGATGGGTACGTTGTAGGCTTCGGTAGTTCGGATCAGTTCACGGACGGATTCGTCGCGGGTTTCAGGCGTTACGTCCCGGATATAAACGGCCCGAATTCTGCCCGGATTCTCGCGTACGACCTGCGAATAAATTTCGGGGTCCTGCTGTCCACTATCACCTATGAGTACGAAAGGAAGTTGTGGATTCACGTCCAGCACTTTCCGAATCATTGCCAGTTTGTGCGTGTGATGCCCTCCGGATGACAACAGTTCTTTATTGAGGCCGAAATCGCGGAGCAGAATTGGCCCTTTGGGAATGCCCTGAATGCGGAAGAAATCGATCAATAAATCATACAGATTCCAGGGGCTGCTCGATACAAAATAGATGGGATTGAATAATGTTGTGAGCGGGCCACTCTGCAACGCCCGATAAAAAGCGGCTATTCCCGCAAACGGCAGACGGGTATACGCATTACCAAGAAAAGTGAGCCGGGCGGTTTGCAGTAAATTCGTAGCATCCGTGACGAGCACGGTATCATCAATATCAGAAATAACGCCAAACTGGCTATAGGGCGGTGAAATCATCAGGTGACCGTCTTTGCTAACTAACTGACCATCTGTCGTTTCCTGCGTATCAGGCTGTAAAATACCCTCCACCGAATAACGTACCGGAAACCACGCCCGGCCGGGGGGCAAATCGTTTGGCGGATTGATTGTCACCTCAAAATAGCCTTCTCTGTCGGTTACAGCCGTGTGCGACTGCCCGAAGGCCTCGATGCGAACCGTAACACCCGGTACTTCATCACTCTCAAACCGCTGGTAGGTGGCCAGCAGATTTTGCCAGAACGTATCGTGGTCGCTGGGCGTGCTCAGGTCGCGCTGACGCAAAACGCGCCCTTTCAACCAAACC
>JANPJE010000034.1:0-11221 GCA_031425355.1 Spirosoma sp. | reverse complement strand
CACGCTACTGCGCAGCACGTCGGCAAATAAATTGCTGCTGCCGGTGTTGCGGTTGGCAATGGCATCCATCTGAATCGACGCCGACGGCTGCTGACCGGGTGTTTCCACCGTTGACCGACCCGACAAATACCCAACCCCCGACTCCACCGACCACCGTTCGGTAAACTGAACACCCGCCCCCGCCTGATAAGCGACCGAGAAATTGGCCCGGCTATTTACCGATGATGGCTGACTTGATACGTTCGATGAAACCAATGCCGTGTTAGTAAAGGCGTTGGACGAATTTGCGAAAACAGGCTGAACTATCCGAACGGCTACCATCGGATTGAACGAACCCGGCATCAAACTCACCGATGCCCACTTATCCCGCGCTTTGGATTTCGACTTTGTTGCCGCGATTTCTGTCGTTGGCTCAACGGGGCTAATCCAGACAATGCGCTGAATATCACCCAATTTACGTAAACGCATTGATTTTCCGGTCAACCGTTCCAGATCAACTAATGCCTGCTTGGTCTGGGCTGACTCTGCCGTAAAAATCCGGGAATCAGACGTATTGGATGCCACAGCCATACGGTTCTGAGTCTCCTGGTCAGCGTTTACCAATGAAGTTGAAGCAGACGAATGAGCTGGTAAAGATGGCCGGGATAAAGCTGAATGTCCGCCGAAAACAGGTTTGGTCATCGAGTGAGCCACTACGTTGTTTGCAGGCTCCGGGCGCATTGGTAATGACTGAATCGTCTTTTCCGATGAACGTCCGGTTGTTGGCCGACGCTCTCCCACCGATGCGACAACGTCGTTTTGCGCCGAACGATTAACCCGCTCTGTTGGCCCGGAAGCCGGGGCCACCGATGACCCGCGCCGGGAAGACGCTGATGACGCTACCGATTCTGAATGATTGGCCGGTTGCCCCTGCGTTATGGGTTGAGTGGCTGATTCTGAGTTGATTGTCCACCAGCCAACGAGCAATAGCGCGACTGCAGCCGCCAGTCCCGTGGCCCACATCAAGGGTCGCGACGATGCCAGTCCCGTTCCCCAGAGCGGTACAATCTTTGGCCCTTCCGATTCGTCCAACCGGCGCTCAATAGTATTCCACACGCGGGGTGGTGGCGTTTCGGCGGCTTCCTCAAATGCCTTCCGCCAAAAATCGTCCGGTAAGCTCTTATCTAATTCATCCATTTCGTTCCTGTTGTTCAAAGGGGGCGACCTTCGGCGGGGCGACCGTTAGCCAACCGCTTGTCCGATTGTAATTTTTGTTGCAACAGGCCTCTTGCGCGGGCATATTGCGATTTTGAGGTACCTTCTGCAATGTCGAGTAATGCCGCAATTTCGGGGTGATTATATCCTTCAATTGCGTACAGATTAAAAACCGCCCGGCAACCGGGAGGGAGTTCCTGAACCAATTTCAGCAGGTACTGGTAGTTCAGGGCAGGTAAACTTTCGTCGGCCTGTGGCAGTACCGGGGCCAGTTCCTGAATATCGGAAGTATGTTCCCACGGTTTTTGTTTGCGGATGGCTTTCAGTGCGGTGTTAATCACTACGCGTTTCAGCCAGGCCTCCAGCGGACACTCGAACCGAAACGAGTCGATATGCCGATAAATCTTCACAAACGCATCCTGTAAAACATCTTCCGCTTCGTCGGGGTCGTGGATATACCGTTTGCATACGACAAAGAGCTTCCCGGCAAACCGCTCATAAAGCAGCCGCTGCACAATCCGGTCTTGCCGCCGACATCCTTCGACTAATGCGTATTCATCCTGCATAACAACGTTGACAATCCAATGACCTCATTTGAGAACAAACGGTTGGAACAGCGTAAAAATTTTTTCTTTTTTCATATACGGTATAATTGATTGCCTGAAACGAAAAAGTCAGACACCCGTCGATACGTATCGAAAACATGTGCGGACGCAGCGATTGACGAATTCAGATAGTTCACGTGAATATTTCGCAGATACGTATCTTTGAGAAACCTTTTCCAATCCTACATGACCCGTCGTGACGCGCTCTGCTACTCTTTTGGTGCTGGTTTGGCAGCCCTGAACTACCCCGCTTTCTCGCAAACAAAAAACGTGAACGCCCGATTTCGCATTGGTGCCTGCGACTGGTCCATTGGCCCGGCGGGCGATATAAAGACCTTCGCGGTGGCGAAACAAATTGGTCTTGACGGCGTACAGATAAGTTTGAACACAGCGGCTGACCATGAACACCTGCGAAAGCTGGACATTCAGCAAGCCTATAAAGAAGCGGCTCGTCAGGCGGGGGTGCAGGTTGGCGGGTTAGCCATTGGGTTGTTGAATCAGATTCCATACAAGTCAGACTCACGTACTGAAGCGTGGGTTCAGGATAGTGTGGACGTAGCCAAGGCACTTGGCGTGAAGAACGTTCTGCTGGCATTCTTCTCGAACAATGATTTAAAAAATGATTCGCAGGGCACTAAAGTCGTCATTGAACGACTGAAAGCCGTGGCTCCGAAAGCCGAAAAAGCCGGTGTCGTTTTAGGCATTGAATCGTGGCTGTCGGCCCCCGAGCATCTGGCAATTCTGGACGCCGTTGGCTCTCCGGCGGTAAAGGTTTATTACGATGTCTGCAATTCGTCGGACATGGGTTATGACATTTTTAAGGAAATTCGTGATCTGGGCAAGGACCGAATCTGCGAAATTCATCTGAAAGAAAACGGTGCGCTTATCGGGCAGGGGAAAGTTGATTTGCCCAAAGTCCGACAGGCGATAGAGGACATTGGCTACACCGGCTGGCTACAGATCGAGGGGGCCGTTCCGAAGGGAAAACCGATGCTGGAAAGCTACATCGAGAACAACAGGACCGTGCGGTCTTTATTCAAGTGACCAATCAAACACCATGAGAATCAGCTATTTATTGTCTAATCCGCTCCCGTTCATTTTAACGACGCTGGGGTTTCTGTACCTGTCCGGGCAAACGTTCAATCCGAATGTTGACGTAACGTCGCCATCGCCCAGCCCCGAACCATCCCGGCAACGTAGTATGATCGTTGGCGCGGATTCGAGCACCTTATACCTGCCAAACGACCTCGAAGCCACGCTCTGGGCCGAAGCACCGATGCTCTATAATCCGACCAACATGGACATCGACGCCAAAGGGCGGGTGTGGATTACCGAAGCCGTCAATTACCGGAAATTCAATAACAAATCAGACGCCCGGCTCGATCACCCCGAAGGCGAACGGATTGTCATTCTGGAAGATACCAACGGCGATGGTAAAGCCGATGCCACCAAAGTATTCGTAACCGATCCGGATTTGGTGTCGCCACTCGGCATTGCGGTTATGGGCAACAAAGTGATTGTATCCTGTGCGCCAAACATCGTCGTTTACACCGATGAAAACGGTGATGATAAACCTGATAAGAAAGAGATTATGCTCACGGGTTTTGGCGGATTGGACCACGACCACTCGCTCCATGCCGTCGTTGCCGGTCCCGATGGCAAATACTATTTCAATACGGGCAATGCCGGTCCGCACGTAGTAACTGATAAAGATGGCTGGACACTACGGTCGGGGAGTTTATACGTGGGCGGAACGCCGTACAACAAAATCAATCATGGCAATCAGGTGAGCGACGATGGACGCGTCTGGACGGGTGGATTGGCTCTACGGATCAATCCAGATGGCTCAGACCTGAAAGTGATGGCACATAATTTCCGGAATAATTACGAAACGGCACTCGATTCGTACGGTAACATGTGGCAGAACGACAACGACGATCAGGTGGTAGCCTGCCGCACGAGCTTTTTGATGGAAGGCGCAAATGCCGGGTATTTCAGCAGCGACGGCACGCGCTACTGGCAGGGCGATCAGCGGCCCGGTCAACCCATACCGGTAGCCCACTGGCATCAGGAAGACCCCGGCGTTATGCCTTCGGGTGACATCACCGGCGCGGGGTCGCCAACGGGTGTGGTTGTGTACGAAGGCGACGAACTTGGCCCCGAATACCGGGGAATGCTGCTTAGCGCCGAAGCGGGTCGGAACGTAATTTTCGGTTATAAACCAGAGCCATCGGGTGCTGGATTTAAGCTTCCGCGCACCGATTTTATCAGTACGTTTCCCGAAGTCGATGCCAACTATAAATGGGATGCTGCCACGAATGACACCCGCAAGTGGTTCAGACCCAGCGACGTAGCGGTTGGGACAGATGGAGCCATTTACATTGCCGACTGGTATGATCCCGTTGTGGGCGGCCACCAGATGCAGGATCGCAAAGGCTACGGACGTATTTACCGTGTTACGCCCAAAGGCAAAAATCTGAAAGTGCCTAAAATAGATTTACGCACGACGCAGGGACAAATTGCGGCCTTGCTCAACCCGGCGGTAAATGTCAGAATGCTGGGAATTGAGGCTCTTGCCGAGCAGGGCGACGAGGTTGTTGAGCCGGTACTGGCACTTCTGGCGTCGGCAAATCCGTACCACCGGGCGCGGGCAATCTTCCTGCTGGCTCAGCTTGGATCGGAAGGGCAGTTTGAGGTCGAGCGGCTGCTAAAGGCCAACGACGCACCGGTTCGGGTGGCGGCATTACGTGCCCTGCGGAGTATTACGCCAACAAATTCCAAATCGAATCCGGCCCTCACCGCATCACAGCGGGCTTTATTGCCGCTATTGGGCAATATGGCAACTGATCGGAGTGCTGCCGTTCGGCGCGAAGTTGCCATTGCCCTGCGCGATGTTCCGTTTGACGAGTGCCGCTATATTCTGATGAATTTAGTAAAAGGCTATGATGGGCAGGATAGGTGGTATTTGAACGCCCTCGGTCAGGCGGCAGATGGAAAAGAAGAGAGCCTGTTCGCCGATTTGCGCGCGACGATGCCCGAAGATCCGTCTCAATGGGACCAGCGAACGGCCAATCTCGTTTGGGAACTACACCCGCCCTCTGCCGTGGCCATGCTGAAAAAACGGGCCGAAAATCCGTCGCTTGCGGCTGTAGCCCGGCAACAGGCCCTTGTTACGTTGGGGTTCATTAAAAGCCAGCAGGCGGCCAAAGCGATGGTCGATTTGTCGAAAGTAGCCGATAAAACCGTAGCCGACCAGGCAACGTACTGGCTGGGTTTCCGGCGCGGCAATGACTGGGCTACGTTCCTGAACTGGGAGGAGGTGATGCCAACGAAAGTTTCGGCAGAGGAGCAGAAGATGCTGGCGAACCGGCAAATACTCCTGGACGAATACAAAACCGATACTGAAAAACGAAGAACTGCGCTGGAGATGGCCCGCGACCCCGAAGGCGGCAAAATTCTGGTCGGACTGGCGGCTGACAAAAAACTGTCGGACAAATTGATCAAAGCGGTAACGGCTACGCTCCTGAAAAATCCTGATCAGAGCGTTCGGACGATGGCTAAAGAGTACTTTTCGGTAAAACAGGAAGCTCCAACTGTAACGGAAACTGCACCCGTCGTAGCGCGTTCGGCGAAACCGGTTGATTCCGAGACTGCCCCGGCGAACGTAACAAGTGGAGTGGCATCGGGCAGCACCGACCCTGAAATTGCGCAGATCGCCTTGCTCACGGGCGATGAGCGGACAGGCCGGACGGTGTTCAAAACCAATTGCGCTACCTGTCACAAACACGGACAGCAGGGCGAAGATGTCGGACCGGAGCTAACCCAAATCCATAAGAAATTTGATAAAAACGCTTTGTTAGACGCCATAATACACCCCAGCGCGGGCATTGCCTTTGGTTATGAACCCTGGCTGATTACCACAAGAAAGGGACAGACGTACTACGGATTCCTGGTCAGCGACGGCTCACAATCAATCGTGATAAAAGGGATTAAAGGGCCGAAGCACACCATCCCCACGAATGAGGTTTTTTCGCGTCGCCAGTACAAAACCAGCCTTATGCCCGACCCAACGGCAATGGGATTGAACAACCAGCAACTCGCTGATTTAACGGCGTTTCTGCTGAAACAGTAAGACTATTTAAACACAGAGTGGTCCGCCATTGCGGCACAGAGAACACAAAGAATGTTAAAAATTACTTTGAGCCTGTTTAAACTTTCGGTTTACGCTCAAAAATGAGTGTGTTTTTGTCATTCCGAGGAACGAGGAATCTCAAAGTCGCTTATAAGTCAAGCTTGAGATTCCTCGTTCCTCGGAATGACAAAAACACACGCCTAATTTTAAGTCGATTCAAAAAATTTAAACAGCTTCTTTTTGTGTTCTCTGTGCCGCAATGGCGGACCACTCTGTGTTCAATCAACCCTTTTAACCGTATAACCCTGCTTTTTCAACTCCGAAGCCGTCAAATTCAGTACGTTAATATCTAGTTTGATCGGCGAAAAGGGCGTGTTCGTCGTGTCGGTTTTGACGGCTACAATAACGTCGATGATGTCCATACCTTTAAAAACCTGTCCGAACACGGTGTAGTTATTGTCGAGACGGGCAAGTCCCTTTTTGTTCTGCACGATGTAAAACTGGCAACCGGCAGAGAGTTTATCCGGGTTGTTGTCGCGCCCGGCACCCACGGCTCCATACACGTGCTTCAGGGCGGAGTTGAACTCTGGTTTTAGCAGGTAGGGCGAATCCGAAAATCCCGCCGGTGTATCGGGGCAGCCGCCCTGCGCTACAAAATTATTGATGACCCGGTTGAACGTGAGCGTATCCCAGTAACCTTCGTTGGCTAACTTGATAAAACTGGCTTTGTGGGTGGGCGTTTCGTCATGCAGCCAGAAAAGAATTTCACCCATGTTGGTTTTAATCTGACCGACCGGATAGGTTTTTGGGGGATTCGGCGGTGCCGAAAAAGAAATAAGATACGCAAATAACAGGAAGATCGCAGGCATAGTAGTAACGGTTATGTGTTCGGGTTGGGATAAAGATAGGGACGAAAACGGATTAAACCCTTTCGGGCAAACCAGAGTCATAGTAGCGAACGTTGTGGAAAAAGACCACCATCTGCATCTATCCCAACAACCGTTCGCTGCCATAAACCATGAATTCGTACCTGTCTGTTTTTTTTATACTAATTGCCCTGATTGCCCTGGCTGCGTCGGCGCAAAACCGCCCGCAGTCCGATTATGCCCGTGACTGGAAACGCGCCGACTCATTAGCGAAAAAGGGGTTGCCTCAATCGGCCCTGGGCATTTCCAACCGAATATACAAAGAAGCTAAAGCCGCTCGTAATTACCCGCAGATGGCAAAAGCGGCCATGTATCGGCTGATTTTTCGCAATTATTCGGACGAGGAAGGCTACAAAGAGTTGATTCGCTCGCTTCGGGCCGATGTTGTGGAAACGCCCGAACCGGCGCGGTCGGTGATGCAATCGGTGCTGGCTGATGCGTATTGGCAGTATTTCCAGCAAAATCGCTACAAATTCTATAACCGGGCTATCGTCGGAAAAGGCGTAGCAAACGCCACGTCCAATCAATCGCCGTCGCCAGCCGACTCAACGGCTGATTTTACAGCCTGGGATGCTCACCAACTCATCGACGCAGTTACTACGTCGTATCTGGCGTCTGTTCAGCCAAAAGATTTATTGCAAAAAACGCCTATTGCCGCTTACGAGAGTTTGCTTGTAAGGGGTGACGCCGATGCCCGCCCGCTCCGGCCAACGCTCTACGATTTGCTCACCCATCGCGCTAGTGAGTTTTTCCAAAACACTGAACCTGACCTGCTGAAGCCAGTTTTTCGCTTTGAACTCGACCAGCCCGATTACCTCGCCGGGCCAGACGTGTTTGCCCGATTGTCCATCCAAAGCCGCGATTCCCTGTCAGGACGCTATCAGGCACTACAGTTATATCAGCAATTAATAGCCTTCCATTTATCCGACACAAACCCCGACGCACTGGCGGATGCCGACGTATTACGTTTGTCGTTTGTGCATCGACACAGCGTTGTTCCTGACAAGGATTCGCTCTTTCAACAAACGCTCGACAAACAAATTGTCCGCTATAAAAACACCCCAACCGAAGCGGTTTATGCCTATCGGTTAGCTGCATTTCTGGTGAACAATGGCGAGCGAGCCCGCCCGGTCGATGAGGACGAAGACCCAACGCTGGATCAGGATAAGCCAACGCGCTGGAACCGAAAAAAAGCCGCTGATATTTATCAGGATTTAATCAAACGGTTTCCAAAGGCACTTTCTGGAAAACAGGCCGTTCAACTGTTAAGGCAGTTGCAAACGCCGACCTTCTCGATACAGGTTGAGGCTGTAAATATGCCTGACCAGGCGTTTCGGGCATTGGTTAACTATCAGAACGTCAACAAATTACTCTATCGGGTTGTTCGGCTCAGTACGTCGGAGATTCAAACGTACGCGAACGCATTACGGAATGAAGAGGGGCGGAAGAAGCTGTACACCACATGGCTTAAACGCCCTGAAATAGCGGAGAAATCAGTGACGCTGCCCGATGATGGCGATCTTAATAGTCATTCTGTCGAGATACCGATGGCTGGTTTGCCCCTCGGTCTGTATGTTGTGCTAATCACGACCGAAAATGCGTTTCGGGATAAAATAGAAACGCTTCAATACGCAACGTTTTCTGTCTCTTCGCTTGGGTATGTCCTGCGGGCCAACAACCACAGCGAACCAACGCAAACCCTGTTCGTCGCAAACCGGCTGACGGGCGAACCCGTGAAAAATGCACGGGTTCAGATGGTTGGTCAGACAGCACAAATGCCGGTTCAGGGTCGAAATTCGTTCCTGACCAATGCTGACGGTTGGGTAAATGTGATGCAGGAAGTCATGCCAAAACAGACGGGTTTTCATTACATGATTACGTCCGGCAACGACACTCTGCTCACCGAACAGCAGTATGTCAATAGCTATTCCAACGGTCAGCAGGAAGAGCAAATCCAGACTCATGCAAAACTGTTCACCGACCGGGCCATTTACCGACCGGGCCAGCCGATTTATGTGAAAGGGCTTCTGTACGACGGCAAAACGAACCGGTTCGCCATTATCGCCAACCGTGACGTCGATATTGAATTGCTTGACCAAAACGGCGAACGGATAGGTAAACAGGCCGTAAAAACCAATGAGTTCGGTACGTTCACGGCCAATCTTACAGCACCCATCGGGCGGCTCACGGGTCTTATGACGCTGCAAACACCCTTTGGCAGTGTTAACATTCGGGTGGAAGAATACAAGCGACCAACGTTTGAAGTCAAAGCGAAACCCATCCGACAGGCAGTCAAGCTGGGTCAGATCGTTACTCTCACCGCCGACGCTAAAACCTTTTCGGGCGCGGCTGTCGATGGCGCCAATGTTCGTTTTCGGGTGGTGCGTAAACTGCGGCCACGCTGGGATTGGTGGTATAGGGGAGGAGGGCCTCGGAATAACAGCCAGGCCGAAATTGCCAGCGGAACAACCCAAACGGACGCACAGGGCAATATCAGTCTGTCATTTACCGCTACGCCCGACCGCGACAAAGCGCGGGAAGAAACGACCATTTTTGATTTCGAAGTAACCATCGACGTAACAGACCGGGCAGGCGAAACGCGCAGTGCAACTCAAACGATACAGGTCGGCTATTCGGCTTTGCAGGTCAGTCTGGCCATCCCGGCGCAGATAGAAATCGACAAACCCGCTCCGTTCCCCATTCGGATCACGAACCAGGCGGGCGAGAAAGTGTCGGCAACGGGTACCTTAATCATTTATCGGCTACAACCGCCAACCCGCCCGTTACGTGCCCGATTGTGGAATCGTCCCGACCGCCAGTTTTTGAGCCGGACTGAGTTCGAGCGACTTTTCCCGAATGACTTATACGCCAACGAAAACGACCCTCGTTCGTGGCCCAAAGGCGAACCGGTGCAGCAACAGGCAATTGACCGGGCCGACTCGCTCATCAAACCCGATATGAGCCGCTATACCCCCGGCGAATACGTAGCAGAATTGACGGTCACGGACGCAACGGGCGAAACCGCGAAGGAGCGGGCGTTTTTTGCCGTTGTGAACGATAAGAAACCGACGGCATCGGCCCGACCTGACAATTGGATACAGGTACGCAAAGCAACCGCCGAACCGGGCGAAGAAGCTGTTTTCTGGATTGGAAACGGCCTTCCTGCATCGGTGCTGATGACGGTCGAAGAGAATCGAAAAGTTGTTCGTCAGGAGTGGTTAAAAACCGACGGTAAGCCCCGGCGCGTGACACTGCCCGTTACTGAAAAGCAGCGCGGTGGTTTTGCCGTGCATTTTGCGATGGTTCAGAATGGAAGGCTTTATCAGAAATCGCAGGTTGTTACGGTGCCCTTCACCAACAAGCAGCTCACGATTGAAACCAGTACGTTTCGCAACAAACTCAAACCTGGCGAACGCGAAGAATGGACGCTGAAAATTAGCGGGTTAGACAAGAAACCGGCTGAACTGGTGGCTACGTTGTACGATGCTTCGCTGGACGCTTTCGACCGGCTCGACTGGCCGACTGATTTTTATCAGGCATACTGGTCTATTTTTTATGGCTGGCAGTCGGGCAGTTTCAATGCGCAATATAGCCAGCCCTTATTTTATCGCTACCGCCCCGAACCGGCTATGCCAGCACGTAAATATGACCAGTTAGCGGCAGAGAGCGGAGGGGGAATGGGCAGATTACCGAACTCCAGCAAACGGGCAATGACCGGAGCCGTTGCCAAAAGGGGTGGTAATATGGAGATGGCTATGGAGGCTGCGCCTATGCAGGATGCCGCATCGTTTAACGCACCCGCCGTTGTTGAGTTGAAAGAAGCGGTTGCTGCTGAAAAGGTGGCTGATCGCAAACAATTAGATGCCGTGAATCCCCGCCGGAACTTCAACGAAACCGCGTTTTTTCTGCCGCAGATCAAAACCGATGAGCAGGGGAGAGCGGTGCTGAAATTCACCATGCCAGAGGCTCTCACACGCTGGCGGTTGCTGGCCTTCGCGCATACGAAAGACCTGAAGACCGGTACGTTAGAGCGCGAAATTGTTACCCAAAAAGAACTGATGATTACCGCCAACGCACCCCGTTTTCTGCGCGAAGGCGATACCATCCGGCTAACGGCCCGTGTCAATAACCTCACCGACAAACCGTTGCCAGTCGTGGCGAGTCTTGCCCTGATGGATGCTTTAACGGGCGAACCGATCAACCAGAAATTGGTGAAAACGGGTTTGCAATCGTCCGTTACGGTAGCGTCCGGTCAGGGGCAGGTGGTGGGCTGGACATTAGTTATCCCGGTGGGTCTCGAAACGGTCATATGCCGCCTGACGGCCCAGTCGGGGAGCTTTAGCGACGGGGAGGAGTTCACCGTG
>JANPJE010000033.1:0-9651 GCA_031425355.1 Spirosoma sp. | reverse complement strand
TTCCCTCTCCTCCTTCCTCCCTTTCCTCCTTTTCAATTATAAAGCGTTCCGGCGTTAACGACTGGAATGACGGATTTCTCGCCACATAAAACAACCAATAAGTTGCTCACCATAGCGGCTTTACGTTCCTCGTCCAGCGAGATGACGCCATTTCTCTCCAGCCGTTCCAGCGCCATTTCAACCATGCCAACGGCCCCTTCAACAATCAGGCGACGGGCGGCAATCATGGCCGATGCCTGCTGACGCTGTAGCATAGCCCCGGCAATTTCCGATGAGTAAGCTAAGTGACTTACGCGGGCTTCCAAAATATCGACCCCGGCCCGTTCGAGCCGTTCGTTGAGTTCCTGCTCCAGAAAAACGTTGATCTGACCAGTGCTATCGCGCAATGTTACCGACGAAGTTTCGTCTTCCATGTGGTCATACGGGTATGAATTGGCTAATTTCCGAACGGCGGCTTCCGATTGAATCTGTACGAAGTTCACGTAGTTGTCCACATCAAACAGCGCCCGGGCGGTGTCTTTAACCTGCCACACGACAACGGCAGCGATTTCGACTGGATTACCCATTTTATCGTTGACTTTCAGCGTCTGCCCATTGAGGTTACGGGCGCGAAGACTGATTTTGGCTTTACTGTAAAGCGGATTCACCCAGCGTAAACCACCCTGTTTCATTGTGCCTACGTAATCGCCAAAAAACGTGCAAACAGCGGCTTCGTTCGGGTTGATAACGGTTATACCGACAAACAACACGATGGAAAGCAGCAAGAGAGACACGGGAAGCACGATGCCGAATCGGGCAAAAGCCAACCCGGCAGCAGCAATTAAACACAGCACGGCTACGAGCAACAGTACGTAGCCAGAAAGCGAAGTAAGCGGTTTTTCCTGCATTTCCGTAAACGATTTAGATCAAATAAGTAATATCATTTTGATAGCACAATGATACACATTTTTTTTTGCTTGTTCCGCTAAAAATTTGCGCAATGGTTACTGGCTTCCATCAACGGTTTATTTTCAGGGATTGGCGTAGAGCGGTCATCTTTTTGCCGAAGTGCGTTAGAAATGACATCTGTACGCCAATCCTTTTTGCTATTTTTGCACCCTCGTATACAGAAGAATAGGATCACAGAACCACCAAAGCGTCGGACCACAACCAACACAAAGGCTGTCAGTCGGATACCCGACTCCTTATTCTCTGTGTCTCTGTGGTTAATAAAAAGATAATGCTAAGCGAACAAGAGATAAACCGCCGTCAAAAGCGCGAGGAATTAATACGGATGGGTATCGACCCGTACCCCGCTGCCCTATTTGACGTAACGACCACTGTTGCCGACATCCGGGCGGCTTTTCAGCCGGAACCCAACTCTGATGTTGAGCCTGAACAGGACCTCTCCGACGATGAACGCTGGGGAAATGTTCAACTGGCCGGACGACTCATGATTATTCGCATCAGCGGCAGCGCATCCTTTGCCGAATTGCAGGACTCGACCGGGCGTATGCAACTATATTTTCGACGCGATGACATTTGCCCCGGCGAGGACAAAACACTGTATAATACGGTCTTCAAAAAACTGCTGGATATTGGCGACATCATTGGTATACGCGGCCATATTTTCTCCACAAAAACCGGCGAGTTATCGGTGTATGTGAAGGAATTCACGATTCTGAACAAAGCACTACGTCCGTTGCCGGTGGTGAAAGAGGGCGAGAATGAGCAGGGCGAGAAGGAAACGTATGATGCCTTCACGGACCCTGAGCAACGCTACCGCCAGCGATACGTTGACCTGATTGTGAATCCACAGGTGCGCGACGTGTTCATCAAACGAACGAAATTAGTCAATTCTATCAGGCAGTTCTTGAGTAATA
Organism: Spirosoma sp.; assembly: GCA_031425355.1. Classification (GTDB taxonomy): domain Bacteria; phylum Bacteroidota; class Bacteroidia; order Cytophagales; family Spirosomataceae; genus Spirosoma. Next base: position 7,789 of record JANPJE010000033.1, on the reverse strand, counting down.
AAGGCTATCTGGAAGTCGAAACGCCCATTCTCCAGCCCATTCATGGCGGAGCAGCCGCGCGACCCTTCCAAACGCATCACAACTCGCTCGACATGACGCTGTACATGCGGATTGCCAACGAGTTATACCTCAAACGACTGATTGTTGGCGGTTACGACGGCGTGTTCGAGTTTGCCAAGGATTTTCGGAACGAAGGCATGGACCGCACTCACAATCCGGAATTTACGCAGGTCGAGTTCTACGTTGCCTACAAAGATTATATCTGGATGATGGACACCATCGAGGAAATGGTGGAAAAAGTGGCACTCGACGTAGCGGGTACTACCAAAGTTACCGTTGGAGAAAATGTTATCGACTTCAAACGCCCCTGGAAACGGCTCACCATGTTCGAGGCCATTCAGGAATATACCGGCGTGGACGTATCAGCGATGGACGAAGCGGCTCTCCGGCAGGTTGCTGAAAACCGTAATATTCGGGTGGACAGCACGATGGGCAAGTCGAAACTGATTGACGAACTGTTCGGCGACGCCTGCGAACCCAACCTTATTCAGCCAACATTCATCACCGATTATCCCGTTGAAATGTCGCCGTTGACCAAGAAGCACCGCAGCAAACCGGGCTTAGTGGAGCGGTTCGAGGCCATTTGCAATGGCAAGGAGATTGCCAATGCGTACTCAGAGTTGAATGACCCGCTCGATCAGCGCGAACGGTTTGAGGAGCAATTGCGCTTAGCCGAACGGGGCGATGAGGAAGCGATGGCCTTAGACGAAGACTTTTTGCGGGCACTTGAATACGGTATGCCCCCAACGGCGGGCGTAGGACTGGGTATCGACCGGCTGGCAATGATTATGACGAATCAGCCGTCGATCCAGGACGTATTGTTTTTTCCGCAGATGCGACCCGAAAAGAAGCAGCAACAATCAGACGAAAGCGATTTCGTGGAAGCTGGCGTTCCCGCAGAATGGGTTCCGGCGGTGCAAAAATTAGGCTTTATGACAGTAGAGCAACTTCGCGTAGCCAATCCCAATAAACTGTTCAACGATCTGGGCGGTGTACGAAAAAAGTTGAAATTAGAGGCTAAAATGCCCTCACTCGATGAGGTTAAAAGCTGGCTGGACTGAGCCAAGTTGGTGTTGCTTAAATGAGCATTGGTCATGATGTCAGGTTCTCGTCTCGAACTTGACATCACAAAAAAACCTCCGTTCTGAAATCAGACGGAGGTTACAGGTTCGTGTTCAGACGCGCTATTATCCTAATAATCTGAGTCTATTTTTTTCACCTTTACGGCGTTTAATCCTTTTTTGCCGTCAACTACTTCAAACTGAACCCGGTCTTTCTCGCGAATGGTAACGCCGTTCAGGCCGGTGATGTGGACGAAGATGTCCCGGTTGGTATCGTCTTCAACAATGAATCCGTAACCTTTACTTTCGTTAAAGAATTTTACTACACCTGTTTGCATAAAACTTAAACAATTAAACAATTAAACACAAAAAAGAGGGCCGGTTAGTAACAAAGGCCGCAAAAACTGAGAACAGGGCATCTGAGTAGTTGGATACATCCCTGAAAATCAGCGAACTTTGTCACAAATGTGAGGTGAATTGTCTCTTGCAAGTTATTAACCCCGTTCTAACACAAAGAAAAGAAAAATGTTCCGACTTCAAGTAGGTTAGAACCAGTTTTCGACTATATTCACTACGTTTATATTGGCTTTTTGTGTTAACGGCAAACAATCTATCAATTGAAGACGTTTACGCCTTCTATTATAACGAACAATAGTCTACCACGCTTCTCGAACTAAAAATATGGATAAAATTAGGTATTTTGTTGAAAGTCAAGCGTTTGGCGTTTGCTCTCGATTGGGCGAAAAGATGAATATATCGGCCAGCAGTATTCGGCTTTACTTTATTTATACGTCCTTTTTAACGCTGGGTTCACCCGTTGTTTTATATCTTATTATGGCGTTCTGGATGGAAATGAACAAACATCTACGCCGACACGCTCATCCGACCATCTGGGAACTGTAAAAGAATGATTACTAATCAATCATGAATGGTAATGTAGATTTTCACATTCATACTTTATAATTCATCATTTCCTGATACGTCTTTTTTTCCTTCGCAAAATACTGCCAGACAAGACTGCGCGGGTACAAATGAACCTCGGTCGTTTGCTTCTTTTTCAGCAAAATGCGTTGGCGATTAAGTTCAGGCAGTCGTCCATAAAAGGCAAAGTGCGCTCGTAGAATAGCCACTACATCGCGCCATTGTCCCACTTTCAGGAACAGCACCGACGATAATCCGTCAAGCACCAAACGCAGCAGAATTTTAGGCCACAACCACCCGTCGGCAGGCCAGTTTTTGTACAGCATGAACAGGCTGTTCCGATAGTTCAGGTATGTTTTGTGCGGATTGGACTTGTGTAGCGTGCCCCCGCCAACGTGGTAAACCGTCGATTGTCCGCAGGCCCAAACCTGATAGCCGAGCCGCTGAACGCGCCAGCACCAGTCAATTTCTTCCATGTGCGCGAAGAACGACGCATCAAATCCCCCGGTCTGGTGAAACACATCGGCCCGCATGAACAGGCACGCGCCCGTTGCCCAAAACACCTGCCGATTGTCGTCATACTGCCCGTTGTCTGGCTCAAACGTAGCAAAAACCCGTCCCCGGCAAAACACGTAGCCCAACCAATCGATGAAGCCGCCGGCCCCGCCCGCGTGTTCAAACAGATTGCGCTGGCTGTATGACCGGATTTTTGGCTGGCAGGCAGCTATCTGCGGATTCGCTTCCAGCAACGCCTGCATGGGCGAAAGCCAGCCCGGTGTTACCTCAATATCGGAATTAGGCAGCACGTAGTATGTGGCTCCGCCATAACGCGTACGAATCTGCTCAAGAGCCAGATTGTAGCCACCGGCATAGCCCTCATTGCGGGGAAGTTCGATAACGCGAACCGCAGGAAAATTGGTCCGGAGAAAAGAAACCGACGAATCAGTAGAGGCACTGTCCGCTACGTAGACCGGGTGGCCACTGGCATTGGCAAGTACGGTAGGGAGAAATTTCGCTAAAAACGGTTGCCCGTTATAATTAAGAATGACAATGGCAAGGGTATCCAACTTGGTTCGTTGTTTGTCGTTTGTTGTTTGTCGCTGCTAAAACCTGATGAATATTGTCACGTCAGCAACCACAAACAACGAACTGCAAACTTACAAACTACTCAGGACATCAGCCCATCCAAATTCAGACCGGGAATGTTCGGTAATAGTCCTTCGGTAGCCTGACGGAGGTGTTCACGGGATTTACCTTCTATATTTGCCATGGCTTTATTGGTAGCCGCCACGATCAGATCCTGCAACATTTCGCGATCGTCCGGCCTAATCAGATCCGGGTCAATCTCGATTTTTAGGACGTTTTTCAGTCCGTTAACGGTCACTTTGACTAAGCCCGCACCCGATTCGCCCGTTTCCGAAATAGTACTAAGCGTTTCCTGAGCGTCTTTCATCCGGGATTGAACTTCCTTCATTTTCCCGAACATATCCATCATATTCATTCTCGTTGTGAGTTAGTTGATTGTATACTCCTTACGTCGCCGATCTCTGGTCATCGTAGTAACAACACCGCGCCCGTACGAACAGTTTTCAGGTTTTTCAGATCGATCACCTCGATGCGGTACATATACTGACCAGCCGGTGCGGGTTGCCCCTTCGTGGTTCCATTCCAGCCTTGCGTCCGGCTGGATGTGTTATAGACCGCTTCCCCCCATCGGTTGTAAATGGTCATCGTAAACTGGTCAACATAAATCCCTTTAGCCAGCAATTCATCGTTCACGCCATCGCCGTTGGGTGTGAATGCCTCAGGGACAAAAATTTTCACGTCCCGCTGGAAACGGAAAAAGTTGGAGTAGCTGATGGCTCCCGTCGTTGAGGTGACAATGATTCGGTAGCGTTGCTGTTGCAGGTTCGGGTCGTTGGGGTCAGGCTCAAACCGGGTCGTCTTTCCTACCGGATATTGAGCACCGTTACTGCCATTTATCGAGTCGGCAACTTCCACTACGTAGTTGTCAATCAAATCGGGAGCAAACGGCGAATCGGCGTTCCAGTCAATGCCCGAACTTGATTTTGATTCCAGAAATATGGTACAAACCGGCTTCGACGGGGATGACGACAAACCACAACTGGTCTGATAAACAACCTGATAGCAGTAGGAGCCAGCCGATACATTCGCATTGTCGTCGGTGAACGTGCTTTTTCGGTCGAGCGCGGCAACTTGCTGGAACGTACCCGACGCGCCCGTTGCCCGGCTAACGAGCATTGTAAAACTATCTGTACTGCCAATAGTGGGGGGTGGCATTGTAATCAGGCGCGGACGACCATCTTCAACGGACACAATTACGTTCCCTACTTCGCCCGGCGCATCGCCGTTGATACCGTTAACGCAAACCTGATTTGAGGTGACAACGGCTTCGGCAACCCCCTGAATCCTTGCCTCAAGTTTGTAGCAATATGAATCACCACAAATAATCGTGTTGGCGTCAGCATACGTAGTGGTATTTCGGTTGGTTAGCGTACCGCCAGTGGGTGCGCCGTTCCGGGAAATTCGGTAGTATCGAAATTGAGTGGTGGCTGAAAGTGTACCGGAGTAAGGTTGCCAGCTTAGATCGTTCTGTTTATTAGCGGCTTTGGCATCGAGCACTAAACTGCATACCTCGTCGGACCGCGTCGTATTATTTGTGCAGCCATCCTGGGTCACCAACTGAAAACATTGCACCTGTTTAGCATCCGTCTGAACGGTGAATGCCCCCGCACCCGTACCATTTTGTCCCGTTGCGGTATACGTTCCATTCGTTTTCTGGTAGAGCTGCACCGAAACGCCCGCGCTGGTCTGGTATTTGATTTCAACAGAATTGTCGCTGATGGTCGTCAGGGCGATAATAGCCGGTTGGGTAGCGGCAGCCACTAACGTAACGGGTTGAATTGTTGGCGGGCTGCTGCAAATCGGCGCGGTTATCGTCCCATAAATTCCCTCGACGGATATTCTGGGCGAGCTGGGTGCGCCACTATTATACGTGTGGGCCGGGTTCATGAGCATCTCGGCCCGGCTTTTCTCTTCAACGGCTCCATCGCCCCAGCGGATAACATACGTATCATATTGCCCCAGCGTCGATGGTTCTGAGGTTACCGTTGCCCGGCGACCCTGGCAGGCTTGTACATTGAATTTAATGGCATCAAGCGCAAGAACCGTTACCACCTGACAGGCAATGGTACCCGTTCCGCTTCCCCCTCCGCTTCCACCCTGCAAAATTGTATAGGAGCCGGGCTGCGAGTAGGTAAACGACTTGGCCTGGGTGAGCACAACCTTATCGATTGAACTCGTGCCATCGTACTGAAAATTATAACCGGCATTGCTCAAATTGTTGGGAACCGCAATAATATTGACGGGTGAACCAACGCATACCTTTGGCTTATCAACTTTAAAATCGCCCTTAAAAAGTGGATTAATACACACATTTTGCGCCTGAATTGGTAGAGCAGCCAACAGCATCAAGCTCCCCAAAGTCAGCATTTGCCAATCAACCAATACACTGGTTTTTACCCTAACCGAAGGCAGCCACAGTCCTAAAATTCGCACGAAGGGTAAATTTTTATCGTTCGTATAAAATGTTGTTTCTATCTCTGAGAAACGGCCATAGCGGACATTTTCGCATCCGGCGAAACGTATCTTTCTTAAAATCAGTTTTCCGTGTAAACAGAACCGTAAATCTGCCTGCCAAAGATACTTGTCCAGACACGCATCAACCAAAACGATGAGCAATAATAGTACCAATTCTGAAACCACGCCTGAAGACGGGGACAATCCTATCGAATCGACTCCCATCCGGCTCGACCGCATCGAAGACGCCATCGCCGATATCAAAGCAGGCAAAATTGTGCTGGTGGTGGATGATGAAGACCGCGAAAATGAGGGTGATATGATCTGCGCGGCAGAAATGATTACGCCCGAAATGGTTAATTTCATGGTTCGCGAAGCGCGTGGCCTGATGTGCGCTCCACTCACACAGGAACGCTGCGACGAGTTGGGGTTGGACATGATGGTGAGCAGCAATACGTCGGTGCACACAACGCCATTTACCGTGTCGGTCGATTTACTGGGACATGGCTGCACAACGGGCATCTCGGCGTCCGACCGCTCCAAAACCATTCAGGCATTAGTAGATCGCAGCACCACGCCCGACGATCTGGGTCGACCGGGACACATTTTTCCGCTACGTGCCGTTGAGGGCGGAGTCATTCGACGGGCGGGCCATACCGAAGCCGCCGTTGATCTGGCCAAGTTGGCGGGCCTTGCGCCGGTGGGTGTGCTGATTGAAGTACTAAACGAAGATGGAACAATGGCCCGATTGCCGCAACTGCGCATTTTAGCCGACCGGTTTGGCATGAAGCTCGTCAGTATCCAAGATTTAATTGAGTACCGGCTCCGCACGGAAACGCTGATCCGGCGCGAGATTGGCGTTGACATGCCGACGCAATGGGGTCATTTCGATCTATTTGCCTATAAACAAAGCAATACCGGCGACACGCATCTCGCGCTCGTAAAAGGGACCTGGGAGCCAAACGAGCCGGTACTGGTACGTGTTCACTCCTCCTGCGTTACGGGCGACATTTTTGGCTCCTGCCGCTGCGATTGCGGTGGTCAGCTTCATGCCGCCATGCAATTGGTCGAAGCTGAGGGCAAAGGCGTAGTGGTTTATATGTTTCAGGAAGGGCGGGGTATCGGTCTGCTTAATAAACTGAAAGCCTACAAACTTCAGGAGACGGGTCTTGATACGGTCGAAGCCAACCTCGAACTTGGCTTGCCAATGGACTCCCGCGATTATGGCGTTGGGGCGCAGATTCTGCGGGACCTCGGCGTTCGTAAACTCCGGCTTATCTCCAACAATCCCAAAAAACGGGCAGGACTGATGGGCTACGGGCTGGAAATAATTGATACGGTCCCCGTCGAGATTGCGTCCAATCCGCACAACGAGCGATACTTACGTACCAAGCGCGACAAGATGGGTCATACCATTATGAGCGAGCCAGTGAATAAAGAACAATAATAATGGTTTACGGTTTGAGGTTTACGGTTAGCTGACCGGACCGGCGTCAGCTACTCTTGCGTCAGCCAACGGTAAACCTCAAACCAAAAACCTCAAATCGTTATGAACAAACAATCTTTCAAAGACCTTATTCAGGGCGACAAACCCGTTCTGGTCGATTTTTACGCTGATTGGTGCGGCCCCTGTAAACAACAGGCACCTATCCTGAAACAACTCACCGAGCGCGCGGGCGACAAAGTTCGCGTGGTCAAAATTGACGTCGACAAAGCCCAGGCGGCCGCCCAGCAATACCAGATTCGGAGCATTCCGACTATGATTTTGTTTAAAAACGGCAAAATTGTCTGGCGGCAGTCGGGTGTTCAGCCGCTGCACGCGTTGGAAGGGTTAGTGAAGCAATTTGGCTAAGTCTGTGCTGTTAGTGAGGCTGCACGCGCGGTCTGAGAATCTGATAGTATTACACAAAAAAGGGCTGGACTTATCATCCGGCCCTTTTTTCATTGACCTATTTTTTCAAGGCGTTTTCTGCGCTAACCCAAAGCTTTTCAGGTTAGTGAGTGCTGTCACGTTAATGATTTTCCACTGGCCGTTCAGTTTTTCAAGGGTTCTGGATTCTTTCGACGTTGTTTTTCCGTGACTGTCAATGAGGGTCTGATCGTAGGCAACGAATGCCATATTTCCGTTCTGATGAATTGTATAATTG
>JANPJE010000032.1:0-18359 GCA_031425355.1 Spirosoma sp. | reverse complement strand
ATTGGCAGGTGTATTTGGTACCAGTCCCGGCACGGCCTATATCGAGTCGGCGGTGGGTATTGCACAGGGCGGACGCACGGGACTAACGGCGATTGTGGCGGGTTGCTGTTTTCTACCCTTTTTATTTCTTTCGCCCCTGCTAGCGGTCATTCCGGCCATTGCAACGGCTCCGGCGTTGGTACTGGTCGGGGCGTTTATGATGAAACCCATTACCCGAATTGACTGGGGAAAGTTAGACGACGCTCTGCCTGCCTTTCTGGCCCTCGTCCTTATTCCATTCAGTTACTCTATCACGCAGGGATTGATTTGGGGATTTCTCTCTTGGACAGTCATAAAAGTAGCCGTCGGCAAAAGCCGGGAGGTACCGCTGGGTCTATGGGTTGTGGATGTGTTTTGCGTTCTTGCGTTGGCGGGTGGGCACTGAAAGTGGTCAGATATAGTCAAATTACCAGTCCCGTTGCGGCATCAAAAAAGTGACATTTATCGAGATCCCAGAATAAATCGACGGGCTGGCCAAACGTAGCGCGATACCCTGCCGACAATCGGGCAATCAATCGACCCGCATCCACCGGGCAGTAGACCAGCGTTTCATTGCCCATGTTTTCGACCGACTCCACCGTGACGTGCTGCTGATGGACGGACTTTGCTGCGGACGGTTGATCGCTCAGGTGCTCGGCCCGGATGCCGAGCGTAATTGGCTGACCCACATAGGGCTGCAGGCGATTGGCGTACACCGTTTCCGACAGGTCGATCTGCACCTGACCACCCGTACTCGCAAAACGAAGCGGGGCATCCTCAGCGATGTGGCCCGGTACGAAGTTCATGGGGGGCGTACCAATAAAACCGGCCACAAACTGGCTTGCTGGATGGTTATACAGATTGATGGGCGTGTCCTGCTGCACGATATCGCCGTCGCGCAGAACCACAATCCGATCGCCAAGCGTCATGGCCTCCACCTGATCGTGAGTTACGTAGATAATGGTTGCGTTCAGTTCGCGGTGCAGTTTCTGCAACTCGATTCGGGTTTGTACCCGCAGTTTCGCATCTAAATTACTCAGCGGTTCATCGAACAAAAACACCTTTGGATTCCGTACGATGGCACGCCCAATGGCCACGCGCTGCCGTTGCCCACCCGACATATCTTTGGGTTTCCGGTCGAGGAGTGGCTCGATTTCGAGCATAGTAGCTGCCCGGTTCACGCGCTGCCGGATTTCGTCTTTCGGCAGACCCGCCAGTTTCAATCCAAATGCCATATTATCAAATACGGTCATGTGCGGGTACAGCGCGTAATTCTGGAAAACCATCGCAATATCGCGGTCTTTGGGCGGTACGTCGTTGATACGCTTTCCATCAATCAGCAAATCGCCCTCAGTAATTTCCTCCAAACCCGCGATCATGCGCAGTAACGTCGATTTACCACAGCCCGACGGCCCGACCAGCACCAGAAATTCATGGTCGTTTACCGTAATATTCACGTCCCGAATCACGCGCGGCCCAACCGAGCGCGGCCCGTTCTCATACGCTTTGGCAATGTGTACTAATTTAACTTCTGCCATAATCAAGGGTATTTATTTGCCTGAGCGACCGCAACCGGGTAGTTCTCAAGCCGTTGAAATGCAAGCAGGGCCTCGATGGTGGACTCGGCTCCCGAATTTTTGTTGATTTTTGTATCTGATGAAATCCCATCGAAACCCAGCCCCGTCGCTTTGTCGTACATGATGGCTTTAGCCGGATTATTCCCCAGAAACCAGCCCGCCAATTGCCCGGCCAGCGTAACGTATTGAGCATCTTTCGTTTGGTCGTACAGTTCGAGCGCGGCCCAAACCATTGGCCGAACGCCATAAGCAATCTGCGAAAATCGCGACTTTTTAACGAACGATACGTCCGTTCCCTGCTGGCTGACGCTAAACGATTCCAGAAAACCCTCGCGCAGCAGAAACGGGTAAAAATTGTCGATTTCCCGCTTCGCTGCGGCAATCCAGTCGGGCTTATTCAAGGCTTTCCCCACACGCAGCAGCGCGTACGACTGATCGCTGCCGTAAGCATGCCAGCCATTGTCGAAACTCAAAATGGCACCATAAGGCACTTGATTTGGGCCACCGAACTGCATCTGCACAATGCCATCGCCCAGCTTGTTTATTAATGCCAATGTCTGACTGTCAGGCGTTTGCTGCTGGTAGTTAAGAAGACCGAGAATCATCACGGCCGCCTGATCGGAGCCGGAACCGTAGGGCAGCCAGGTTGGTATTTTCACACCCTGAACGAAGTTATAGGCTTGTGATTTAGAACCGAAGTCCCGAATCATATTTGCCACCAGCCTATGGTTGGCTGTTTGCAGACGTACAGCTAAAACCGGGTCTGTTGTTTTGTAATAGGAATACGCTTCGGTCAGGCACCACAACGCCCGCCACGACCACCAGTCGGGCTGGTTGATGCTGGTGCTGCCTGCTTTATTGATGACCCCATTGCCGAAGATAAAATTGTAGAAATACCCGTTTTCGGACTGCATTTGCAAAACGAACTCGGTCAGTTTACGCAGTTTATCCTGTTTGCCGGTGTTGGTTGACGAATCGGGTTCATGGAGTAGAAACAGAACTGTTCGGGCGATGTCATCCACGCAGGCCGCTCCTTCATCATCATCTGCAACCCATTTATAATCAGGGTATTCGCTATAAATATTTATCAGCCCCACGTCGGCACCATTCAGCTTAACGGGCTGGTATAACTGGTCGAGATGAATGGTGTTTACAATTCGGCCCGTATCCGGCGTAAGCTGAGTGGGTTGGTTTTTTTTACAGGATACCGACAGAAGTGGAAACTGTAATAGAAAAATCCAGAGTAAGCGATAGTTAGTTTTCATGTTGGTAGACGTTGACGCAGTCATTAATCTTTCAAACCCGACGAGGCCATGCTGCGGATAAAATGTTTCTGAAAAAACAGGTAGGCAATCAGAATTGGCATGGCCAGCATGACGGCTGCGGCAATCTTAACGCCCAGTTGCGCATCGGCCCGGCCACCAACTGAAAAGAGGGTCACCATTTGGGGCATAGTCATCGTCGATTCGTCGCGGATAACGATTAATGGCCAGAGTGCTTCGTTCCATAAACCCATGAATGTCAGGATGGTAATGGTCAATACAGTCGGGATGATGTTGGGAATGAGTATCTGAAAAATAATTCGCAACTCACTACAACCGTCCATGCGGGCGGCATCAATCAGAGCTTGTGGCAACCCCGCGAAGGCCTGCCGGAACAGCAGTACAGCCAGTGAGTTCATGACGAATGGCACAATGAGCGCGAAATACGAATCGACCCAGCCCAGCCGCACCATCGTGATGTAATTGGGAATCAGCGTGATCTGGAAGGGCAGCGTCATGGTGAAAATGATGAGATAAAAAATCAAATTTCGCCCCGGGAACCGCATCTTCGCCAGCGCATAACCAACCATCGCACCCAAAACCAATACCAAACTTGTTGTCACGAGCGCTACCAGCACACTGTTGACAAAGGCGCGCCCAAGAGGAATTCGCTCAAAAACGGTGGTGTAGTTTCGGATTGTCAGATCAATAGGCAGCAGCGTCAGCGATCCGATACCCTGCTCCGACGACAGCGATGCGCTGATCATCCAGAGAAACGGATAAATGAACGACAGAGCCGCCAGAATGAGCAAGGTATATCGGAATAGTTTCATAAGTAAAGAGTGAATAAGTCAAAGAGTGAAACCGGGCCGAAGCGAAAACCTACCGGATGGCCTTCGCTCTTTCGCTCTTTAGTTTTCCTGCTCGACGTAGCGTTTTTGAATGGCGACAACAACCAGAATCAGCAGGGCGAAAAAGAACCCCAGTGTGGCCGAGTAACCCATGTGATAATACTGAAAGGCCTGTTTGTAGATGTACATCACCGCCGAAAGGGTGCTGTTGAGCGGCCCGCCCTCGGTCATGATATATGGTTCGATGAAGAGTGAAAATCCGCCAATTGTCGACAGAACGACGACCATAAATATGGTTGGGTTAATCATTGGCAGGGTGATGTACCGAAACTTTTGCCAATGGGTCGCGCCCTCCATATCGGCGGCTTCATAATACTGAATCGGCACGGTTTGAAGCCCGACCAGAAATAGAATTACGTAGAGGCCGACGTTTTTCCAGGTAGCCATCAGCGCAATGGCGTACATGGCGATGTCGGGGTCTTCGAGCCAGGCAACTTTAGGCACTGACATAGCCGTTAAAACCCGGTTCAAAATACCGGCGTTGAACCCCAGAAGCTGCTGCCACAGAATCGTAACAACCACACCTGATACGATGACGGGCAGGAAAAAAGCAGCCCGAAAAAATGATTTTCCCCGAATTTTCTGGTTCAGAAACTCGGCCAGCGTCAGGGCTATTACAATTTGCAGAGGGATATGCACCACCAGAAACCGCAGCGTGTTGTAAATCGCCTGCCAGAACAGCCGGTCCCGAATCAGGCGGTTGTAATTCTCCAACCCGACAAATTTCATCGGTGAGATGATGTTCCAGCTATGAAACGTGAGTATTACAGAGAACACCACCGGAAACGCCACGAATACGCAGAAATACAGAATGTAGGGCGAAACCAGCCAGTAGGGAGTGAGTTTTTTCATACGTTAATTGCCCAATAAAACATCAACGGCATTGGCGGCATCACGGATGGCGTCTTCGGGCGTTTTTCGGTCGTATACGACACAGGCTTCGTACTCCTGCGAAATAATATCGAACACTTCCACAATTAACTCACTGTTATCCACGCCTTTAATGTAGCGCGACTGTCGGGCAAAGGGCAGTAGTTTCGGGTTCTTTTTCAAAAATGGTCCGAAATACGGGTCAGTGTCCACATCGCGCCGGTGCGGGAACTGCCCCGTTAGCTCCATAAGCCGTAAATCACCGGGTTTGTCGACCAATGTTTTGATAAACGCCCAGGCCGCTTTTGGGTCGGGGCACGTATTGAAAATGACAATGTTTTTGGGGTCACCATAGGTATAGGCCGGTCCGGTGTGGTTGTCGGGCACGGGCATTGGCCAGGTGTCGTAGCTGAGGTTCGGATTCTTATATCGTTCCAGAAAGCCGACCTGCCACGGCCCGGTAAACGACGTAGCAATGCGCTGATCCAGAAACGGGTCGCGGGCCGATGAAAGCTTTTCTTTGGGGAAGTAACCCTCGCGGTATATTTTTTGCAGAAATCGGAATACCTCGATAGCGTATTTATTATTGAAAGCGGCCCGGTTATTTTTTACTAATGAACCGCCATTGGAAGCGGCCAGATAGAGTGGATAAAAGTTAAAAAATCGCTGATACCATATGACCTTCACTTCGGTGTAACCCACCCATTTATCCATGTAGCCATCGCCGTTTACATCTTTTTTAAGCTGTTTACCGGCGGTCAAATAACTGGAATACGTATACGGCGGCCCTTTCATGCCGTTTTCATTGACTTGGCGTATGTTGCACATGGTCATGATCGGATTCACTTTCCAGGGAACCTGATAAATGTGCCCATCTGTCGACGTAACCTCTTGAATGACAGCACTGTCGCAGCGTTCGCGCAGAAAATCCATGAAACCGGGGATGGTGTCGAGCGGTACGAGCACACCCGCTTTGGCGTACATTTCAACACTGCCCTGCCACATGTTGGCGTAAATATCGGGGGTGGTTTTGCCCACCACCGACGCCAGAATAATCTCCTCGCTCGACTGACCCTCAGGAATAGGCTGATAACGTAGTGGTCTGTCGGGGTGTTCGCGCTTCCAGCGGTCCGTAAACTCGCGGGCGAATGTAATTTCACCGGCATTGTTGGAGCACCAGAACAGTAATGGTCTTTCGGTCTGCTTCTGCCGACAACCGCCCACCGTTAACCACAACACACTGATAATCAGTAAGACTTTTTGCATAACAGCAGCAAACTACATATTAATAATAGAACGCTGATTTTTATGATTACTACGATTCATTTAGCCAACCATAGTAATCATAAAAATCAGCGTTCCATAAGCAGATACTATTGACTCTTCTCAGCGTTGTAAAGCGAAGTAATCTGAGTGCTCGTCAGCACCGCGTTATACATTCTGATATCGTCCATGTCACCGGCGAAGTAACCGCCCCAGGGACCGTTAAAGTTGTTTCCGTCGGCGTCGTCTTTCTCGTTATTTTGATATAGACTGGTTGGCAAATCCTGCCCGATTGTCAGGTTGATATTGCTTTTCACGGGAGCCAGGTCGCCCATTACGTCGGTCCAGCTTTTCACTAATGTTCCGTCGATGTAGAAGTTCATTTCGCCCGACTTGTACGTCACAGCAATATGGTACCACTTGTTGCGGGCGAGCGTCACCGACTCATTGTCTTTATCTTTTGCGCCGTTCGTTGTTTTTACGGTAAAGAACACTTTGTTCGCGCCCTGCAACTGGAGTTTATAACCATTCCAGCGGTTTAGAGCCAGTAGATAGTTATCTGCCCGGCTGCTATCCCGGCGAATCCACATGCTGATGCTAAGTTCTTTAGCTGGGTTCAACACCGGATTGTATGGAATTTCGATGTTACCGCCTTTATCGAAACGATACGCCTGATTCGCCACGCCAAACCGGTCGGCTGTGAGAACAGGCAAACCCGCTCCCCATTGAGCACCGCCAGCCTTTAGCGTTCCATTAAAGCCTTTCCCTGACGCATCGTTGGTATTTCCGTTAAGACGCAGATGCAGAATAAGTTTGTCAGGAGCAATTTCGGCTACCTGCTTGCCTCTGAAGGTCGTCATAGCTTGGCCGAGGTTCACCGTAGCGTTCGTAACAGACGTTTGCGTTGCATTATTGTCGTTGTTAACCGTTGTAGCCGCGTCGATAGCGGTTTTAAAAACAGCTTTCGAGCCAGCTTCAAAGCGACCTATTGCCGTACCTTCAACAGCTCCGTTAAAGAGTGCATTAGCACTGTCGAGCCGGGCTTTGAGAGCGGTTTTGTTAATGGGGATGACCACTGGATCATCCGCTTTTTTACAGGCTTGAAATACAGCCAGCATTAGGCAAAAGGCCAGCAACCCGCGTAGCATCGCATTGGTTGAAATGGGTAAGTTTTTCATAAGTGTACTGATTTTTAACGAATTAATTAGTGAACATAAACAGAGTTAAAGACGTAGTTTCTTGTTAGTATCCCGTTCGCTCTGCGGAATCGGGAAGTAGCGGTTGGTTTCGTATTTGAACGACGGCTTGTCGCGCAAAGCGGCTTGGGCGTACTCTTTGCCATAACGCATGATGTCGAAATAGCGGTGAAACTCGAAGCCCAATTCTACCCGGCGTTCGTGCCGGATAATTTCGCGCAGGCTCGATTGAGTGGCGTTCGTTACGTCGGGGAGCAAACCCGCCGGAACAGCGGGCGTGGCTGTCGCAGCTAAGCCCGTATCGTATAGATAGCTTTCCCGCGCCCTTTTCCGCACCCGATTCAGCGGCACCAGTGCGTCAGCCGACCGACCCGCTTCGTTCAGTGCTTCAGCCTGAATCAGCAGTACGTCGGCATAACGGATCACGACGTAATTCAGGTTGCCATCGCCCTTTGTACTTTTGGGAACCTCCGTCACAGGCTGAACGTGCTTTTTGCTGAGATAGCCCGTCGGCGACCAGATTGGATCATACGGCGTTCCGTCAATCCAAGGTTTGCCCGCTCGCGCCACTGTATAATCCAGACGCGGATCAAATACGCCCGCGCTTGTTTTCTCGAACGCATCGACAAAATTCTGCGTCGGTACGTTAAAGAAGTAGCCGTTTTCGGTGTTTCGGGGAGCGAACCACTGATTCAGTCGATTACCTGTGAATGGAACCTGACCTGTCAGATGCTGCACCGCAAAAATCGTTTCGGTACTATTTTTGGCATCCTGGCTGAAGTTCTGTGCATAAAAGGGTAGTAGCGAATAAAGACCGCTACTGATTACCTGTCCGGCGGCATCGGCAGCCTGCTGCCACTTGCCCTCGTACAAATACGCCTTCGCCAATAATGCCTGAGCGGCTCCTTTAGTAGCCCGGCCCACATCGCCACCGCTATATGAAGCAGGTAAGCTCTTGATGGCTTCCTGCAAATCGGCTTCAATTACCGTCGTATAAACGTCTGCCACCGACGACTGCTCAATCTGAAGCTGATCGGCATTTTTCGGTTCCAGAAGCACCGGAACCGGCCCGTAAATATTAACTAAATAGAAGTAATTCAACGCCCGCAGAAACCGCGCTTCGCCCAGAATCCGCGCTTTCAGGTCATCGGCCATCGTGATCGTTGGCACCTGCTGAATGACCCGGTTGCAACGGCTGATTCCTTCGTATAATATACCCCACTGAGATTCAACCGGGCCGTTGTTAGGAAAGACCGTAAAGTCGTCAATCAACCCAATATCGGCCTGATCGCCGGGGTCGCCCCCTTTCGCGGCATCATCCGACGCTACGTCGCCAAACACCCACAGACGATTATTGTCTGATGAAAACGTGAGCGTTTGGTAGGCCGCATTGAGGGCCTGCACTGCTTGTGCCTGCGTTTTATAAAACGTCTCTTCCGAATAAGCCGCCCGCACCTCTTCGTTCAGGAAGTTGGAGCAACCACTGGCTGAAAGCAGCAGGAAGACCATTAATGATGTTGCAATACACCGGGCTGAACCCCGGCGCAAGTCATTGTCTTTCAGACGAGATGATTTACGTGAGAGCCTGCCTTTCACAAAAAATGACTTGCACCGGGGTTCAACCCGATGTAGTACAGAGAATAAAATTGTGCTTATCTTTTTCATAACGAATTGCCCTAAAAACTCGCGTTTAAGCCGATGGTGTAGGTTTTAGCACTTGGGTAGGTACCCCAGTCGATGCCCACGGCCACATCGCCCCTGAACTGCTCGTTGTTGACATTGTCGCTGCTTTGCTGTTCAGGATCGAGACCGGGATATTTTGTGATCGTGAACAGGTTCTGACCGCTTACGTAAACCCGCACGCTGGTGGAACCGATTTTTTTAGTGAGCGCGCCCGGCAATGTATAGCCAAGCTGAAGATTTTTCAGGCGCGTATATGCTCCGTTCTCCAGAAAACGAGTCGATGGCTGCTTGTTATTGGCCGACCCGCTCCACGATACACGCGGTTGGGTATCGCTGGTGCCTTCGCCCCGCCAACGTCCGTCAACAACGCGTTTCGTTACGTTAAACGCTCGATAAAAACCTTCGATATCCGTGGCCACCTGATAGTAAATTTTGTTGCCCGATACGCCCTGAAAAAAGGCTGACAGATCGAAATTTTTCCATTGAAGATTAGCCGTCAATCCATACGTGAGCGTTGGAATCGGGCTGCCCACGTGCGAGCGGTCCAATTGATTGATGAGACCATCGCCGTTGAGATCCTTGAAGCGAACATCACCCGGTTTGATGTTATTTCCCTGAAACGCGCTGGTAAAAATCTGGCCTTCATTCTGAAAAATGCCGTCCTGCTGGAGCAGATAAAAGGAGCCAATTGGGGTGCCGGGTTCGGTCAGTGTTGCGAAGACGCCGTTGTCAATCCGGCCGCCGGGAATGGGTCGCCCGTCGCTAAGAGACAGCACTTTATTACGAATGAACGACGCATTGGCCGTAATGTCGTAGGAGAAATCCCCTTTCTTATCCCGGTAGATCAGATCCAGTTCAACGCCCCGATTTTCAACCCGACCGGCATTAACGTACGGTGCAGCCGCGCTTCCGCCTGATTTAGGAACCGGAATGGGTACCAGAATATCGGACGTTTGCTTGATGAAATAATCGGCGGTGAGTTGAATTTTATTACGTAAAAAGCCTATTTCCAGACCAATATCTGTCTGGGTCGATGATTCCCATTTAACGTTGCTATTGCCCCGGCTCACAACTGCGTAACCGGCCACCGTTTGCTGGCTGGCACCTAATACGTAGTTATAACCACTGCCAACGAGCGACGCGTAGGGATAATTACCAATGTCCTGATTGCCCAACTGACCGATGCTGGCCCGCAGTTTCAACTGGGAGATGGTGTTGGCCAACGGTTGAAAAAAGTCTTCCCGGTCGATGTTCCAGCCTGCCGAGCCGGAGAAAAAATTCGCGTACCGATTGGTGGGCGAAAACCGCGACGAACCATCGCGACGAACATTGACCGACGCTAAATATTTGTCTTTGTATCCGTAGTTAATGCGGCCAAACAGCGAAAACAAGGCCCAGCGAGAATCACCCTCGAACGACTGCCGCCCCGTAATGTCGGCTCCCTGGCCCAGATAGCGCAGGTTATCGACCTGGTCGATGAAATTACGGTCCGAACCGCCAATGTCGCGGCTAACGCTGCGAATCGCTTCGGTGCCTGCCAGAGCCGTAATCTGATGATTTTCGGCCACTGTAATGTCGTAATTCAGCGTGTTATTCCAGGTCACTGTGCTGGCGGGGCTGAACCGATTGACCAGCGTCGACGGACTATTAATGCGGTTGTTTGTACCCCAGTTTTCGTTGAAAATTTTACGGTTAACAATGTTGAGATCAAGCCCGGCTGACGTCCGGAAGCGCAGATTTTTAATTACTTGCCACTCCCCGAAAATATCGCCGAAAACACGGTATTGCTGTTCTTTATTATCCTGTTTTTGGGCCAGTCCAACCGGGTTGTAGCCATCGCCGAAGTAAGCCGGAAACGCGGGCAGATCGGCATAGTCGCCGTTTTGGTCGAAAATGGGTGTGGCGGGTGTGTGGAAAAGTGCATACCGGACAATGCTTCCGCCGTTGCCACCGTAGCCATCGCCTGAGCTGCCCACGATGTTACGTTGCGCATAATTGATGTTCAGGTTCGTACCGATTTTTATCTTGCTGGCAATTTCGGTGTCGATGCTGGCGCGAAGGGCGTAGCGTTTATACCCTGAATTCAAAATAATACCCTGTTGATCGAAGTAATTCCCCGATAATAAATAATGCGAACGTTCGGTGCCTCCGCTGATGGAAAGTTGATAATTCTGAATCGGTGCGGTCCGGAAAATGGCGTTTTGCCAGTCGGTATCGGGCACTTGCAGCGTGGATGGAATCAGCGGACGTTGCAGGCTTGGGTTACTGACAAAAGCGTTGTCGTTGGTGGCCGCTTCGTTATACATACTGATGTACTCCTGCGAATTCGCCATCGGAATCAGCCGCCCGTGCTGCTGAATGCCCGTGAAGGCATTGAATGTAACGCGGGGTGCTCCGCTTTTGCCCCGCTTCGTGGTCACGACAATAACACCATTTGCAGCCCGCGCTCCGTATATAGCTGCTGACGACGCATCTTTCAAGATGGACATGCTTTCAATATCGGCGGGGTTCAATACGCTGAACGCATCTTTGGTTGGAACGCCGTCGATTACGAACAATGGGCTATTATCATTAATCGAGCCGACTCCGCGAATACGTACCGCAACGCCTTCGCCCGGCGCACCCGTTGCCTGTGTTACCCGCACCCCCGACGATTTTCCCTGTAATGCCTGGTCAATACCGGCCACCGGCAGACGGCTGATATCTTTGGCCGTAACCGTCGAGACCGCGCCCGTCAGGTCCGATTTTTTCTGCGTTCCGTAGCCCACGACCACCACCTCCGACAATGATTTCGTATCCTCCTGTAACGTAACGGTCAGCGTTGTGCGGTTGCCGACGGTGATTTCCTGTCCCAGATACCCCACAGATGATAACTGGATAACGGACTGATCATCCGTTACAACGATTTTGAAATTACCTTCTGCGTCGGTGCTGGTGCCGATTCGTGTGCCTTTTACCACTAAGTTAACGCCAGGAATCGGCTGACCTTTTCCATCGATAACGGTTCCTGTAACGGTTTTATCCGCAACCGACGGCGATTCGGGGGTTAGTGAAGCCCGGAAGTTAGTGGGTGAGGGCAACGCGTTATCAGCGGACTTCGGTTTCAGGATGATCAGGCGCGTACCCGTTACGGAATAGTCGATTTGAAGCGGTGTCAATAACTCGTTCAGGACTTTTTCCAGTCGTTCATGTTTAGCGTTGAGGGTCGTTTTCCGGTCGGCTTTAATCAGTTCGTAGCTGTAAGCGAACTGAACATCGGCAATCTTCTCTAAGCGCTCCAGAATCGTCTCAACCGGCTGATTGATAAGAGATAAGCTTACCGTACGTTTCAGCGGATTTTGCCCGTGAGCGGGCCGGGCCAGCAGGGTACCCATCACGTTGATGAGCAGCAGGAAAGGAAGAAGCGTAAGGCGCATAAGCCAGCGAAAACAGGGGCGATAACGTAGCGTTTTAGGCATGATTCGTTGAGTTACTATTAGGTTGTAGGATGGGCTAACGACAGCCCGAAGAATGAATAACAAGCTGTCCGTTTTGTAATTCGTAGGTTGAGCCGGTACTGGCGGCAATGACATCTAACCGGACAAAAAGCGATGGATCATCTAAGCGGGCAGTCAGCGTACAGCCTGACAACTCATCGCGGTTGTACTGAATATCAATTCCATAAGCCTTTTCGAGAGCGTCCAGAACAATCGGCAAAGGCGTTCGGCGGAACGAAAAAGCCTGCGTAGTGGCGGGTAAAACAGTAGCCTCACTTCGGCTGACATCGCTTTTCACTAAACGGGCATCTTCTTTCGAGAAGGTCACCTGCTGATTCGGCAGGAGAACAATGGCCCCTGATTCTGCCCGCCCAACGTTAGAGCGATTTGGGTTCCGGTCGCTGGCAAACGACTGGTTGGTCGATACAGCAACTTTACCCGTTTTAACCACTACGTTCACGTTACCGCCCGTTTCGGGTGCGCTGATCAGGAAACTTGTTCCCAATACTTCGGTAGTCAGTTCACCGGCAAATACCCGGAAGGGTTTAGCTGGATTTCTGACCACCTCAAAAAAGGCTTTTCCTATTAAGAATACGTCCCGTTTTGGGCCGAAAAACTGCTTCGGAAACCGAATCCGGGCATTTTTCTGTAAAACGACAAGGCTGCCATCGGCCAACCGGACAAGGCGGGGTGCTGCCTTTTCATTACGAATCTCAAGCAGCGCGACAGGAGATGGGGGGGTCGATTGCACACGCGCAATGGGTTGTTTTACTTCTTTCTTCGCCCATAACTGCCAGCCAAACCAACCCGCCACGAGCAATAATGCCACTGAAGCCGCTACCCGAAGCGGTTGCCAGTAACCCGATAACGAACGTAGGAGACCACGACGCTGATCAGGCACAGCAGACAAAATTTTCTCGACTGCTTCGCCGATTTGTTGATTGGTAAGGCTGGGGAGTTCACCTTTTGCCGTCAGCAGGAACGAACGGGCGAGGTCAGCATTTTCCCGGAATTCGGGATACTGGGCCAGATAATTTTCCCAATAAATAGTCTCGTCTGGTGCTTTGGAAAACACCCAGCGTCGAAACGATTCATTCTCGATAAATTCGGGCGGGGTCAAAGCGCGTCGTCCTGTCTAACCAAGTGGCTTTGGTGCCTCTTGTTAGACGAGGAGTCAGGACGGCGGGAAAAGTAACCGTCGATTATGAAAATTCTTTTAAAAAATAAAAATTAAAACAGGAACGTAACGAAAAACAGGAAGTGCGATACGTCCTGCCAGTGGTCCCGAAGGTGATGCAATGCATGCTGAAGATAGTTGGCAACAACCTGTCGGGTTAGCCCCATAGCCGTGGCAATCTCCTCATAACTAAGGTTTTCGTAGTATTTCAGGTAGATGGCTTCCCGCTGCCGTTTCGGTAATCGTTCGAGGGCTTGCTTGAGGCAGGCCTGCGTGGTTTGCTCGTGCTCGGCCTCCACATAAATCAACTCTGGATTGGTTAGCCAGTCTGTTTCTAACTCCGATAAATCGACTTCCTCAACATGATTGTCGAATTTAACCTGACGCAGAATATTATTACGTAGCGCCACGAATAGATACGCTTTCACCGATTGTAGAGCCGGGTTTGTCTGACGTTTTTCCCAGACAGTCAGAAACAAATCCTGAATGCAATCCTGAATTAATGCGTGGTTGTTGGTAAGCTTCGTGCCATAGTGAAACAGGGCGCGATAATGCCGCTCAGCCAACAAACCCAGTGCTTTTTTATCACTTGCCCGAAGTGATTGCCACAATGTGTCGTCCGATAAAGTGCGATTATCTGGTAAGTCAGACATACTTGTGTGTCTTCATTTTGTAATCAGATTATAATATTACAACTATTTAAGGGGAAAGTTTAAAAAGTTGATTTTTTCACAATTTATAAAAACGGATACCAGACGTTCCGGCTCATTAATCTTCGGCCACGAAGCGGGATAAGCGTAAAAAATAAATATTTCGTCACACCGGGATAAATCCTACTGTATCCTGGTGTTGCATCTAAACAAATACAACCGCCAGAATAGAATCCAATGAAACGATTACTCATCCTGCTACTGCTGCTCTCCCACTTCACCTTTGCCCAACGTTATAAAGTCCGGCCCGTAACGGGTTTGTTAGGCGCTTTCGGAGCCGAGGTTGCACTGGTTAAAGAGTCGCTCAAGAAACCGAAAACTGTTGTGGTCGACGGCATTATGTTCACAACCGGACGTATTGGGAATCAGCGCGTTGTTGTTGCCGAAACGGGAATCGGCAAAGTCAATGCAGCTATGACAACGGCTCTGATGCTCGATCATTTCCGGCCCCGGCGGGTGTTGTTCACGGGTATTGCGGGCGGCACAAACCCCGACATGCAGCCGGGCGATATTGTGATTGCCCAACGTACTGCCCACCATGATTATGGCTCAATTACAGACAAAAACACGCCTACCAGACAAACCCGTAACGCCATCACGAAGGAGTTCAATCCGGTTTATTTTCCGGCTGACTCAACGTTGTTGCGATTAGCCGAGAGCGTCGTGAAAAGCGTTACGTTAGAAGGTATTCCGCTGGAATCGGGCGGGGTTTCGGACCGGGCAGTCAAGGTGATGACGGGCACGGTTGTAACAGGCGACGTATTTGTGGCCTCGCCCGATAAGGGAAGAAGTTTACGATCTGATTTTGGCGCCGACGCTACCGAAATGGAAGGAGCCGCCGTGGCGCAGGTTTGTTATCAGATTCAGGTTCCTCATTTGATTATCCGCAGCCTGAGCGACCGGGCCGATGCGGAAGCTCATATTGCATACGACAAGTTTTATCCAACAGCCGCCCGCAATTCAGCCAAATTAGTGATCGCTCTTGTTAAAGCGTTGTGATTTTTGGTCATGGGGTAGTCAAGTATGGTCAGAAGTAGTCAGGTATTGACCACATCTGACAGTATTCTGAGTCCATTCTATCGAAAAAGTTACCGTTTTTTGACGATTATCAACTTTTTTCGCATATTTGAGTACATCAATATTTTTTTTCCTTGCTACTCAACTCAATAAGTTCTGCGGATTCAAATCCATTTCGTTCGTTTTGGTGGGCCGGTTATGAATGCTCCGATCAGTTAAACTGTTTCGGCAACCGCGTTGATTTACTTCGACAATCAGGACATTTACAACTGATTCGGGACGACTACAATAGCCTTACCCCGTTTACTATACGTACTGTTCGGGAAGGTATTCAATGGAGTCAGGTCGAAAAAAGACCTTATCAATACGACTGGAGCACGGTAGAAACCATGCTGACCGTTGGGCATCAGCAGGGAATTCAGCAGGTGTGGGATCTGTGCCATTTTGGGTATCCCGATGACCTGACACCCCTTCACCCGATGTTTGCGCGTCGATTTACGGCTCTCTGCCGGGCGTTTGTCCGGTTCTACCGAGACCGCTATCCCGATGATACGCTGATTATAACGCCCATCAACGAAGTCAGTTTCATGTCTTGGCTGGGTGGCGATGTTCGTGGTACGTCGCCCTATTGCACCAGGCAGGGCTGGGAGGTAAAAATAGGGCTTATGCGGGCGTACATCGAGGGTGTAGCGGCCATGCGCGAAATTGATCCCACGGTTCGTATTCTGACAACCGAACCGCTGGTGCAGATGGTGCCGCCCCTGAATGCGACTAACGAACAGATCATAAACGCAGCCATCGCCGATGAAAATCAGTTTCAATCGGTTGACATTCTGGGTGGTATGCTCGTGCCTGAACTGGGTGGATCGCCTGATTATTTGGATATTCTGGGATTCAACTACTACTACAATAATCAGTGGATTGAGGGTACAGGTACGTTTCTGGGTTGGAATGACAATATTCCCGACCCACGCTGGATACCACTTCGGCAGTTGCTCATTAAAGCCTACCGACGTTACGGACGGCCCATTGCCCTCACAGAAACCAGCCATCCCGGCATCGACCGCCCATTATGGATCGAGATGATTGGTCGGGAGTGTAGAGCCGTTTTGCAGGCTGGAGTGCCCTTGCTGGGCGTTTGCCTCTACCCAATTGTTGACCGCCCGGATTGGGATCATTCTGACTACTGGCACCACGCCGGCCTGTGGGACGCTGATCTAACCACAGATCCGCCGGGTCGCGTACTGGTTGAACCGTATGCCAATGCGCTGTTACAGGCACAGGCAACGTTAATAGAATCCGCCTTAACAACAAGTTAATCGATTATTTTACAGGTAATTAACCTACAGCAACTACTTTTGGTGAAAGCCGTCTGTCACTCACTATGAGTGATAGACGGCTGCTTGTTGGTATACGTCGCTGGCTTGTGTTTTTTGTCCTACGGCAACCGGTAAAACAGAATCAATTAACAGGCAGTTGCACCTTTCCATAACCATCCCTTCACATGAAATATCTCTTTATAATCCTCACTTTTCTGGCCTTGCCAGTGACGCTGTTTGGGCAAAAGCTTAAACCGGGTTTCGATAAAACTGAATACGTCGAACTGCTTAAAGTATCAGCGCAGGTTGGCGATTCGGCGTACATAAAGTCCATCCCTTTGCCTAAACGGTTCAAATTCGCCTACCGCTCGCCCGTCGTCGGACTTGAAAATCGCTGGGATTTATGGATTGACAATCATTCGGTTGCGGTGATTAGCGTTCGGGGTACAACGGCCAATAGTGTAAGCTGGCTTGGCAATTTCTACGCAGCCATGGTTCCGGCAAAAGGAGAGATTCAGCTTAGCGATACTGAAACGTTCACTTATGAACTGGCAGCCAGTCCCAGAGCGGCTGTTCATGTGGGCTGGCTGGTAACAATGGGCATCCTGGCGAAAGATATTCTGCCGAAAATTGATTCGTGCTACCGGATGGGCATCAAAGACATGCTCATCATGGGACACAGTCAGGGCGGGGCCATTACGTTCTTGCTGACGGCCCACCTGAAAAACCTGCAAAAACAGGGACGGATACCCGCCGACATCCGGTTTAAAACGTATTGCAGCGCGGGGCCAAAACCGGGTAATTTATATTTTGCCTACGAGTACGAAGCGGCTACACAAAACGGCTGGGCCTACAACGTAGTGAACTCCGCCGACTGGGTACCCGAAGTGCCGCTGACGGTGCAAACGGTGAACGACTTCAACCCGACCAACCCGTTTAGTGGCGCACCGGCCATGATAAAAAAGCAGAAGTTGATGAATCGTATTGCGCTGAAGTATGCGTACAACAGTCTGAGTAAACCATCGCTGAAAGCGCAGAAAAACTACCAGAAGTTTCTGGGCAAACTGGCCTCCAAAACGGTTAGCAAGAACCTGAATGGCTACGTACCGCCCGAATATTATAACAGCAGTGACTACGTCAGAACGGGAAATACAATCGTTTTATTGGCCGATAGTGCCTACTATTTAAAATACCCGGATAGCAAAGAGAAGATTTTTACTCACCATTTTCATCCGCCTTATTTATACCTGGCAGACAAACTTCCGGCCTCCCCCGATCAACTGTCGGCCACATCCGGAAATCAGAAATTGACTGGCACCTGGGAACTGAACTACATCTCCGGTCGCAAAATCGCGTTCGAAGGGTTGTATCCCGAAAAGAAACCGTTCATGACGTTCGCTTCCGATAAGCAACGGGTCAATGGATCAACCAGTTGCAATTCCTTCAACGGGAAATTAATGGCCGACGAACAGAAAATCAGTTTCACCGAGCCGATGGCAATGACCCGAATGATGTGCCCCGGCGAGGGTGAACAGGCCTTTCTGGACGTGTTGAAAACCGTGAACCGCTACGCCATCACCGACGACAACACGCTCACACTGATTATGGGTGACATTGCTGTTATGCGATTTATCAGAAAATAGTTGGCACCTACCTTTCCATCGGGACTCATGAAGATAACCATTACATTCGTCTGGCTGGTCACGTTGTTGGCAACCGAATCAATCGCACAGACTTCAGTTACGGACAAGCCGAAAAAGTCATTTTATTTAAATGCAGTGACGGGTATTGCCGCTCCTGATTTTGCAAACGTAAATACAGAACTCCAAACAGCGGGGTATCTACCCCTGGACAAGCTTTATCTGGTACGTGGTGCGGGT
>JANPJE010000031.1:0-5814 GCA_031425355.1 Spirosoma sp. | reverse complement strand
GCAGAATGGATAACGTGGCTCCGCTACTCTGATCGCCGAACTCCTCGTACGACAGCCGCAGCGTTTGTTTAAGTCCATCGTTGAAGATATCGGTGCCGAATTTCTGAACGACCAATCGGGTAACGTATTCCTGAAACGCTTTTACTACGTTCGATAGGACAGCTACGCCAACGGCGATTGCCAACAGGTACAATACGCCCCTGATTTTGTCGGAATCGGTTTTCTGGCCGGGATTCGTGGCGTATTCGTCGATCAGTTTGCCAAAGATAAGCGGGTCAACCAGGGCTAAAATCTGCGCAACGCCCGCCAGCACCAATGCCAGCGCGGCCAGCCCGCGATAGGGCTTCAGGTATTTCCACAGAATAGCCATTGGTTGAGGAGGAAGTGGTCAGGAAGTGGTCAGGATTGGTCAAAAGTGGTCAGGAATTGTCAAGAATGGTTAGGCAACTACTTGACTATTACTTGACAATTCCTGACCACTTTTGACCAATCCTGACTATAGATCTAATTGCTGAATCCGGCCCAGGTGCCGCCCCCCCTCGAAGGGCGTATCGAGCCAGATTTGAATGATTTTCAGGGCGGTTTCTTCCGACATCATCCGTTCGCCAATCGAGATGACGTTAGCGTCATTATGCTGTCGGCACAGGCGGGCCGATTCTTCATTCCAGCACAGTCCGCAGCGAACGCCTTTGATGCGGTTGGCCATAATGGCTTCGCCATTGCCTGAACCGCCCAACACAACGCCCCGGTCAACGTCGCCAGCCGCAACGGCTTCGGCAACGGGCCGGATATAAACCGGGTAATCGACAGAGGGTGTTTCGGCATACGTACCTTTGTCAACGACTTCGTGGCCGAGGGTGATCAGGAACTGTTTGATGGCTTCTTTGTAACGGAAACCAGCGTGGTCGGAGCCAATGGCAATTTTCATTCGTACAGTTGAATTAGTCAGAAAACAGAAAACAAAGAAATTAGTCAGCTAATCAGATAACGGGTTATTGCGGAACATCGTGGCCATACTGGGTAATCATGCGCTGTAGACTATCCGTTGTGAGCGGTTTCGTATAATACCCATTCACCTGGGGCAGCATGGCCGCCTGTTGTGTATCGCGTGGGTCGAGTGAGGTGGTTAGGATGACGACGGCCAAACGACTTTTAAGATCTTCATCCAGAAGGTAATACTGTTTCAGAAACTCAAATCCATTCATGCCGGGCAGATGAACATCGGTCAAAATCAAATCTGGGCGTATGTAGTCGGGATGGCCGGTATCACGCAAATACCGCAGCGCATCAAGGCCGGTCTCCGCCACCCGAACGGAATCGCACAGATCGGAATCGTCGATAATAATCTGATGCAGAAAGTTGTCATCCGGGTCATCATCAATCAGTAGAATGCACTGAATCGGCTTGGGCATAGTGATGAATAGTTTTGATAACTTTAGGAATGGTAAAGTAAAAGGTGGTGCCTTCGCCAACCGTACTCTCGACCCAGATTTGGCCGCCGTAAATATCGACAACTTTTTTGCAGGTAGCCAACCCGATTCCTGTACCCGAGTACTCATTACGTCCATGAAGCCGCTGAAAAATCTGGAAAACCCGCTCGAAGTACTGCCGTTCGATGCCAATGCCGTTGTCGCTGACAGAGAAGCGGAACTGGGTAGTTTCGTCGACAGCCCGGACAACGATATGAGGGGATAGCGCCGGTTTGCGGTATTTAAGGCCATTGGACAGTAAATTCTGAAACACCTGCTTGAGATCTGTATAATGGGCCGTTATGGTTGGAAGCGGCCCAACATCAACCGTTGCTCCGCTTGTCCGAACTTCGGCCTGCTGCTCTTCCAGAATTTCGGCTACCAGTTGGTTTAGATCGACGCTCGTAAAGGCAACATTTATGCCCACCCGCGAGAAGTCGAGCAGGTCGCCAATTAACAACCGCATCCGTTCGGCAGCATTGGTCGATGTGGTAATGAGCTTGTGGGCATCAGCGGGGAGTTGTTCACCATATTTACCTTTGAGCAGCGTCAGATAATTAGTGATCGTTTTCAGGGGTGACTGAAGATCGTGGGAGGCTACGTAAGCAAACTGCTGTAGCTCTTCGTTGGAGCGGGTCAGCTCCAGAACGGCCTGCTGGCGAAACAAGAGTTCGTGCTCATATTCTCCGGACGTCCGTAAGCCAACGGCTTCATCGAAGTACCGAAACAGGGCTACTACGGTGGCAATCGACACAATGGCCGTCAGGAATCGGATCAGGGCACTGATCCGGTAAGCGGGCACCCAGAACAATGCCGCATCGATAAGGTGGGTTAAGCCGCAAAGTAAAATAAATGCCCCAAAAAGCCAGAAAACACCAGGCAGCGGTACGCCCTTTTTCACGAACAGATAGCGAACCAGAACCAGTGGGATAACCATATAGGCCAGCCAGATCATCAGGTCCGAGCCGATATAAAGCCAGCCATGGAAATCAGTCCATCGACCACAAAACCAGCGCGGTGGCCAGTCATTTGTTTCGGTCAGACGGCGGAAAAAATCAATTATCTCGTCCATACTAACGTCTGGGAAATAAGGTTACGTTGAATACTAAGGGTATTTTAGTCGGATAAAGATACTTATCTGCCTGAAAAGTGCCGATTGGCCTGACCAA
Organism: Spirosoma sp.; assembly: GCA_031425355.1. GTDB lineage: Bacteria > Bacteroidota > Bacteroidia > Cytophagales > Spirosomataceae > Spirosoma. The sequence goes on along the minus strand of JANPJE010000031.1, from coordinate 3,176 downwards.
AAAATTTTGTTCAACTGCTTTTCGCTTCGTGAACGAGCCGGGTTATGCGCCAGCCTTCTGTAAATCCTTAATCCAGTAAACTTGTTCGGAATACCACTGATGGGTAATTTGCGGCCTGGAAAGACAATAGACTCATGATTCCAGCTACCAATCAGCGTCCGGCTGCTACCATCTTATTTATTTTTGGCGGCAGCGGTGATCTGAACCTTCGCAAGCTAACCCCTGCGCTTTATAACCTCTATCTTGACAACTACCTGTCCGACCGGTTTTCCGTTGTCGGGCTGGGTCGCAGTCCGTATACCGATGACTCCTTTCGGGAACGTCTGTTAGAAGGTGTACAATCGTTCTCCCGTCGAAAAAATGGCCCCGATAATGCCTGGAAAGCGTTTTCGCCCGCCGTTTCGTACCTGCCAATGGATGCCGGAGACGCGGGGGCCTATGCCAAACTGTCTGATTTCGTATCGGCTAAAGAGACCGAGTGGGGTATGCAGGCCAACGTCGTATTCTATCTGGCCGTTGCCCCTCAATTGGTGCCGGGTATTGCTGCCAACCTCGGTAAATTATCGCTCTGTGGTGATAAATCGCGGGTCAGAGTTGTGGTTGAAAAGCCGTTCGGTCGTGATCTCAAAACGGCTCAAGAACTGAACGTACTGCTTGGTGGACTGTTTGCCGAGGAGCAGATTTACCGCATCGACCACTACTTGGGCAAAGAGACGGTACAGAATATTCTGGCTCTCCGGTTTGCCAATTCGCTGTTTGAACCCATCTGGAACCGCCGTTACGTCGAATACGTGCAGATTACTGCATCGGAAACCGTCGGCCTCGAAGGGCGGGGCGGTTATTACGAAGGGTCGGGTGCGCTACGTGACATGATCCAGAATCACCTGCTTCAGATGCTGTGCATGGTAGCAACCGAGGCTCCCATTTCGTTCGATGCCAACGAAGTCCGGAACAAGAAAGTGGATGTGCTTAATGCCATTCGCCGGATCAAACCCGAGCAGGTGAAGGACATGGCTGTACGCGGACAGTACGGACCCGGCAAAAAAGGGGAAAAAGACGTTCCGGGTTATCGGCAGGAGGAGGGCGTAAAAGCGGATTCCGCCACCGAAACATTTGCCGCGATCAAACTTTTCGTTGACAACTGGCGGTGGGAAGACGTACCGTTTTACCTGCGAACCGGAAAATCACTGCCCGAAAAAGCAACGGTTATTACCATTCAGTTTAAGCCCGCGCCGTATTACGCTTTCCCCGAAGAAGCTACTAAAAACTGGCAGTCGAACCGGTTAACGATTGACATTCAGCCGGATATGGATATTCGGTTGCAGTTTCAGGTAAAGCGGCCCGGTCAGACACTCGCTATCGACCCCGTCGAGATGGTGTTCAGTTATAAGGAAGGGTATGCCGGACAGGAACCGGAAGCCTACGAAACCCTGCTGCTCGACGTCATGACCGGCGACGCTACGTTGTTCATGCGGGCTGATCAGGTCGAGGCTGCCTGGAAAATTGTGACGCCGATTCTGGAAGCCTGGGAAGCCGAAACGCCCGATTTTCCAAACTACGCTCCCGGTTCATGGGGGCCGGAAGCCGCCACGCAACTCGTTGAGATAGACGGCTTTCAGTGGAAGATTGAGTAATTTGTAGTTTGTTGTTTGTTGTTGCCTGACCGGCGTCAGTAACTCATGCTCCACCGAAATGCCGAACCACGGCGGACCGGTCAGCCAACGACAAACAACGAATAACTAACCAAGAACACTATGCCCACCCAACTCGCTTCTCTTTTTGTCGACGATCAAACCCTGCCGTGGGAGCCGGTTGCCGAAGGCGTGAAACGCAAAATCATGACTTACGATGCGAACCTGATGATGGTGAAAGTCGCCTTCGAGACAGGCGGTATCGGGGCGGGCCACAGCCACCCGCATACGCAGATAAGTTACGTAGCAAGCGGGGCATTTTCAATCCTGATTGCCGACGAAACCCGAACCGTACGGACGGGCGATGCCTATTACATTCCGCCGAATGTGTGGCACGGTGCCGTTTGCGTGGAGGCTGGCGAGTTAATCGATGTGTTTACCCCCATGCGCGAAGATTTTGTGTAAGTAATTTCGGTATGCAACTGATTATCAAGAAGAACCCGGCTGAGCTTGCCAAAGCTGCGGCTGAATTTATTACGAAGCGCATTCGCGATGTGCTGAGAAAACAGGACCGGTTTACCATCGCGCTGTCGGGGGGGAGCACCCCCAAAGCGTTGCATGAACTGCTGGCGAAGTCACCATTCGTTGACCAGATTCCGTGGCTGCAACTGCATATATTCTGGGGCGATGAACGCTACGTGCCCATCGACGATGAACAGAGCAATGCGGGTATGGCCTACGATACGTTGCTCGGGCACGTTTATACGCCCGAAGATCAGATTCACGTTTGGCAAACCGACCTCGAACCCGAAGCTGCTGCCGCCGACTATGACCGGATTCTGCACGACTACTTTAGTGAAGCATCGCCCGAAAATACCAGCCCAACGTTCGATTTAGTGCTGCTCGGCATGGGCGACGATGGGCATACGCTCTCGCTGTTTCCGGGTACGGAGGTTGTGCATGAGCAAACCGCCTGGACCAACGCCTATTTCCTGACGCAGCAAAACATGTTTCGCCTGACGCTGACCGCGCCCGTTGTCAACCGGGCGTCGTGTGTGTTGTTTCTGGTGGCTGGTCCTAAAAAAGCGGAGCCGCTAAAAGAGGTACTTGAAGGAACGTATAATCCCGATAAATACCCGTCGCAGGTAATAAAACCGACCGGCGAACTGGTTTGGCTCGTCGATGAGAAAGCCGCTGAATTGCTCACGAAAGAATAACTCTGTACTCTGCATTTGTCTCAAAACGTCAAAAACCGCTCATTTGAGCGGTTTTTGACGTTTTAACGAACTCTGCCAAACGAGATGATTACTTGATCGAATCGCTCTTTGCCGTGTCGCTCGACATGGTTGAGGTTGAGTCGGTGCTCATCAACGTTGCTGTGGTATCGTTAACCGTGGTGTTCGTGTCGGTCGATTCAGTTTTTGTGCTGGAACAAGCCGACGCTAAAGCCATCATCGACAGCAGGAGAAATGCAGATTTTTTCATGAGTCTACTAAATTTAAGTCAGGTTGACGTTTGTTTCTGACCCTTGATTCACTGATTGTG
>JANPJE010000030.1:0-9085 GCA_031425355.1 Spirosoma sp. | reverse complement strand
GAGAAAGTAGTTGACAAACAGTTGCCTACGTCCGAAAAGCCATTGGTCGAAGGCAAAACCGAAGGGCATCAGCAGCAATGGGTAAAAGCCTGCAAGCAGGGCTATGGTACGTACACATCCTCCTCATTCGACCAGTCCGGCCCCCTCACCGAAACCGTTCTGATGGGCAACCTGGCGACACGCTCCTACCTCGCCCGCGAAGACGGCAAGTTCACTGGACGCAAGAAACTTCTCTGGGACGGCGACAGCATGAAAATCACCAATTACGACTACGCCAATCAGTTTGTGAAGCGGCAATACAACGGTGGCTATACATTGTAGTGAGAGGGGCGAAATGGGTGGCCGGTTGCACCGGACTGAAGCCCGGTGCAAGTGATTCGTGCAGAGGGCAAGCGACTCCCCTAATGCAAAAATCACTTGCACCGGGCTTCAGTCCGGTGCAACCGGTAACTCCATCATTTACCTTTTTTCCTGAATAAATTCCTACATTAGTGGTGTACCTCAGATCACTGATGAGCCAAAATCACCGACGACTTCTGCTGTTTTTGCACGGGTGCTTTCTGGCCTTTCGCTTATCGGCGCAACCAGTGACTAATCAGCCGTTGGTGGTATTATCGGCCAGTCAGGATGAGATTTCGTTGCGGGGCCGTTTGGCCTATTGGCAAGACTCATCGCGCACCCGCACCATCCATGATGTTTATAAACTGGCTACTACCTCCGATTTCCGGGCCGTTACGTCGCCGGTTCCCAACTTTGGCGTTATTACAGGTTTAAAAACGGCAACACCCATCTGGCTGCGGTTTCGGATGCAGAACCCAGTAAGTGAGCCGCAGCAATGGCTGGCCGAAATTGATTTCTGGTGCTTCGATGAGCTTCAACTCTTCGTTGTCGATTCCGCAAATCGGGTGCTGTCGACTTCGCCGGTAATTGGTTGGAAAACACCGGCTGGAAGCCGGATTCGGCATCACCGGCATTTCTGGTTTCCGTTCACAATTCCCGCAAATCAGGACGTAACGGCTTATCTGCGCGTTGTCAAACACCGGGGTACGCAGATTGTGCCCGTCGAACTCGTTCGGGAATCTGCCTACGACGCTATAGTGCAACGGAGTTATCTGTACTGGGGCGGGGTGCTGTTCACGCTGACATTCGTAGCCGTGATGAGCCTGATTTTCTTTCTGACGACCTTCGCTCCGATCTATTCAAAATACATTTTCTGCTTACTGGGCCTGGTTGGTTTCTTCTTTATCAATGCTGGTTTTCTAAATCAGTTTGCCTTCGATTCCCAGTTCTGGATGCCCCGCCAGAACGTCTACTTTCTGTTCCCGCTCATCCTGTTTTATTCGCAGTTAACATTCGTTCGTACGTTTCTGAACCTGCGGCACACGCCGTCGCGTCGGTGGCATACAGTTGGAACGATTGTGCTTTGGAGTGGTGTGCTGTGCCTGCTGGCACTTACGACCGAATGGTTTATAACCCTTACTCCTACGTTGGAATTAGTGCTAATCCGGTTATTCACATCACTTTACTGGCTTCCCTTGCCCGTCATTGTTGCCTATATCACCGTCAGCATCGTTCGGCGGTATCATGTGCAGGAAGCATGGTTGTATCTGGTTGCCGTGTCTCCATTTTACGCCCTGAATCTGGGGCTGGTTTTCGCCAATTTCGGGTTGATTCCTGATTATGAACCCGTTTCCAATTTTGCATATTATGCCCCGGCGGCTTTGTTTGAAGTGCTGGTGCTGACAATTGGCCTGGCGTATCGTTACAAAATGGATCGCGATCAGGCTGAACAACTGATTCGGGAACGTACCGTTCAGCAACAGCGCACGTACGAAGCCGAAGTGCAGACGCTTGCCCTGAAAAATAGCCTTTTGATCGAAAAGGAACGCATTGCCCGCGACCTTCACGACAACGTAGGAGCGCATCTGGCCTTCGTCGTCACCAGCCTGACCCACATCAGCGGTCAGGCCGAAAAGCAACCCGTCGTGAACGGGCGGGAGTGGTCTGTCCAACTCCGAACCATCGTTAACTACACTCGCGAGGCCGTTAAACTACTGCGCGAAACCATCTGGGCTATTCATCAGGAAAGTTTTACGGTTGAGGAGTTTACCGAGCGACTCAACCAGTACATCAACCGATATATTCACGAAACGGATGGGCTGCATGTAGATGTGCTGGTGTCGGGTTCGCAAACGCATTCGCTCACGTCCACGCAGGTGCTGAACCTGTTCCGGATCGTGCAGGAAGCCCTCAATAACGTGATTAAACACGCCCGTGCCACCGAGGCCGTTGTTCAGCTTCACATCCATCGGGATAGCCATATCAGTCTCCGCATTCACGACAACGGGCAGGGAATTGCGTGGCCTGCCGGAGCGGCCATCGCCGAGCAGCATTACGGTTTACGGAACATGGAAACCCGCGCTCACGAACTGGGCGGTACGTTCCGAATCTTCGCCGACGAGGGCACAACTGTAGAGGTAGAGCTGTAATTGACGGGTGAGCCCCATTCTGCTAAATCGGAATACCTACCAATACATGTCCGGTGTTAAGTCAGTTCATCTACCGTACAATAAATTGCCTCCCACTTATACATAAGTTAGCCGTCTGATTATAAATAAATTACGAATTTGACGGTTCCTCTTTTTGTGTATGAAATTGTATGGAACCGCAAAAACCCGTCGTCATTAACCGGCAGGCAGTTGTGCTGATTCATGGCATTGGCGAACAGCGGCCAATGGATACGCTGCGTGAATTTGTCGAACGTATTGCCCCCGGAATTGCCAAAGAAAAGAAACCCGGTGAGCCATCGGGCAGGCCCGCCTTTTATAACAAGCCCGATGCCATGTCGGACAGTTACGAACTGCGTCGCTTAACGGCCAACGGGCGGAAGGACAGTTACAAAACGGATTATTATGAGTTTTACTGGGCGCACCTGATGGACGGTACGCAACTCGCCGATGTTACGTGGTGGATCAGAAACCTGTTCGTGCGGCCACCCGGCCGGATTCCAACGCGGTTGCGGTGGGTCTATTATTCCTTCTGGATCGTTTTGCTAACACTGCTGGTTGTGCTCGGATTGATCTGGTGGAAAGGCGACAGTTTCACACCCGACGGAATAAAGTCGACGCTTTCGCAGGGGTGGTTCAAAACATTGGCGTCGCTTGGGGCAGGTCTGGTTTGGGCGATGCTGACCGGCGTGCTAAAAAATTATCTTGGCGATGCGGTTCGGTATTTTACGCCCCGTCCACGCAACATCAGCGAGCGACAAAAAATAAGGCAATCCGGTGTTGCCCTGCTTCGCCGACTGCACGACGCGCAGATTGATGGCAAAAACCAATACGACCGGATTGTGGTGGTGGGGCACAGTTTGGGCTCTGTAATTGCCTACGATTTGCTGCGGTTATACTGGATTGAACGGAATACAAAGCTGCCTGTTACGTTCGGGGCCATCGACCGGGCCGAGACAGCCGCTTCTGACTTGCTGACCCATTCGACGGGACGTACTCAGACCGACTCGCCAACGATGGATACCTACCGAAAAGCACAGTTCGATCTGTGGCGTTCGCAGTATGACAAAACCAATTCATGGCGCATTTCTGATCTGATTACAGCAGGCAGTCCGCTGGCGTTTGCCGATCTGTACTTAGCTGATACGACCGACGATTTCAGACGCAAAGAACTGGAGCGTGAGTTGCCAACCTGCCCGCCGACGATGGAGCCGCCGACGGAGAAACAGCGACAAAAACTGCACAATCCCGACAAGAAAGCCTGGTTTTCGTACCCCGCTTCCGACGATGGAACCGCCCGAACCCTGCACCACGCGGCCCCATTCGCCCTGACCCGCTGGACAAACCTGTATTTCAAAAACGATTTTGTGGGCGGACCGATCAATTGCTTCGGGCCGGGGGTGCTGAATAAAGAGTTTGTTTCGGAGAGCCACGGTGCGTTTCCGTTCCTGTCGCACGTTTACTACTGGGATGCGGGCGAACCCCAGAGCCTTGCCTATCTGCGGAAACGAATGGAGCTGCGCTTCTCGAAGGAACCCGTTGAAACGCCAATTTCTAAAGCCGTTTCCTAAGAAAGAAATCGCACTAACTAATTGACAGCCAGTGCGATTTGTGCTTTAATTGTGGTCCTGACGGGAATCGAACCCATATCAAGCGTTTAGGAAACGCTTATTCTATCCGTTGAACTACAAGACCAAAAAACGAGCGATCATTACGACCGCTCGTTTGTAACAACAAAATTGCTGAAATTCCGTCAACCAGCCAAACCGTCGCCAAACTCCGCCGATTCGGATAGTGGTACGTGAACCCAGTTTGGGTAAATAAAATAATGTTTCTCTTTCACCAAATCATAAAGCAACTGACGCAGTTCGCCCACGTTTTCGCCGGTTTCGGCTGATATAAACGCTACGTGATCCGCTTTTTTGGTCAGATACGTTTTCTTCAGATACTCCAGCGCGGTTTTTTTGCGGGCCGCCACTGGAATGATAACATCCTCGTGCGAATCCGCGAACTCCTCGTCGTCTTCATCAAAAGGATCGGCTTTTTCAATCCATTCGTCTTTGGGTTCAAACCGGTCCATTTTATTGAAAACCAGCACCATCGGCTTATCGGCGGCTTTGATGTCGGCAAGTGTGGCATGGACGACTTCGATCTGCTCCTCAAAATTAGGGTGCGATACGTCCACTACGTGAATCAGAATGTCGGCTTCGCGCACCTCATCAAGCGTCGATTTAAACGATTCGATCAGGGTTGTCGGCAATTTGCGGATAAAACCAACGGTGTCGGTCAGCAGAAACGGCAAGTTGCCGAAGGTCACTTTACGGACAGTCGAATCGACGGTGGCAAACAGTTTGTTTTCAGCAAAGACATCGGTTTTAGCCATCGCCCGCATTAGCGTCGACTTGCCTACGTTGGTATATCCGACCAACGCCACGCGCACCAATTGGTCACGTTCTTTCCGGCGCGTTACGCTCTGTTTGTCGATCTTTTCCAGTTTCTCTTTCAGAAACGCAATCCGATCTTTCACGATACGTCGGTCCGTTTCCAGCTCTTTCTCGCCCGGTCCACGCATGCCGGTTCCGCCTTTCTGGCGGCTCAAGTGCGTCCATAAGCGAGTCAAACGGGGGAACATGTACTGATACTGAGCCAGTTCGACCTGCACCCGCGATTGAGCCGTTTGCGCCCGCATCGAGAAAATATTCAAGATCAGCAGACTCCGGTCAAGCACTTTGACGTCGGTAAATTCCTTTTCGAGATTCCGCACCTGAGAGGGTGTCAGATCATCATCAAAAATGATCGAATCGACGGGATTGTCGAGAATGAACTGCTGAATTTCTTCCAGCTTGCCTTTACCCACGAACGTACGGGTATCGGACCGGTCGAGTTTCTGGGTGAACGACTTAATCGTTTTGACGCCCGATGTTTCGGCCAGAAACGCTAATTCATTAATATAGTCTTTAGTTTGGTCGGCGGTTTGCTTTTGCGTAATCAGCGCGACCAACACAGCGGTTTCGGGTGGTTTTTGGGTGTCGACCATAAATGAAATTACGTGTTAATTAATTGATTGTTAAGGGATTATCTGTTGTACGGGCAGCAGGCGGTCAGCGTTTCAGAAATCATTCCTACAGGTAACCGTGCATTAAATAACGAGCCACATTGGGTAAAAGTTTCGGCTGATTAGTTGCTGGAACCAATTGCATTACCTCAGACCTGAACGGTTTTCCAGCGGCCCCGCCGGAACACCCAGATGGCAATAACGGCCAGTAATGTTTCGCTGATGGCTACCGACCAGAACACGCCCGGCGGTCCCCAGTTCAGGAGATGCGCCAACGTATAAGCCAGTGGAATTTCAATTACCCAGAAGCAAACGATGTTAATAAGTGTTGGCGTTCGGGTATCGCCCGCGCCGTTGAGGGCCTGGGTAAGCACCATCCCGTAGGCCATGAACAGATAGCCCAGACAGAACACGCGCAGGCATTGCACCGCCACTTCGACCACGCGAACGTTATTGTCGAACAGGTTGACAATTGGCGTCGCTCCGAGGAAAAAACCAATCCCGACAGCCGCCAGAAAGAGCATGTTGCCGAAAGCCGCCCGCCAGGCGGAGGTTTCGGCACGTTCGGGCTGACCAGCCCCTAAGTTCTGCCCAACCAATGTGGCGGCAGCGTTAGCCAGTCCCCACGAGGGCAGAATGGTGAAAATGATAATCCGAATGGCAATGGTGTACCCCGCCACTACGTCGCTGCCAAACGTGGACAGTAATCGCGTTAGGAAAATCCAGCTTGCCGAGCCGACTAAAAACTGACTTGTGCCGCCAGCCGCCAGACTAAGCAGGTTTCGGATAATGCCCACATCGGGCTTCATATCCGCCCGAAGCACCTGAATAACTCCTTTCGGGCGTGTCAGGGCATAAAGCTGATACAGTACGCCCATTGTTCGGCCCATCGTAGTGGCTACCGCCGATCCCAGCACACCGAGTTCAGGAACGGGTCCCAGCCCGAAAATGAATACCGGGCACAGGACGATGTTGACTCCGTTGGCTAACCACAGCGACCGCATGGCGACCGATGCATCGCCCGAACCGCGCAAACAGCCGCTGAGCGTATGGAGCAGGATAATGGCGGGCGAACTGGCAAAGATCATCCGGGTAAAATTCGCACCGTTGGCAATCAGCCGCTCGTCGCCACCCATTAGCCGCAGAGTATCGTCGGCAAATACAAAACCAGTTATGCCCAACAGGAGACCCATTGCTACCGATACCAGAATGGCCTGCCCAACAGCATTACCGGCCCCGCGCTGGTTGTTCTCGCCAACCCGACGTGATACCAACGCTGTAGCGGCTGTGCTCAAGCCAATGGCGATTGAATAAACGAGCGTTAGTACCGACTCCGTCAGGCCCACCGTAGCGATGGCTTCCGTTCCGATTTTGGCGACAAAAAAGACATCGACAACGGCAAACAAGGACTCCATCACCATCTCCAGAATCATTGGAACGGATAACAGGAAAATGGCCCGGTTGATGCTCCCGGACGTGAAATTGGTTTCTGAACCGCGCAAAGCGGCCAGGAATAACCGAAAGAATTTGGTCATTGACGTAACGAGTGAGCCATAGCCCGACGGCTGCTGGCAACGAATGAATGATGTGAAAAACGAGAATGACCACCTGACCTGAGTGGGTGGCGACAACCGGAAGGAGAAGAGAAAAACCTGCGGAAGGTTTTTAAGCGAGGAACTTCATGGGCGTTGTGGTTCCGCCAGTGCGGACGCAGTTATGGCTGCAAACCTACAATTTTCTTTGCCAGAACGCCAAATACGTTTGAGCAAACGGTCAGTTTTTGCGTCGTTTCGTTGGATAAACGCTATTGATTGACCGCCGGTACGTACGTTAATTGAGCAAAGCCTGTCTCAAATGATTCACTTTTTACTAACGTAAGGGCGGTTCCCCTAACCCCTGAACCGAACAAAGGAATGCCTGAGCCAAGAACGACTGGTGCTATGGAAATAATTAACTCGTCGATTAAACCGGCATTGATTAGAACCGTATTTAGTTGTCCACCGCCAATTAACCAGATCGCCTTACCGTTTGCCTGCTTAACTGACCGAACAAACGCGACCGGGTCCTGGGTCACGTACTCTATATACGGCGCAGCGGGTTGCTCTGAACGACTAAAAACGTAGTTAGTAGTGTCGGGATACGGAAAAGGACCACCAAAACCCAGAATGGTTTGATACGTATTGTTGCCCATCAGCGTAGTGTCGATGGTGTTGAGAAAGGCCTGATAACCGTAGTCGAGTTGATTCGGATTTGGAATAGCATCGAGCCAGTCAACCTGGCCGTTGGCGCGGGCAATATAACCGTCGAGGGAGGTGGCGATGTATAAAATCACGTTTCGCATGGATAAACCTTCGTGGTGTTTAGTGGTTATGCAAAGATGAACACTTCGCCTTTTTTTCTAAACGATCTTGCCGATTTTTTGCAAACGGAACTGGGGGCCAATCGTTACGAGGACGCCGAAAAGGGTGGTGTTTATCATCCCTGCCAACGACCCATAAAACGGCTTGGTTTATCGCTGGAACCCTTTTCTGATCTGCCAAACTGGGTTAACGACCTGCAACTTGATGCGGTATGGTTGCACCGTCCGTGGCAATTCGATCCAGCCGTTCTGCCACCTGATGTTGGCATTTTAACCCATCATCTGCCCTTCGATGAAACGCTGACAATGGGCTTCAATGCCCGGCTTTCTGCGCAGATCGGAGCTATTGGGTCGCTGAAACCGCTCGGCTATAAACAGGATGCCGACGAAGACGGTACGTTACTGCCTCAGCGGCCTATCGGGATGCTCGTTGACGTTGTCGAACAGGAATTTGACCACTGGCTGTCTACCGTTAAAACGATGTTTGGCGGCTACGACCGGGCCGAGGCTGGGCATGGGTCTGGTGGGTGGCAGGGATCAAATGGCCGCGTAGCCGTGGTAGGTGCCATGACCGATGAACTGGTTCGGGAAGCAGCCCGGCAGGGGGCACATTTGTACTTAACGGGGTCGTATCGTAAGCCCGGCCAGCAGGCTGTCGATGAAACCGGCATTGCCGTTATTGCCGTCGGGCATCGCCGAAGTGAAGTCTGGGGACTGCGGGCGTTGGCCGATCTACTGCATGAACATTGGGAAATAGAATGCGTTCTTCACGAAAAGCCAGTGCTCAGTAAGCTGTAAATTAGTTGGTAAGTCAGTAAGTGGCTGACCGCACCGGCGGACCGGCGTAGGTAACACTCCGGCGTCAGCTACTTACTGACTTACCACTTACTAACTTACCCCTTACTACTCAATGTCGCGTGGATCGGGGGCGATGCGGGTATTGTCGTAAAAGGTGTTCATCAGGGCCATATCGTCGTCGGATAGCGTGAAATCCAGTACGTCAAAATTCTCCTGTATGCGTTCGCGCTTCACCGATTTTGGAATAGTAACGACGCCGTGCTGCAACGACCAGCGCACCAGAATCTGGTACGTGGATTTGCCATATTTCTCGGCAAGGGCTACTAATTTCGGGTCATTTTGCTTCTCGCCCCGCACTAATGGCGC
>JANPJE010000029.1:0-17400 GCA_031425355.1 Spirosoma sp. | reverse complement strand
TTTATGCATTGGTTTGCTATGATGCAGGGGTTTGTGGCCTTAGCGCGACATGATTGCCAGCCTGAACAGACAGAGCGATTCGAGCAACTGGTAGAGGACGCTATCGGCAGATTCATAAAAGGTTTATAGCCTTATATTTTTCGTTTTTTATATAACGTTGTTATATAACAAGCCAATGGTTTAATGAAACAGAAAATAGCTTTACTGGAAGTTTATCAAAAGACAATTATGAATTCCTCAACACAACCAAAAATGCAGGTAGAAATCTGGTCCGATGTGATGTGCCCGTTCTGCTACATCGGCAAGCGGAAATTTGAAGCAGCATTAGCACAATTTCCTGATAAAGAGCAGGTTGAGATTATCTGGAAAAGTTTTCAACTCGATCCCGATCAGGAAACGGTTTCCGACAAGCCCATCCAGCAGTATCTGGCCGAGCGGAAGGGCATGACCATTCAGCAGGCTCAACAAATGACAGATCACGTAACGGGAATTGCGGAGCAGGTCGGGCTTACGTTTCATTTCGATAAAGCCGTAACCGCCAACTCATTCGACGCTCATCGGTTCTCGCACCTGGCGAAGCAGCATGGTCGGCAAAACGAAGCGGAAGAACAGTTGTTTGCGGCCTATTTTACGGAAGGCAAAAACACCGCCGACCGGGACACGCTGGCTCAGTTGGGCGAAAAAATTGGTCTGGACCCGCAACAGGTAAAGGATGTTTTGCAGAGCGATCAATACGCCGTCGATGTGCAAACAGACATTGCCGAAGCCCGACAATTCGGTGTGCAAGGCGTTCCGTTTTTTGTGTTCAACCGAAAATATGCCGTGTCGGGAGCGCAGGAGAGCCAGGTTTTCCGTCAAACTCTTGAAACGTCTGTTGCCGATTGGAAAAAATCAGTAAAAGAAGCTGAATTGATAATTACGGAGGGTGCAGTTTGTACAACTGATGGCCGTTGTGACTAAGTGTTTGGGGTGAAGTTGATCTGAAAAATCGTACTGCATGGCTGTGCTGAAATACGTCGAAACAGTTACTTCGTCCAGCGCTTATTTCGACGGTTCGAGTTGGATACGTAGCGTATCGTAATCAGATGCACTGACCGGTCGTGTAACGGAATAAGCCATATCCGAAGAGCCGGACGGCTGGTAGTCAAAAACAAAATCGGTGTGTGGGAAGTTTCGAACGCGAAATAATTACGTTCGCCTAAGGCCAATTATTCACGGTTTTGTGACAAAATCAGTATAAATTTAACAATACGCTTCAACCATCCGTTAACAGAAAACAGCTAATTTTGCCATTATGGACTTCTGCGGGCCTTACGATAAACAACTGGCGGCACAGCACCGGCCTACTTTACTTACTCCTTTACTGGCAGGCTGGGAGTTCAGACCGCGTCCGGTTCTGTCGGTAGAACATGCCGGATGGCGATTGCTGTCAAAAATGCAGGGCTGGAATTTGCCTACGCCCATTCGGCGCGATTTATTGAGCAATAAATGGGCTGTTGTCATTACGGATATTGATCAGACGATTCAGTTTGTAAACCCGTTGTTTGAGCGAATGACAGGGTACGCCTATCAGGAAGCGGTAGGCCGTCGGCCCACTTTTTTGCAGGGTGAGCAGACTTCGCTGATAACGCGTGATCGAATTAAAGAGGCTATTCGTGAAAAGAAGTCGGTGAGCGAATGGGTATTGAATTACCGGAAAGACCAGACGCCTTACGGATGCCAGATCATGATTCGTCCGATTCTCAACCGCAATAAAGAAGTTGTCAATTTTATCGCTTTTGAGGAAGAAGTGCCATTTCACGAGACCCAACTCGACCATCAAGTGTAAGCAAATTGCCTGATCTGAGGCTGTGAAGGTGATTTTCTGTTATTGATAGAATCAGATGGGACAGGCGATATGAGAATGAACTCTCACAACTTTACCTGCACGGTCAGGTAAACACTCCGGCCATCGGACGGCAAAATGCCCGGTCCCGGATAGCCCGTTGCCCGACGGGTAAAATAAGTTCGGTCGGCGAGGTTGTTCAGACTGCCCTCAATCCTGAATTTGCTGAACTGATACGACACGCTGGCATCCATGACGGCATAGGCCGGAATCAGCCCGATCACCGCCGAAACGCCACCGTCGCGGGCGTTCGTTGCGTCGGTAAACTGGTTGGAAAGGTACGTGTACTGGAGGGACGCTTTCAGGTTTTTATAACCCAGCCGTAGTCCGGTTTTTAAATTCACTTTCGGCACAAACTCCACCTGATTACCCACCACACCCGCCACTTCGCTGGCTCGATACGTCGAATGAATCAGGGCTACATTGGCAAACAAAACCCCGCTTAAATTGGGATTTTGCGGATTAGCCAGCCGAATAAAATCACCCTCGGCATAGGATTCCAGTCCCATAATAATGGCCTGACCGATGTTACCCCGTCGGCGCAGAACGCGATCATTCTGATCGTAAAATTGCACCTCGCCAATGCGGTTGTTATAGTTCAGGTAAAACGCACTTACATCGAAATTGTAAAGCGTGGTTTGCGTGCTGCGAATGCCCAGATCAAGTGAGTATCCTTTTTCGTCCTGCAAGTCTGGGTCGATCACCTGCGAAGGGTTGGCAATCCGCATATCGCTGAACGTGATGGAGCGGTAATTCTGCGAAATGTTCCCGTATATATCCAGCGAAGGCGTTGGTTTATAGCTGATTCCCAGACCGCCCAATACAAACTGCCGCCCGTTTGTGCGGAGTTCGCTTGTGCGCGTCGAACTGATAACGTTACCCGCTAAATCGCGGCTGGTCGTGCCGTAAAAACCGTCGGCAGTGGTGTAAATATACTCGTAGCGCAGGCCGGGCGTAATGGATACTTTATCACCGATGTACAGAATATTTTCGACGAAAATCGATACGTTCCGGTTCGGAAACTGATAGTCTGAAGCGATGGCCTGCTCATTATTAATGAACTTAAAATCAGCCTCTTTTCCGGTGCTGCCAAGTCCCTGCACACTGTGGTTGAACCCATGATAATACCGACTCCCGACCAGTAAAACGGCCTGTTGTTTGCCCAGATCATAGCGCTTTAAATAACGCGCTTCGGCTCCCCAGTTCGTAAATTCGCCTTTGATTAAATCGCGCTCGCTGTTGTCGTCAACGCTGGCAACGCGATTGGGTCGAAAGCCTACTGAATATCGGTGCGCCGACAGGCCGAATAGTCTCAGGTTGAACTCATTACGGGCGTTGAATTTATGGTCGAAGTGGAGCGCGGGCATGGTCCAGTTAACGGTAAACCAGTTCCGTTCGCGGTTACTTTGCCGGGAATTTTCGGCGAACATTGCGTCCGTCAGACCACCCGGTTGCTGAGCCAGATAATGCATCTGGGTTATGTCGAAACCCAGCGTGGTTCGCTCTGAAAAATGGTAGTCGATATCGGCAAAAGCCGTGTAGTTGGTAAACTGCGAATTGGGTCGCCAGCCATCGCCTTTTTTGTATTGGAAGAAGGTGTAATAACTCAACTTGCCGACCGTGCCGCTTGCACTGGCAAACGCATTGTAAAACCCAAACGAGCCGATGGTTTGCCGGGCTACCAACTCAAACTTCCGGTCGGACACGGGCTTTTTCATCACAAAATTGAGCAACCCGCCAAACTGCGTACCATACTGAAGCGAAGCCGCCCCCCGCACAATCTGAATCCTGCCAACCGCTTCAATGGGGGGCGTATAGTAACTTTCCGGGTAACCCAGCGCGTCGGCACTGATGTCGTACCCATTCTGGCGCACGTTGAAGTTAGATGTTCGGTTGGGGTCGAGGCCGCGCCCGCCGATGCTCAGTTGCAAACCCGCGCCTTCGTTTTCCCAGATATTCAAACCGGCTACACGGGCATAAATCTGGCGGGCATTGTTGGTTGCCAGATTCGCCACCAACTGATCGGGAATAATCACTTCCGATTTCTTGCCTTCGTAAATGCCCATGCCTTCCACGCCCCGCATCCGCGTAAAACCGAAATCCGATTGCTTATCGGTCACAGTCACTTCGGCCAACGTTTCGAGTCGGCTAATAACCTGAATGAGCACGTACTGGTCGCGTCCGGCCAGCGCTACTGTTTTTTTAGCTGCTTTAAAATCGGGACAACTGGTATTCAGAACGTACTGACCATCAGTGAGATTAGTGAATAAAAACTGACCTGTGCTATCGGTTTGTGTACTGCGTTTTCCGTTGTTCAGATAAACGGTGCAGCCCTTTACGGCTACGCTATCCTGTCTTGCCCGAACCGTTCCCGAAAGCTGGTACTGAGCGAAAGCGGTTGTTGTGAACAGTAAACAGACAATAAGGTGAATAAATAGCTGAGGTGAGCGTCTGTGATGTCGGGTTCTTAAACCCGACAAAGAGAGGTCTCTGAAAACCGTCTGGATGGATTGGCTCATTCGGTTTTGAGAAACCTCCTCCAGGTTTAAGAACCTGACGCCACAACTAAAAACCGTAAATTTTATCATTGAACTGGGTGATCCACGCCTTGTTTTTAAATGACTCCTGCTCGTTGGCTAAATTGGTGTTTTGGTCAATCAGAGGTTTGCCTAAACGACCATTCAACGCTACGTATGAATCGACATAAACTTCCGGATTCTGGAAGCCGCGCCGGGCGTAATGTTGTTGCAAAATGTGTGCGTACTGCAGCAGCATATCCGGCTGAGTCGCCATCATTTTCTCCTGCAAAGGCGTCAGGAAACTGGCATTATTGACAATGGTTTGGTGCCCCGACCGGTCTTTAACGGTAAACTGAGCGTAACCCGCTTTTTCCATCAGCATTACGCGCCATGAAAACCGATAACCTTGCTCGGTCCAGAATAATTCGCCTGGATACAGCAGGTAACGGAGTGGGAACATGAACTGAACGGCAAAGAAAAGGGTGAGTACCGCTACCGTTAGTTTGGCCATGACCGGCAAAAATCGATACGTTCGGTGAGCCAGCAGAAAGGTGGTCGGGATAGACAGTAACTGACTGATTTTGCGGACGATCGTCAGGTGGAAATTAGCCGAAAAGAAAATCAACGCTGTCACGATCATAATGTACGGAAACATCCCGATGGGGAACAACAGGGCTGTAAGTCCATGAAATACAACCACAGCCGCATACGCCCACAGCCGCGTTGGGCGATACCAGAGTAGAAACGGGATGCTCAAATCATACAGGCAGCCGAACCAGCTAAACACATACGGTGTCCAGCCGTAATTAAACAGAAAACCAACAACGGGAAGATCGTTATGGGCTGGCAACCAGATACGTAGCGGCAATGCACTTAACAACCAGTCGCTGTTGAGTTTCGCCAGACCCGCGAATACGTACAACAGCGCTACGAAGAGTTTCAGCGAGTCGATGCACCAGGCCGGAATCGTACCGGCGAGTAAACGGCGCTGGCGGTAGGCATCGACTGAAAAATAGGCGTGAGCGGGGAGAAAGATCAGCAGTAAACAAACCATACTTGTGAAATAGTAATGGTTCAGATACGTGCTTTTGTCGATTAATTCGATGTAGGTAAAACTCAGAAACAGACTTGTAACGGCAACTCGATAGAATAAGCCAATCGCTACAAATAAGGCCGACAGGGCGCAAATGGCAAAAAGAAGGTACGTGTATTGGCCCAGCGGCCTGACAAACTCGAAGCCATAAAACGGAAAAAAGTAGCGTGGTTGAATATACAACTCCGCAATCCAGCCTTTACTCCAGAAACGAACAATGCTCCCGAAGAGCATAAGTCCGAACAGGAGCCTGAAGACGGCCAATGGAGCCGCTGATGTGGTTTTGCGAAAATAAGCCAGCATTATTTTTGTAAACGTTTACGGTTTTAGGTTTACGGTGAGCTAACGCACGAGCCACCGTAAACCTAAAACCGTAAACCGAAATTAATCCCCGTCGTTGTCTGTGTACGTAATAGTGATGCTCATGGCTGTTGTCATATCAACTTTGAGCATTCTGATGATTTTCTGCATCTGCGTGAAGGTTTGCACCATAGCTGTATTATTGGTCTTAACCTCCTCATACAGATTGGGTTTCAACGTATTGAGCTGCTGCGAAACAGCATCGAACTGCTTATTGATGATGTCGGTCAATAAGGTGCCGGTGCTGCTGTCTTTAGCACCGAGCGAGTTCAAATACGTTCTGAAACCCGGTCCCTGTTCGCCGGTTTTCACGCTTTTTCCATTGAAAAAATCGACCGATGCCTGATGAGCGGTTTTAGCCAGCGTCAGTGAAATATTTTTTTTGTAAAAAGCCTCCACGGTTTCGGCAGAGATAGCCCCGTTGGTCATCGCTCCCGACGGAATCCCGAATTTGCCCGACCGGATAAACCGCTCGTAATTAAGCACATATCCATTGACTAATTTTGACGTCGAGCAACCCGCGTTCAACGCCGTACAGTTGATGAACGTATCGCGGTAGCCAGTGTTCCAAGCCGAATAGACCGTATTGAAAACCGAATTCATCTGCGTTGTCAGCCGGTTGAGGTAGGCAATGCGTTTGGCAGCATCGGCGGCCGTAGTGTATCGCGCCAGAATAGCGTCGTCGGTGGTGCCGAGACCGTTAATCAGGTAATCCAGCGCCGGAAATCCCTGTTTTGGGTAGGAAGCAGGCACCTCAAACGTACCCGTACCCGAAGCAATATACTCTTCGATTCCAGCCGTATTCGCCGGGTAGATATTCATGAAATTGCGAAGCGTGTACTGCTCGGCTGGTCCTACGTCGAACAGTTCAATCTTCTGCCAGTCAACATAAGTATCCACCCAGGCTTGCCGGAAATCGGTCAATGTGGCTTTGTCCGGCTTTGCGGTGAACGCATTTGATTTTGCCAGCATCAGGTCGAACTTCGTCTTGAAATTCGCATAACTCGGCAGAATAATGTTATCCGCCATGTTGGTCAGCATCGCTTTTCGGTCACTGCCCGCCTGATCGGTGGGTGTTGTAGGCGTCGTTGGCGCGGGCGAATCAGAACCTCCACTGCCCCCACAAGCCCAAAGTGCGCCTACAAATGCACACGCAAACCCGATCTGTTTCCACCTGAAATGTGTCATGCTATTAAAAAATAAACCAAGTCCATTTAGAACCTGATAGGTTGGTGGTGAAAATGCCTAAAGAGGCATATTGAATTTTGCTTTGATTGCTGTAGCAGCCGCGTCAATTTTGGCATTTGTGAGACCCCAGAATCCGTTTGGTGACGATAGTAAACCGGCCAGAATCGCATCTGAAAAAGCCGCATCACCCTTGTTCAGTTTGGCATAACGCAGTGAGTAAATAAAGCCCAGTCCTTCGCCGATGGCATGCGCTCTGGCCGCATCGGTGGCACCGGTTTTCCATTTCCCCAGGTAGCCAAGAGCCGCTGACGCAATCGCTTTTTCCATCGCCGGGCGAAGAATAGCCACCTGCTCTTTCAGTACGGTCATGTCATTATTCACAATGGCCGCGCGACCTTTGAGCAGGGCCGGATGAATTTTCGGAAAATCTTCTTTATTGTATTCCCAGATGTAGGAGCCAAGGAAACTCTCGCCCGAGGAGGTTGCCGTTGCTTTGCTGCCGTAAATTGGATTAGCCGTCAGGATGCCGTAAATCTCATCCCAGTTCTGCTCTAAAGCCGTGTATTTTTTGCCCGAAACCAGCGTCAGGTTATCAGCCGAGAGGTTTTTATCGCTTAACAGCACATTGCTGATGTAATCGAGCTGGAATGCACCGATCAGGCCTTTCTGAATAATCTGGCCCTGTTCAATGCCTTTCTCATCGACCAAATACGTGCCCAACTTCCCGGCTTTTCCTTCCGCAGCCACCGCCGATACCGATTTGCTGGCTGTAGAAATGGCCGTAAAACCAGCTTCAATGGTCTGCCGTTCTTTCTCGGCATCAGCCGCCGATAATGATGACGCCGTTACGCTCCGCAACTGCACGCCCGATGTGTTCAAACCTGTGTTAGCCGTACCCGAAAACGGACTGCCTGTGTTCGTGAACATGTTCTTCAGCACAGCCGCGTCCAGCGTAGCACCCGTTCCAACAGCCGTTCCATTATACGTATTGATGGCCCGGAACATCAGTAAACGCGTGGCACCCGTTGTCAGGTCAACGGTTTTGGCGCCAGCCTCGTCAACGAAGAAATTGGCGTAGGTGGTGGTGTCAGTCAGTTTGGTGTACTCAACGGATTTACGCAGTTGTGGATGGATTGTGGTCGGATTTTCGTCGCCATTTTTGCAGGCGGTGAAAAAAACAACTGAAAAAAGGATTGGCGCGAAGCGAACGATTGACGTAGATTTTAACATTGTAATGACAGCTTATTGACTTATCGACCGCAAAGTTAAGTAGTATTTAGACTAATTCTAATATGCTATTTAGAATTTTTTAAAATAAGATTTGACTCACTGGCTCCCGTTCGGCTTACGTGTTATAGCAGTGTATTTGAATTTTGCAGATACTGACACTATGTGTTAACTAAGTGTTAAATAAACCGTTGACTGGTAGCGAGTTGTCGATTTGCTTAGTATATTTAATCCCGATTTTCCTCTGTCCACACTATCAAATTGGCCTCTATTTATCGTATTTCTGACATACACCGGACGAAAAAGGCCTCTATAAACAGGCCTCGACTGCTCTGTTTTGATACGTATAGTAATTAGTTGGCAGGTTAAACAGCCTTCACGCGTTCACTCTAAACGCTTCCTGATCATGTCTTTTCAATCGTTCACAGGTTTCGACTACCCGGATACGCCACGGGTTTGGGTTGTTGACGACGACGAGGACGACCGCCTTTTCATCCGTTCTGCTTTTGCTGATACGCAGTCGCCTGTCAGCGTATTGACGCTGACGGATGGTGATCAGCTATTGCCGAATTTGTCTGCCTGCGAACACTTGCCCCAACTCATATTACTGGATATAAATATGTCCCGCCAGAACGGGTTTGATACGTTAACGGAACTGCGTAACTCACCAACGTTTTCGCACTTGCCCGTTGTGATGCTCACAACCTCATCCGATACCCACGACCGCCAGCAGAGTTTAGCGTTGGGTGCTAATCAATACCTGACCAAACCTGCCAGTTATAATCAGTTAGTCGTTTTGGTTAGTGGCTTAGCTAAACAGTGGGGACTTTCGGCATAGGGTCATTGCTACCGAAAACGAGACTGTCAGCCACCGTTACACTAACTTTTCTACCCGTTTCTGAACCAACTCCCCCTCGAATCTCATTCTCTACGTATGTTTTCATCACTACGTATAGAATTAAGTACGCCCAATCATGATGACCGCCCGGTATTTATATCGGGCAATTTTTGCGACTGGCTTCCCGATTTAGATGCTTTTCAAATGCAGCCCGTTGGACCGGGGCAGTTCGTTTATGAATTTCCGAGTGATCTTCAACTTCCTGATATACTGGAATATAAGTACACACGGGGCGGTTGGGACCACGTCGAACTGGATGCGTCCGGCGAGCCTGTTCCCAACCGGACGATGTCCCGTTTGGAAACGTTGAAGCAGGAATTTGTCCCCCATTGGCGATGGTTCGGTATGGCGTTCAACCCCGAGTTATTGCCACGCATCGAGTTGCTTGGCGACTCGCTCAACGGACCACAGTTAGACCAGCCGCGCCGGGTTCATGCCTTGCTTCCACACAATTACGGCCAGTCAGACAAGCGGTATCCCGTGCTGTATCTGCACGATGGACAGAACCTGTTTGGTGGCGGAGTAGGTTATGGAAGCTGGGAAATTGATCAAAAAATGGCCTTGTTAGCGGCCAGGCAACATCACGAGGTTATCCTGATTTCCATTGACCATGCCTATGACGAGCGCATCCGGGAGTTCACGCTCCATCGTACCCGCGCGGGTGCGGGAAAAGGGCAGCACTATCTGGATTTCATCCGAAATACGGTCAAACCCATTGTTGATCAGACGTTTAGAACCCTGCCCGACGCGGCCAATACGGGTATAGGCGGGAGTTCGCTGGGTGGATTGATTAGCGTTTATGCCGGTTTGATGCATCCCGACGTATTTGGCCGGTTACTGGTTTTCTCGCCCTCGCTCTGGATTTCACCCAAAATTTATTTCGACGCGATCCGCTTCAAGGCACCTGTTCCTATGAAAGTGTACGCCTACGGCGGGGAGCAGGAATCGCGTTATATGGTGCCGAATATTCAGCGGTTCAACGAGTCATTAGCCCGGCAGAATTACGGTGGAAATTCCATCGATATTCACCTCTCGGTTGATCCCGAAGGCACGCACCAGGAAGCTCACTGGAGCCGCGAGTTTCCAAAAGCAGTTGAGTGGCTATTTTATTAAGGAGGTCATTTTGTATTACACCAAAATCTATCCCGGTACAAGTGATAGTACACAATGAATGATGACTTGCGCCGGGTTTCAACCCGGCGCGACACAAAGTATCAATTAATTTAGCTGGATGAACATTACCTTAAGCACCCAAAATCTTCCCACCGGTAACCTAATTATTCCGGTTCTGCAAACGGATACGCTGGTCGATCAGTTGACGGCCCTTGCTCCGAAAGTAGGAGTCGAAACAGCTATTCTTCAGCGCGATTTTAAGGCTGAAGCAAAAGAAATGCTGACTTCATACGGTTCCGATGGAGCGAAAACGTATCTGCTGGGCATGGGCACTGACCCGCAGGCGATGGACTGGCTACGGGTATTCCGGAAATTCTTTTTTGACCAGAAAAGCAAACTTCCCGCGCAAATCGGCATCGACCTAACTGCTTTTGGGAGCGACGTAGTGGAAGCAGTTGTGCTGGGTGTTCGCTGGGGAGGTTACGACCTGCGACTCTATAAAACCGATAAAGGCGACGAACCGGTTTTCTATTCCAGCGCGGGCCAGTTGACATTGCATGTAAGGACTGACCAGCAGAAAGTCGCCCACAATGCGCTGATCCGTGCCGAAGCAATTGCCCAAACCCACCGGCAAATGCTGGATTTTATGAATGCCCCTGCCAATTATAAAACTCCACAAACTCTGGCCGATTGGGCCGTTGCATCGGGCAAGCAATATGAATATTCCGTAACGATACTTGATAAAGCCGAACTGGAACAACAGAAGTTAGGTGCGCTGCTGAGTGTGAGTCAGGGGAGTGATGTGCCGCCCGTGCTGATTGTGGCCGAATATATACCCGAAGGTGTCGAAAGTCCACGAAAAGTGGGTTTGGTAGGCAAAGGCGTTACGTTCGACACGGGTGGCGTATCCATAAAAACGTCGGCGAACATGCACCTCATGAAAAGTGACATGGGCGGAGCTGCGGCTGTATTGGGCACGGTCGAAATTGCAGCCAAACTAAAATTGCCAATTCATGTCATTGGTATTATTCCGGCAACGGAGAACTCGACTGATGGCCGTTCGACAAAGCCCGGCGATGTGATTACGGCCTACTCGGGCAAAACCATTGAAATCATTGATACCGACGCCGAAGGACGCGTTATTCTGGCCGATGGCCTGGGCTATATGCTTCGTAATTATCAACCTGATGTGCTCATTGATTTAGCTACGTTGACGGGCAGCGTAATTGCTACATTAGGTTACCATGCTGCCGGGCTGTTCACCCAAAATGACCAGTTGGCGGCTCAGTTAACAGAAGCTGCTGACCAGACTGGCGAACGAATCTGGCGATTACCGCTTTGGGATGCCTACTCCGAGGACATAAAATCGGACGTGGCCGATTTAAAAAATTTCAGCGGCAAACCCATCGCGGGTGCCATCAGCGCGGCTAAGTTTCTGGAGGTGTTTTCGGAAAATCATCCGGCCTGGGCACATTTGGATATTGCCGGTATGGCCTATATGGATACGGAATTTGGTTCGCAGAAAAACGCCACAGGATTTGGAATTCGCTTGTTAATAGCGTACTTACAGAGACTAATTGCAGATAATCAGTAAGAAAAGTTCGTTGTTTAGCCGTTTGGCCGTATCTTTTTTGGCAAAATATGAATTCAAAGCCGTTTACGGTTTATAACGATACGGCGATCCGTCGTTACGATGGGTCAGCACGTAACGGCTACCTGTAGCAACAGACCGCCGTGAATCCCGGCGGGGAGTCGCACAAACTGTGAACCGTAAATTACAAACTTGTTACTATGAGTCAGTTGTCTTTTCTGTGCATTGCCACCTTTTTGAAGGGGCACGATTTCATGAAAGCTTGTAAAGAGTTGGGAAACACAGTGTATCTGCTCACCGACCAAAAACTGGCTAATGAAGACTGGCCCCGTGAATCCATCGACGAGTTTTTCTTTGTGCCCTCGACAAGCAACGCCCCCGATGATCTGGAACAAATGGTGCTGGGACTGGCGCACGCCATGCGTTCCCGCCGGATCGACCGGGTTGTGGCCCTGGATGACTTCGACGTAGAGAAAGGGGCGCTCATTCGGGAAACGTTTCGTATCGACGGCATGGGGCAGACAACCTCGCGTTATTTCCGGGATAAATTGGCAATGCGGACACGGGCGGCTTCGGCGGGTATTCGTGTTCCGGCCTTTAGCTCGCTTTTCCACGATGAAACCGTTACGTCATTTCTGCAAAAAACAGCCGCTCCCTGGCTTATAAAACCGCGTTCGGAAGCATCGGCGACTGGAATTCGTAAAGTACATTCGTTAGATGAGGCCTGGTCGGCCATTCATTTGCTGGGCGACAATCGCCATAATTACCTGATCGAAGAATTTAAGCCGGGGAAGGTCTATCACGTCGATGCGCTGTCTGTGGAGGGGAAAGCCGTGTTTACCCGCGTGAGCCAGTACTTGGCTACGCCGATGGAAGTGGCACACGGGGGTGGCGTGTTTCGCACGGGTACACTTCCATTGGGCACACCCGAAACCGACGCACTCCAGCAAATTAACGACCGGGTGCTGGAAGGCTTCGGCATGCGGTTCAGTGCGTCGCACTCCGAGTACATCCGGGGCGACCATGATGGTGAACTGTATTTTCTGGAGACGGCTTCACGGGTGGGCGGGGCGCATATTGCCGAGATGGTCGAAGCCGCATCGGGGGTGAACCTCTGGCGCGAGTGGGCCAAACTCGAGACTGCCGTTGCCCGCAGAGAACACTACGTTCCCCCCGTCGATAGCGGTAGCCATGCTGGTTTGATTGTGTCATTGGCCCGGCAGCAATGGCCTGATCTGTCGCGGTTTACGGAGTCGGAAATTTGTTGGCGAATGCACCGCGAATTCCATGTTGGGCTAATCATTAACTGCAACGACCGGGCGCGCATCTTAACCCTGCTCGACGACTACATGCAACGTATTTATCAGGAATTCCACGCATCGGCTCCCGTGCCCGACAAGTCGACGAGTTAAAATAGTAGTCAGGAAATGGTCAGGGTTGTCAAGTGTAGTCAGAAATGGTCCATACGTACCTAACTTGCTGACTACACTTGACAACCCTGACCATTTCCTGACTACCCCTTTACAAGCTATCTTTCTTGGCTTTGCCAATCGGCACCGACACGCCGAACGCCCGTGGGTCGCTGGGGGGTAGGGTTTTACGTTTTTTATTATCCTGAGCAGCAGGAACCGGATTGGCTGGAACCTGCGCCGTCATGCCCCCGCCCGAAACCGGCGTATCGACACCCGGAATGGCTACCTGTTTCTGCACAGGCTGCTGTGTTGTTTTGGACGAGTCGCTTTGCGCGAAACAAACGGAGCCATATAGGCTGAAAGCGAGACAAATAAGAGCCGGACGCATAGGAAAAGCAAGTTTGTTGAGTGAGTAGAGACCAGTCTACCGGCCTTCTTCATCTCTATCAACTGGCTTTCAAAGCGAAGGTTTTAGTTTGGTTTTCAAATAGTCGTTACGCTGTGGTGTCAGTTTCTCATAACTGACACCACAGCGTAAATTAGCTATATCTTCTCCAGCAGCTCCATCATCATCTCCTGAAAATAAGCACCATTATACGGACCGAACCAGTTCATATCGCGGGTTTCGTACGTTGGCCTGTTGTAGTATTTGTCGGGGGTAACGTAGCCAATATAACCTCCGTTAAAGCTGGTGATCATCAGGTTAACGCCTTTTTTGGCAGCTACCGGTTTGAAATCGGCGACAAACTCACCAGAGAAATCACACGGCGTGCCGAGCAATACGGTCTTGCCGATACGTAGTGCTTTCAAGTCGGAGGGGTAGTCGCCGTAGATAGCGTAGAACAGCCAGGGACGTATCCGCCAGTTGCCAATCACGCGGGGGTGCGGTTCGCGCAGGCTCAGAGGCAGCGTGAGCATCGCCAATGCGCTGTCGGGGCGGGTTTGAATGCTCGGAACGGTACGTTCGATACGGAGGGCCAAATCGCCGGCATAATTGCGGACTTCCTGAAAGTCGGTTGTACCGCGCGTCTTTGGACCGGTGCTGCCAACGGCCCCGGCCAGAAACAAGGCGAAATCCGTCGATTTTTTCTCTAACCGATCCACTAAAGATCCTGGATAGTCGCGGCTGAGGTAATTCCACATGCCGTCTTCAAACAGGGTAGCATGGCCCGCGAAGGAGCAAAGCAGAGCTGATTCGCCTGTCGATTTCTTTAGCTTCAATAGCCGAATCATACCATCGAGCGGTCCTGTTGGTCCAGAGGCCCCAATGCGGTTATAGATATGATCACTGGCATCGGTTTCGCCATAGCCAACCTGAACGGCTGCCTTATTTGTTTGGGCGTTACGTAGTGCCGCCAAAATACCATCCGTAATGCGCGTCACGATTTTCTCATCGTAGCTACCCGCGATCAGTCCTCCCACTAATCCCGGTGCCCAGCCGCCAGCGCTATTGTGAGAATGAATCGCTCCTATATACACGTTTCCCCAACGTAATCCCACTTCCGGTAACCGTTTTTTTAGGGCTTCGGCAACGGTTGGGGGCGTAATGAGCAGATCGAGGCCGACTACTGCAACGTTGGTCGCCCCGTTATCGAGAACAATAGCCCGAACAAAAATAGAGTCGCTCACAATGTGCCAGCGTTTGCCTCGCCGGGCACCGTAGCCACCCGTGGGCGTTGGGTAGGGGGGCGTAATATTGACTTTGGCCCACCCCGCTCGAATGGGTGCTTCTGCTGCCGGAGGAGCCGGAAGCTGGGCTAACCGCTGTTTTGTTTGTGTGTAGTAATCCATCTGCTGGTACGGCGTTTCATCGACCGGGGACAGGCTAACGGCGAGAAAGAGAAGAATAACGACGACAAGCCCGAGCAGGACTTTCAAAAAAATGCGGAGGAATTTCATACGGCTTGCGGCCAACAGAGATGAATTTATCTGCAAGCAACAAAAAAAAGGTCAGGAATAGTGGTCAAGAGTGGACTGGGATTGTCGAGAGTAGTCTGAGATCGTCAAGGGTTGACTACTCCTGACCTTTCTTGACAAAACCTGACTACACTACAAAAAAAAGGCACCAGGGAAAATCCCCGATGCCTTCCGTCACCCTACCGGTTTCCCGGCCTCCCTATACGTGAGTTCTCACCCTTTGTCTATAAAAATGGTGCTGCAACGGCCAAAACCTGCGCTATGGTCAGCGGCTCATCGAAGGCACCCTTGAAATTGTCGTCTGAAATACCCGTTACGTTCGGCAGGGTTTTCAAATTGACGCCACCCTGCGTAAACGTGGTTTGTGTGGGATCAGCCACCCAGCCTTTCATGTTTATCATACGCCGAACCTGCGCAGCATGACGAGCTTCGACCGAGTGAATCTGTAACGCGACCAGCAAAATGCCTTTGTCATTGATCAGGGCCGGAGCCTGTCCTTTATACGCGCCAACGCCTGTGTCTTCCAAAGCGCGGGCCGTTGCCAGAAATGTTGGGTAACTGGTGAATGTTCCGGCGGGGTACTTGAACGTTGGCTTAGCTATGGCAGCCGCGCCCAAAGCACCTTTTAGCAGAGCGACGTGCGCCGTTTCGTGCTTGCTGATCTGGTTGATAACCGTCAGATCACCCGTTGGAATCAGACTCGCAGAAGCCAGACCGTTGCGGTAAAATTCGTCCTCAAGGTATTCGAGTGTGAGGGCAAAATTCAGTATCTGAACGGCGGCCGCTGAGGGCGCACCAGCCTGAGCAACGGCTTTGTTGAGACTGGCGGCAACGAGTGTTGGTATGCCTGCTGCAACCAAATTTGAACCAAATTTGAGGAGATTCCGACGCGAATAGAAGCTATAACGCTCGCTGATTTCGGAGTCAACCTGCTCAATGTCAGATAATACTTTAAATAAATTCATGGCGTTGTGTCAGGTTTATGCAGGAAGTTTAGAGCCGTTGATTTGCGTTTTCACGAACGTCTGGGCGATGGGCAACACAACCGATGGTTTATCGCCTTTGTCAAGCCCGGTGGTTGGTGCCACGATGTCGTCTCCGGCAAAATCAGCCGATTTTGGGCGCAGTAAATCGCGGATGGCCGCTGCGTGACGAGCCTCAACCGATACAATTTTACCGGCAAGTCCCAGGTACGTAGGATCTTTGATGAGTGGCCCGGCTCCATTATAAGCCGATACGCCCAGATCTTCAAACGCTTTGGCCGTATTCAATACGCTGGTCCGGTCGGTGAAGGTAACCGCCGTGAAATTCGGTGTCAGCGCACCAATGGCATTTGCACCTAAAGCCGCTTTGAAAAACTCGCGGTGAATAATTTCGTGATCGCGGATATCGGTAAGCAGCGTTTTTTCTGCATCCGTCATGCCGTTGTAGGGCGTTGAAATAACCTGGCTATAAAAAGCGGCCTCCAACTGCTCCAGGGCGTAGGCATAATTTAAGATACCGAAGTCTCCCGTACCTAAATCAACCGGTGCCGATACCGTTGTCGGATTTTCTTCTCCTTCCTTGCAGGATGCCAGAATGGCTCCTCCTGCGGCAAAAGCGCCTGCGTAACGCAGAAATAACCGGCGTCCGACCATAACCGGCTCCAGTTGACCTGGCAGCATAGTCAGGCCCGATTCATTCTGTTGCTTGCTCATAACAAAAAAATTAAGTGTGTCGAAATGGAAATTCTTTATCAAACGACCCGATACATTTACGCCAACAAGGCGTACTTGGATTTGTTTCTGTTAAAAATGTAGTGCCAGCCAACAGAAATACTGACAATTACTGTAGATCGTCATACAGGTTGCGGTTTTGGCTAAATTCGCGGGCCTTATGTGGTAAACGGCCAACTGAAGTTTAGTGTATAAGCGCACCCGAAGATTATAGCGAACAATGAACAGACCACTTATGACCAACAGACTACTGTGCCTTGCTTTCCTGTTGATCATCGTTGCGCCGGTTGTATCGGCAAAAGACGTGCGGATTGCATCCCCTAATGGCCGGATTGTCTTTTCCCTCAACCAGACCCGGACCGCGCCCACGTATCGCGTTACGTTCGACGGCAAGCTATTGGTAGATAACTCAGAATTAACACTGGTGTTTAAGGAAGGGGGACTATTTGGCCTAAACCTCAGTCAGACAAAACCAATCGTTC
>JANPJE010000028.1:0-2850 GCA_031425355.1 Spirosoma sp. | reverse complement strand
TAGTTCAGGCTGGAGCGGTTATCCTTCTGAAACGATGATTTATAGATGATTTTGATACCGATCCGCTCCTGAATTTCGCGGAGTTTTTCGGCGACGGTCATCATAATTTTTTCATCTTCAATCACGCAGGGACCACTGATGAGAAACAACTCATCCGACCCGCATTCGATGTCGCCAACGCGAACGATTTTTTGAGACATAATAGTAAGAGAGTTTAAACACAGAGGTAACAGAGGTTTACACAGAGAGCAAAGAGTTTCTGTTACCTCTGTATAAATCTCTGTTATCTCTGTGTTTCAATAGTTTACAACCGCCGGAACAAATCTTTCAGCACATCAATGGTAATAACCTCCTTCCAATAGTCGCCGATGGCGTGCAGCCACATGTGCGTCAGACCGTATGATACGTGCGCCATTTTGGTGAGGATATCGTCGTCCCAGTCTTTGGATAGGCCTTGCGGCAGATCAATCTGATGCTCGGCAACCATCTGTTTAAATTCGGCCACACCTTTGGGATAATAATCGTCGAGATGATTCATAATCAAACAGTTGGCGTAGCAGTGGCGCATTCCCAGAATCTTCGACAGACCGTAGCTCAGCGCGTGGCAAACGCCCACTTCGGAGTAGGTCAGGCTTAGCCCACCCATCATCGACGCGACCATGAGCTTATCGTCATTTTCGGGTGTCTGACCGGACTTTTCGCCTAAATAAACCTCCCGGCAAAGCTTCATGGATTGCTCGGCGTAGGCATGTGAATAGGCATTATTCAGCCGCCCGTTTTCCGACTCAACGCAGTGAATATACGTATCCATACCGGTATAAAACCACCAGTTGCGCGGTACGCTGGCAATGAGTTCGGGGTCAAGCACGATTTGATTAAATACTGTCCATTCGCATTTAAGGCCCAGTTTTTTCTCCGGTCCGGTCAGTACGGCGGTCATGGACACCTCAGCACCCGTACCGGAAATAGTAGGTACGCCAACGTGATAAATGCCCGGTGTTTTGATCAGATTCAGCCCCTGATAAAGCGTTGACGAGCCTTCGTTGGTCAGCATCAGCGACAGGGCTTTGGCGATGTCCATAATGCTGCCGCCCCCAATGCCAACCACGCCAGACGGCAACCCTTTTTTGGCCAGGATCTCGTCGCGGAGTTGGTCGATCTGGTCGGTGGTAGGTTCGTGCTCTTCAACGCTGATGTAATACGTCAGGTCTTCGGCATAAGCCGGAACGCGGCTTTCGAGGGATTTGCCTTCGAAGTATTTATCGACCAGAAAGACAAAGTAGCCTTCGTTATCGGTCCGGCGCGGGGCCAGAATTCCGTCGAGCTGATTGAAGCTACCCCGTCCGTAAACGGTTTTTTCAACCCCCTTAAAATTTGTATGCGTGGTTTGTGTTTGCGTAGCTACCATTGTGTTGTCAAGCCATATTGGCTGAAAAATGGGTCCTTTGTGGCAACAGTTAAATTATTGGCTAATGCTTGTGCAATAATCAACCGGTCGAATGGGTCTCTATGGTGATGCGCCAATCGTTGTAATTGTAATAAGTGCTCAAACTCGATTGGTATTATCCAAAACTGGTTACGCTCCAGAAAATCGAATAATTCTGATATCGGCGCACCTATTTCCAGTTTACCTAAACTAACCTTGATTATTATCTCCCATAGACTTGCGATACTAACATAACAATCATTGATTGGGTCACGAATAAATTCTTTAAGATTGAGCGGCAGCGTTTCATCACCTCCATAGAACCAGAGCAATGTGTGCGTATCAAGCAGTAGTCGCATTACATATATTCCTTAAAATCGTCTAACGGCGCATCAAAGTCCTGCGACAGTTGTACCTTACCCTTCGCATACCCGAACTCCCGCTCCCTTATTAGTTTACTTCTCGATTTCTTAGTATGTAAAAAAGCGACGAAGTCTTCAACTTCCCGACGTAATTCGGGAGGAAGGGCTGTTATTTCAGTCAATAAGGCTGCCGTTGACATACGTTTTAGGGAATAAATTTACGCTTCGACCAGTGTCGCTTTCCGAACGGCGGCTTCGATGTTCACGGCTAATGCAGCTACTTCGTCGGTAGTCCACATAGCCCGGATACCGAACGAAATCAGTCGACCAATAACGGCTTGTGCATTCGGAATGTCGAGGTTATTGTAATCCTGTGGCGCACCAAATTTCTCGATGGGCAGAGCCGAAGCGGTTCGCATCTGCTTGATATGATCCCACTGGTTGATGAAGTGGTACATGTTCGTGAACCAATAGTTGAAACCGCCCACGCCAGCCGCGTTCAGTTCGGCCACCACACGCCCGGCTGCTTCGGTATCGGGCAGAAGCATGTTGAGGAACGTAGCAGAATCGCCGTTGGCATCGGGAATACGCGCAAACGATACGCCCGGCACCTGACCTAACGCACTCATCAACTGCTTCTTATGGCTATTGTTGTTCCTGATGATTTCCGGCACCCGGCGCGTTTGCACCAGCCCGACAGCCGCGTGGAGTTCACTTATGCGGTAGTTGAAGCCCAGAATCGGGTGCTGTTCCATGCCGCGATTACTACCGATGTGGTCGTGGCCATGGTCAGAATAGGAATCAGCGTGTTTGTAAGCCGTTTCGTCGTTGGTGACCATAATGCCGCCTTCGCCCGCCGTAGCAATCTTGAAAAAGTCGAACGAGTACGCGCCGGTTTTACCCCACAAGCCCGTCGAAACACCTTTGTAGCTCGCCCCCATTGCCTGCCCGGCATCTTCAACCAACACTAAGTTATGTTCGTCAATAACGGCCATAATGTCGTCCATATCAGCCATCTGCCCGCACATATGCACCAGACAAATGCCCTTTGTGCGGGGCGTA
>JANPJE010000027.1:0-7527 GCA_031425355.1 Spirosoma sp. | reverse complement strand
AACGTAAACTTGACGGGTATGAACAGCATAATACTGTCCTGACTGGCTGACTGGTCGGCGGGTAGCCAAAGTTTACGGGTTGATCGGAATAATCGCGTTACCTCTTCGTCAATGGCTTTCCCTAACGAATTGATAATCGTTACGTTGTCCAGTTTGCCCGCCGGTGTTACAATTATCGAAACCAGTTCCGTTCCTACGGTAGCTGCCTGCATCGCTTCCGGTGGGTAACGGAGATTTTTCATCATATGCTGCGAAAAAGCTATACCTCCGTTCACAAATCGCTTTTCGGGAAAAGCACGCAGGGTATCCACCCGTCCCCAAATCGGATGTATCTGGAGACTGAAAAGCAGGAGTAAACTGCTTATCAGAATAGGAAAGCGAACGGATTGCATATGGTTTGTGAGTTAATGCGTACTCAGGAATTTCTGTTAGAACTGAAAGTAGATAAATGAGCCGCTGCTTTTCTGGGTCAGAATCACCAGAATCAGCATACTTACCCAGGCTATACTCAGCACCCACCAGGGTAAGCGCTTCGAGAGCGCAACCAGCGAACTGTCGCGCATCAGCCAGTGGCAGGCGATCAGCAGCACGGTGATAATCCCGACGGTCAGAATGGCCAGATTGGTGAGCATTGGTGCCCCGTTAGGAATGACGCCAAACATCGACAACAGCAGCAACATAGCCCCGTTGAATGTAGGTGCCCGGAAAAATACCCACGTAACGTTCACTAAAAAAAGCGTCAGCAGGGCCAGCCCGAACTTGGTGAATGAGTTGGAAAACGTTAACGGCCGAATAATCGAAGCCTGAGCTATCAAGGGTTCATTCACCACCAATTCGGCAGTTTTTGCCCGTCGGCGGGCCGACCAGTCGCGCCAAAATCGCTCAACGCATAGAAACAGCCCGTGCAACGCGCCCCACACGACGAAGGTCCACGAAGCGCCGTGCCAGAGGCCACCCAGCAGCATGGTAATCATCAGATTGACATACGTTCGGACGGAACCGTGCTGGTTGCCACCCAGCGGAATGTACAGGTAGTCGCGGAGCCAGGTTGAGAGCGTAATGTGCCAGCGACGCCAGAAGTCGGAGAACCCAATGGCCGCATACGGATACCGAAAATTATCGGGCAGCACGAACCCTAAGCACAGCGATACGCCAATGGCACAGGTCGAATAGCCCGCGAAATCGCAAAAGATTTGCCCCGAAAACGCCAGTACACCCGTCCAGGCATCGAGTGTTTGCACCGGGAACGGTAAGCCGAAAATCAGGTCGGCGGTTTCGGCCAGCAGCCCGTCGGCAATTGTGACTTTCATGAACAAGCCCAGCGACAGCAAAAACAACCCCCAACTGAGCTGCTCGACTGTAGCCCGGCGGGGTGTTTTAAATTGCGGAATCAGGTCTTCCGGGCGCACAATCGGTCCGGCAACCAGATGCGGGAAGTACGTGACAAATAAGGCAAAATTCAGAAACGACGGTTCAGGTGCGCACTTACGCCGGTAGACGTCCAGCGTGTAGGAGAGCGTAACAAAGGTGTAAAACGAAATGCCGACCGGCAGAATAATATCGGGCTTCGCTGCCTGAAACACGATGCCCACTGCCGACAGGAGTGCCGTAAAATTTTCGAGCAGAAAGCCGCCGTATTTGAAGTAACTCAGCATACCGAGATTCAGCACTAAGCTGACCGTTAGCAGGAGTTTTCGACGGGTGGGGCGCTGTTCAATCGAAATGAGCCGGGCCATGTAGAAGTCCACCACCGTCGACAGCCACAGGAGCAGAATAAATGGCGGGTTCCAGAGCGCGTAGAACAGGTAACTGGCCAGCAGCAGGTTTACTTTCTTCGCCGTCCACGAAAAAGGCAGGTTGTGCAGCACCAGAATCACGGCAAGAAAGATGATAAACGTGTAGGAATTGAAGACCATGAACGTAGTGGATTAGAGCGGTGAGGAATTGGTTTTCGAGGCCGTTGCCGATGTGCGTTTCTGGAGCGACCGGCCCATTTTCTGCTCCACAACCGGGATCAAATCCTGCGTGAACCGGATCGCGTCTTTCGGTGTCAGGTGCGACCACTCCGGGCATGTAAAGCGGGTCAGGGCCGGGTAATCGCTAAAATAGATGCCCGGCGTTTGGGTATGCGCAAGCAGACGGTCCCAGTACAGCGCACGCGGAAATGCCTGTTTTTCGATTTCGTACATCGGCCCATCGGACGGTGTTCGGATGAAGATAACCTCGCCACCCCGCGCCCGAATCTGATCCACCGCCTGCTTCGTTGCGTTCAGAATATCCACAAGCATCGGGCCACTAACGGCCTTTTTGGGGCTATGAGCGCCAATGTCCTGCCAAACACCCTTTACTTTATTTTGCAGGGACGTATCGGCGACAAACGCATCGGTCATCTTTGTTTGCCGGTCAAATTCATTGACTGAAAACGCATCAGGAAACTTCGGGCCGCCCCATGCACCGGGTCGGCTTGGAATCGGTAACTTGGTCAGGAGCGGATTCAACGCTAATCGCTGATCGTCCAGGAACAACAGGTTAGATTCCAGAACCCGGTTTAGTTGAAAACTGATCTGTTGCGAGAGCGACCAGTTCGGATACGCCTTAACTCGTTTGACGGCCTCTTTTTCGGGAAATGAGCCGGTTGGCGTAAAAAACAGCCCTTCCGTTACGTCGACCAACAGCATTCCTTTGAAATTTGGGTCGTTACCAAGGTCGGTTAGGATAGGTCGGGGCGACGTACCGACAATAGACAACTGAATCGGTTTTTCGCCCGTAATCCGTTTCCAGGTGTCTAAATCCAGGTCGAACTTGATGCGCGAGGAACCAATCAGCACCGGTCTGGCCGGGCTGCTCTGGTAAATCAGTTTCCGCTTACTGGCCCACAGACTTTCGTCGTCGTTATAAGACAGGTCGTAATTTTCGTGACGCCAGTAGAATTCCCACCCAACCACAAAGGTCAGTGCGAGGGCCAGCGCGAGCCAGGCGGCTTTAGGGTAGTTTGGTGTGTTCATGAGGATAGGTGTACTGAACTGACTGTAGGTGCCCAATGGGTTTAGAAGACATTCATTCGGGTGAGATTAATCGGGCTTGAGGGGCGGGCCAACAACGCGCATCCCGTATTTTTCGGCCCTTGCCCGCCGAACCTCCGGGCTTTGATCGGCCAATTGACTGTCGGTCAATTGACTGGTCGTCCGAAAGTACTCCTCCATATTACCGGCAGGCTGGTGCATCACAATCAGGCGAGCTGTGCCTTCGCTGGTTTTCACGAACGCATGGGGCACCCCCAGTGGAGCCAGTAACGAGTCACCTGCTTTCAGGCGCAGGATATCATCACCCACCTGAAATTTGAACTCCCCGTCGATAACAAAAAACCACTCATCGCAGTCGATATGTATGTGCAGAGTCGTACTGACCTTTTCGTGCCGAAACGTATCAAAGATCACGCAGTGACCATTCGTGTCTTTGCCTGATACTTTTACCGTGAACGTAGCACCCCGAAACTTGAACGGTTGACCGGATCGATCTTCACCCGCCCTGACCAGAATTCCTTTTTGGGGAGCAATCTGGTCGGCGGAACGTTGGTCGGCCAGCGGAGGCAGCGCAAACGCCAGCGCGGGAGCGACAATGGGCAATTGAAGAAACAAGCGTCGGTTCATGATTATCAGGGTTTTGTAAGATCAATTATCGAATTTACAGAACTGCACAAGGCTGGCCATCAATAGTTTAGGCATCGGTAATTAATTCGCCCGCCGGGTTTCGTCGTCGGAGCCGGTACGTCGTTGCCGTTCACCTTTCAGTTTCTGATTGCCAAACGAATACGTTAGGTTCAGTAGGGCCACCCGCGTGTCGAACGTGAGGATGCCTGTCTGGTTGCCGCTTGGCGTTTCTACCCTGGGGCGGAAACGGTTGGTGTGAAACACGTCCTGTACGCTGAACTTTAATTTCAGCACCGACGAAACCGCTTTTTGCACGCCCGTGTCCAGGGCCCCCAGCCAGGGCGTCCGCCAGATGCCATTCACAGCCGGGGTGCTTACCCAGCCGTTGAGTTCGGCCGTCCAGCCGTGTCCCAGCGTGAAGGCGTTGTTGCCGTTGAGCCGTCCCGCTACGTTCTGGATTTGCAGAATCGTTCCCTCATAATCGTACTGAAAGCGGTTGTAGTAGCCCAGCACGTTGGTTTGCAGTTGCCAGCCTTTCACCACCGTTATTGGCCAGCTCAGCGTCAGCGTGTAGCCCTGCGAATGGCCGAGATTTTCGCGGGTGACATATGTTTTGTTTCCTTCCAGCGCGTGGATGGTGAAAAATATCAGGTCGGTTGTATAATTGGCTCCGAGTGACGCGAATACGCCATTCTTCAGGCTTAGTTTGCCCTCCAGGGCGTGCGTAAACTGAGGTTTCAGGTACGCATTTCCGATGGAATACGCGAACGGATCGACGTAGCCCCGTGCCGGGTTGAGGTTCTCGTAGTTGGGCCGGTCGATGCGGTGGCTGTAGGCGAATGTCAGGGTTTGGTCAGGCGACAGCGGCCGCGATATAAACAGGCTCGGAAACCACTTCAGGTAATCACGCACGACGACCTGATTGAGCGTTAACGAGTTGCCTTCCGAGTGCGTATGTTCGGCCCGCAGGCCAGCCTGTATGTCGGTCTTGTTCCATTTTCCTGCAACACTAACATAGGCCGCATTGACCCGCTCCGTGTATTGAAAATGATTCGACAGCGTCGGGTCAACTACCAGCGCTGCATTTGGTCCGCTACTCAACGTCAGATCGTTATCTGTCTTTACCAACGCACTCTTCAGGCCCGTTTCCAACTTCCATCCGTTCGAGAGCGGGCGGTTATAATCGACCTTTATTGTACGGATGTCGATGGTGGAAGGTTGGGTAATCAACAGGCCTTCAGCGGGTTTCGTAACGTCGCCAATGGCAATGAGTGTTTGCGTGAGCAGGCTGTTGCTGTATTCGCGGCTAAAGTGGCCAATATCGAAGTCAGCGTTTAACTGGCCTTTTTTCTCGCCGAACGAATGCTGGAAATTCAGGTTGCCAAGCTGATTTTGCGAAAGCGTATTGTATGTTTTTTCGGTCGATGTTTGTAAATACACCGGCCCGCCCCCGGTCCGGCGAAAACTGGCTCCGGCGGGACCAATTTCGCGGTGGTCGCTCCAGAAACCCGTCCAGACGATACCGATAGTTGTGTTCTTTGTGAGCGAAAAATCCAGCCCGGCTTTGGCATTCTGGCCCAGGTCACGAAACGTCAGGTACGTGGTTTGGCTCACAACGTTCCGCCGGGAGGGGTCTGATAAACTTGGGTCGGGCTGGTTGCGGGTGAGGAAAAAATCCCAGTAGTTGCCCCCCCGATTCAGACTATAATTGCCAAACAGATTCAGTTTCTTCGTTCGGTTGTTCAGTTGCAGGCTACCACGCTCCCGGTCGAGTCGTCCCGAGCCAAGCCCGATGGATGCCGTGCCGTTGGTGCCAACATTGGTGTTTTTCTTGAGCCGGATATTAATAATGCCCGAATTGCCAGCCGCGTCGTACCGGGCCGATGGATTGGTAATCAGTTCAATCGTTTCGATGTTATCGCTCGACATGCTGCGCAGCGTAGCAATTACATCCTGCGCCGAGAGGTACGTTTGTTTCCCGTCAATCTGAACGATAACACCGTCTTTACCCCGTAGCTGGAGCCGCTCGTTCTGATAATCGACCGTAACGCCCGGCGATTTTTCGAGCACTTCCAGCGCGGTGCTGCCGCTGCCCACAATGCTGTTCGCTACGTTGACCACCATGCGGTCAATCTGCTGCTCAACAAAGGGCTTTTTAGCCGTTACCT
The DNA here is from genome assembly GCA_031425355.1 of Spirosoma sp. Lineage (GTDB taxonomy): Bacteria > Bacteroidota > Bacteroidia > Cytophagales > Spirosomataceae > Spirosoma. The sequence continues at coordinate 1,709 of JANPJE010000027.1, read as the reverse complement.
GAACCTCGGCCAGTTTGCCGGTTAGTTCAGCTAACGTCAGGGTAGGTACGTCGGCTGGTCGGGCTGTTACGTCCAACAGCGTTGAGTGGCCTTTCTGATGGCCAACCGCCGTAGCCCGGACGATGTAGTGGCCCGCCCGAACATTCTCGAAGGCATAGGTTCCCTGCTGGTCGCTTGTAGTGCCTTTCGCCACGCTCGAGTCGCGGGCGTTGAGCAGGGACACGCTGGCGAAGGGCAGCGGTTTTCCGGTTCCGTCGCGGATGGCTCCATTGAGTGTTGTTTGGGCGAATACTACTGTGAATGATGTGGATAGAATTAGTAAAAGAAATAGTTTTGTTTTCATGGTGGTGTGAATTGATGTAAGCAAAGAAGTTTACCCAAACGTAGGCTGACTGTCCTGAATTCTGCTGGTAAAAAATCGCCATCTTTTGACCATTGAGTGAGCGGTTGTACAGGTTGTCAAGGTTCATGCGGGTATTCTATAGTTAGTCGGTACAAGCCGGGTAATGGGTAACAGGATCATTCTGCCAATGCCTGTGAAAAGCTGTTTCGTCGACTAACCGATTACAGGTCAGGAAGCGACAAGAACCGATGGCAACAAAGGCAGTACGTGAGCCTACAGCAGACTTACAATTCAGAAAGACCGGACGTATCAGATTACCGAAAAATACAGGCGAATTATAGATAGCCGGTGAGGTTGAGTATCTGTAATGTATCGAACCAGACAACCCATTACCGGATTGAATCTTCGAGAGAAAAATTGATAACCGCACGGCAGCGGCCAACCGTCGGATGCCCGGCCGCGTAGGGTTTTTTAAGCGAGGGAAAACATCGGCGTTCGTGTTTAAAGCGCGAAACAAAGGTAGGTAACTGACTGACACAAAGGCAAATAGTTTTGAGCGAACGGTAAAAGCCCGCCCCTTGGGAGTAGGCCTTTACCTAAATTGGCGATGCCTGATTAGCGTACGTTAATGTTCAGCAAGCAGGCTGTCGCTCTCCGTCGGTTGAATAATCATTACGATACGTTCGGCCTTTAGTTGCTCAATTCGGAACGCCTGCCTGTACCGGGCAGTGCGGTTGACAAGTTCAACCGTGTAAGTGCCATATGGTAGGGCGGATACATTGAACCGGCCGGCAAATTTTTGCTTTGATACGTAGTCATCGTAAACTGTTTGCTGCGCTTCATTTTTGATCTGAATCCGCACGGCATGAGCCGACCGGTTTTCGATGCGGATGTTGATGACAGGCTTATGTTGAGCCGGATAAATAAACGCCTGGAAGTTGACGGGTGATTCGGCCAGATAGTCCCGACCCGTAAATGTCTGGGCAAACAGTGTAGGTGCCATGAGCAGGAAAATGCCGAGGAAGCTTCCGCCGACACCCGCATACCGGTTTACTATTGTGTGGAGCGTTTTCATGATGTGTATAGATATTATTGATTGAGGAACTGATGCCTCAAACCTATACGACAGCCGCTGCCCTCGAAAACAGCATAGTGTGAATAGTACGGAATTTCGCGTGAGTTGTCGAAATTCTGCGTAGAGCGAGCGAACGGTCGATGGATTGGTTCACTCAAAAAAACGACCACTCACTCAAAAGAAGGGGTTATTCAGCCGGGGCGAGGTGCATAAACGCATTGACAGTCAGTATCTTTATGAAAATACAGAATCTATGCGCTGGTGTCTGCTTTTGGGGATTTGGCTGATAGG
>JANPJE010000026.1:0-4607 GCA_031425355.1 Spirosoma sp. | reverse complement strand
CCCTCCGTTCGGGCATCTTTGTTCTTCACATCCGACACATACGCCATCGTATCGCCCACCTCAAAATAGACTTTGTTCGCGCCTTCAAACACGTCGTGGTACGCCTTCGCCAGCTTTGCGTCGATGTCGGCCTGTTTGTAGCCTGCTTCCCGAAACAGGTTCCGGTAGTTAGGCTTATTTGGTTTCTTGCCCTGCCCCAAAACGACTCCCTGTCCGTTACAAAGCACGGCCAGTATCAGCCACAAAATGGCCTGGTGCTTTCCTTTCATTCTTATTGATCGTACCATAAAACAAGTTGAATATCGTACTGGAGGTGGTTGAATACGGGGCTTTTTTGTCATCCCGAGGCACGAGGGATCTTGAGGTTAGCTAAACCCTGACATCGGGATAACTCAAGATCCCTCCTGTCGTCGGGATGACAAAAAAACGCACACTACTTAAACAGCAACGGAGCCATCTCGTGGAGGCTCCGACGCCAGGTCTGGAATTCGTGACCTGTCTTGTCCGACACGTACGAAACGACATTGTAACCGGCGGCTTTCAGGTCAGTGGCCGATTTATTTACGCCATCGGGCCGTTCTTTGCTGCCGCAGCTAATGAAAACAAGCTTCGGTTTTATCTTGTCTTTCAGATCTTCCGGCGCATAGACGCCACCGCTGAGTAGACCGTAATACCCGAACACGTCGGGCTTGTTGAGGGTAATCATTTTGGTTTCCATACCACCCATCGACAGCCCCGCCATCGCCCGATTGTCGCGGTTAGTTAACGTGCGAAAGTTGGCATCCACGTACGGAATCAGTTCATCGGTTAGCACCGTTTGGAAGGGGTCGATCTTGAACTCCCTGATTTTGCCCCACTTCACTTCGTTGGTCATGCCGTAGGTCATTACGATGATGAACGGCTTGGTTTTGCCTTCGGCGATCAGGTTGTCCATGATCAAATTCGCATGTCCCTGATTGCTCCAGGCCGTTTCGTCTTCGCCCCAGCCGTGTTGCAGGTACAGCACCGGGTAGTTTTTCGACTTGTCTTTTTCGTAGCCCGGTGGCGTGTACACAAACGCCCGACGCGATGTGCCGGTGCTTTTCGAGGGGAATAACACCTGCTGCACATGACCGTGGGGTACGTCTTTCAGGGCGTAAAAATCCTGATCGTGGGCCGGAATCTCGATACCGCTCTCCCACCGCACAGAACCGTAGTAGTTCCTGGCACCGGGGTCGTTGAATTTTCCGCCATCAATCGTTACGTTGTAATAATGGAAGCCTTCGTCCATCGGGCCAGCCGTTGTGCCGGTCCAGAATCCGTCGGCCCCTTTGGTGAGGATGGTGCCGCCCCGACCGCCCAGCCCCAGGCTCACCTTCACACTATCGGCTTTGGGGGCCAGGATGCGGAACCGGGCGTAGCCCTGCGAGTTTACCTGCGGGTATTCCTGCCCCGGCTGATTCAGCGACGACGGTTTGAAATCCTCCGCAACTGCCGATGCCGTTTGCGAATAACTGCTGACGCTGATCAACGTGGCGATCACGAAGGCAGCAATAGTCCTGATTGTCATGTGGTTATTGGTTTTGAGGTATGTTAGAAAATTTGACTTAGAATTTTTTTGTCATTCCGAGGTACGAGGAATCTTGGCGGTTGACTTACGCTCAAGATTCCTCGTACCTCGGAATGACAAAAACTCAGCGAAACAACTGCGGCAAGGTATTCGCCAGATACAGTTTGCAGTTCATCCAGGTGTGGCCACCCGGCACAATCAGCGGCTTGACGTTGATTTTCTTTTCGGTAAACATCGCGATGTTCTGCTTCACGGGTTCGTACAGAAAGTCATCGGTGCCCACGCTGACGGTGAATAATTTCAACTGCTTATTCATCTGCTCCGCGTTCGGCGACCAATCCGTGAAATTCTTCTTGAACTCGTCGGTGGCCGTGTAGGGCGCATACGAACATACATAGGCAAACGTAGCAGGGTTGGTCAGGCCGATGTTCAGCGTCTGCCCGCCACCGACCGAAAAACCCGCTATGGCCCGGCCTTTGCTCTCTTTGATAACCGGGTAATTGGCCTCCACGAACGGAAGAATGTCGGCCACCATGTCTTTCGTAAAATTGGGCATGGGAGCCGGACGGACATTGCCGTAGGGCATGACAATGAGCATCGGTTTGGCTTTTCCCTGCGCGATCAGGTTGTCGGCGATCAGGTTGGCGCGGCCTACTTTGGTCCAGGTTTCTTCGGTATCCGAGCCGCCGTGAATCAGGTACAGCACCGGGTATTTGGTTTTGCCGTTGGGGTTGAAACCGGGCGGGGTGTACACCAGCAATTGCCGCGTCGTGCCTAACGTACCGGATTTATAATACCGATAGCTGACTTTACCGTGGGGTACGTTCTGCAACGAATGCACCAGCGGCTGGTCGCCGGGTACGTCGACGATGCTGCGCTTAAACCGCTCATTAGCAAAGATGTAGGTATTATTCGGGTCGGCAATCTGGATGCTGTCGACCGAAAAGCTGTACGGGTAAATGTCGGGTTTTACCGGCGGAACCGTCACGCTCCAGATGCCCGACGTGTCTTTGGTCATGGCAACCGGCTCTTTCAGAAACTCGCCGGAAACCATCACCTTTTTCGCATTCCGGGAAAAATACCGGAACGTAATGCTGTGATCTTTATGCACATCGGGCGAGCTGATGGCGGGCGGTCGCTGTTGGGCCATACCCGTTAGCGATAAGCAAAACAGGGACAGGATTCGTGTTATGGTCTTCATGGCTGGCTTATTGGAAAAGGAGTTGGGCCGTATCGTTCACGTAGCGCTTGACATTCATCCAGGTGTGGCCACCGCCCGTAATTAAGCTTTTGTAGGTCACGTTTTTGGCTTTCAAATAGTCCACGAATTCCACCGTGCCTTTGTACAGAAAATCGTCGCTACCCACGCTGACCCACAGCAGTTTAAGCTGCTTGTTGGTCTGCTCAGGGTTAGCCACGATCTGGCTGAAATTGCCATCCATTTCCTGGGGCGACAGGTACGAACTATACGCACACACCCAGGCAAATTTGTCCATGTGGCTGAACGCCGTCCGCAGCGTTTGCCCACCCCCGCGCGAAAATCCGCCGATGGCCCGGCTCTCCCGGTTGGCAAGGGCACGGTAATTTTTCTCGACGTACGGAATAACGTTGCTGACCAGATCCGTCGCAAAATCGTTAGCCCGTTTAACCGCATCGGCCCCGTCCCGAACGGTTGGGTCGCCGGGTTTGGGACCGCCCGTTTGCTCAGCTACGCGGGCGGCAATGTTTCCGTAAGGCATCACGATAATCATCGGTTTGGCTTTGCCTTCGGCCAGTAGGTTATCCAAAATCAGGTTGGTTTTGCCGACTTTAAAGAAGGTTTCTTCGGTATCGGTCGTGCCGCTGATGAGGTAGTAAACGGGGTATTTTTTGGTTGGTGACTGGTCGTAACCCGGTGGCGTATAGACGACTACCGAGCCAGTCGTTCCCGACATCGACGGGTAATACTCGTAATTGATGGTGCCGTGGGGTACGTCCTTCATGGCATGAATCAGTGGCGCATTGCCGGGTACGTCGACCAGGCTGGCTTTGAAACGCTCGTTGGGGAAGAATGCGACGTTGGCGGGGTCCATCACCGACACGCCATCTACCCGGAAATTGTACGGGTAAATATCCGGGGTAACGGGGCCGACTGTTACGTTCCAGATGCCCTGCGCATCTTTGGTCATGGCGACGGGTGCTTTCTCAAACTGCGCACTTAGCTCTACTGTTTTGGCCTGCGGAGCTTGGTAGCGGAACGTCACCGTTTTGTCGGCGTTCACCTGGGGCGACACCACCAGCGGGCCGCGTGGCGGTTGGGCCAGCAACAGGCCGGGCATCAGTAATATTGTCCAGAAGAACAATAAATGGGCACTTGCTTTTGTGTTCATAGTAAAACAGAGGACAGGTCGGGTTTAGGAAATAATCACTCAAAATCAGTATCGTGCCGGTCTCACCTGAATAATTTCTGCGCAATAGTTGACAGGTAAAGCTTACAGTTCATCCAGGTGTGGCCACCCTCAGAGATCAATGTTTCGTGCCTGATCTTTTTCTCGTCGAGCACTTTCAAATAATCGTTGATAACCGGGTATAGGCCATCTTCTTTCCCGACGCCGATCCAGAACAATTTAAGCCGTTGGTTGGTCTGCGTGGGATTAGCAAAAGCCGTAGCATTGTTGCGAGCAAACTCATCTTTCAGCATACCCGGTGCAAAGCCACAAACCCAGCTAAACAGGTCGGGATTGTTCAGGCCCAGGTAAAGCGTTTCGCCACCACCGCCCGAAAACCCGGCAATAGCGCGGCTATCTTTGTCTTTCTTTATCCGGTAATTCTTCTCGACAAACGGGAGCAGATTACCCATAAAATCTTTCTTGAATTCCTGTAGATTATCCCAGTTTCGGAGGCTCCCCGACGATTTGCTGATCACCGGATACGCCCGTCCGTAGGGCATGACAATGATCATGGATTTAGCTTTGCCCTGCGCAATCAGGTTATCCAGAATGACGTTGGCGCGACCGACTTTTGTCCACGTTTCTTCCAGATCCGTTGTGCCGTGGAGCAGGTAAAGCACTGGGTACGT
>JANPJE010000025.1:0-3520 GCA_031425355.1 Spirosoma sp. | reverse complement strand
GTCAAATTCATGAACACCGGCAAAGAATACAATGCCGATGAAGTAGGAACGCTGGGTTTGGTGCAGGTGCCGAAAGACGTGATCGAATGTGGCGACGTAGGTTACCTGATTTCAGGAATAAAAGTTGCCAAAGAAGTCAAGGTAGGCGATACCATCACCCAACTCGACCGGCCGGCGAAGGTGGCTATTCAGGGATTTTCGGAAGTGAAACCCATGGTTTTTGCCGGCATTTACCCCGTTGAAACAAGTGAGTTTGAAGAGTTGCGCGACGCGATGGAAAAACTCCAGCTCAACGACGCGGCCCTCATCTGGGAACCCGAAACATCGGCAGCGTTGGGCTTCGGCTTCCGTTGCGGTTTCCTTGGTATGCTTCACATGGAGATTGTGCAGGAGCGGCTCGAACGCGAATTCGACATGACCGTCATTACGACGGTGCCCTCGGTGCGGTTTGAGGTGATGACCACCAAAGGCGTGAACTTACAGGTGTCGGCCCCGGCTGAAATGCCCGATCCAAGCTCAATCGACTGGATTGAGGAGCCGTTTATTAAAGCACAGATTATTACCAAAGCCGATTACGTTGGGGCGATCATCGGCCTGTGCATGGACAAGCGCAGTTTGCTAAAAAATCAGGTTTATCTGACTCAGGATCGCGTAGAGCTACAATTCGAGATGCCGCTGGCCGAAGTTGTGTTCGACTTTTTCGACAAGCTCAAAACCATTTCGCGCGGTTACGCTTCCCTCGATTACGAGTTCATTGATAACCGCGAGTCCAACATGGTGAAGCTCGACGTTATGCTCAACGGTGAACCGGTTGATGCCCTTTCCGCTATTGTTCACCGCGACAAGGCGTATGAGTGGGGCAAAAAACTCTGTGAAAAACTTCGCGAGTTGATACCCCGTCAACAGTTTGAAATCGCGATTCAGGCGGCCATTGGCCAGAAAATTATTGCTCGGGAAACCCTGAGTGCTCTCCGGAAAGACGTATTGGCCAAGTGTTACGGCGGTGATATTTCCCGCAAACGTAAACTGCTCGAAAAACAGAAAAAAGGAAAAAAACGAATGCGCCAGGTCGGCAACGTCGAAATTCCGCAGGAAGCCTTTATGGCTGTGTTGAAGATAAACTAATGACCAAGTCAGTTCGGAAACGGACTGACTTTTTTGTTGTAAATAAAGGTTATCATTTTTACCAGCAAACACGCTGTAAACCAACCCGTTCTTTACTTTGATTAGGAATTGATTTCTAAAAATTCAGAAACGATGAGCAAACGGGCGTATGATGTGGTAGTCGTTGGGTCGGGGCCAAACGGGCTTAGCGCGGCTATTACGATGCAGCGGGCGGGTTTGTCGGTCATTGTTCTGGAAGCTAAAGATACAATTGGCGGAGGGCTTCGCTCGGCGGAGTTGACCCAGCCGGGCTTTGTTCATGATATCTGCTCAGCCATTCATCCACTGGCGGCCGGCTCTCCGTTCTTACAGGCGTTACCCTTAGCCGATCATGGGCTGGAGTTCATTTACCCGCCCCTATCGGCCGCTCACCCGTTTGATGGGGGTACGGCGGCCGCACTGGGACCGTCGGTGATCGATACGGCCCGGTCATTGGGTGCTGATGAACAGGCGTATCGCCAGTTGATGGAACCCGTCGTTCGCGATTGGCCCACAATGGCTGCTGACGTACTGGGGCCGCTTCGTTTTCCGAAACATCCGCTCAACATGGCCCGCTTCGGACTCGATGCTCTTCCCTCGGTTATGCATCTGGCTAATCGGTTTAAAACAATAGAAGCACAGGGATTACTGGCGGGAATGGCCGCTCACAGCATTCAACCCCTCACCAACCTCACTACGGCGGCTATTGCACTGGTGCTCATGACAGCCGGTCATCTGCGCGGCTGGCCCGTTCCGAAAGGGGGCTCGCAGCAAATTGCCAGCGCACTGGCTTCGTATTTCCGGTCCATTGGCGGGCAAATCGAGACGGGCAGGCTTGTTCAGTCGATGCAGGATATTCCGTCGACGCGGGTTGTGCTGTTCGATGTTACGCCGAAACAACTGCTGACCATTGCCGGAGAAAAATTCTCACCTATCTACCGCAAACAACTGGAACGGTATCGGTATGGGATGGGGGTTTTCAAAATCGACTGGGCATTGGATGGTCCGGTTCCGTTCACGGCTCCCGAATGCAGGCAGGCCGGCACAATCCACTTGGGCGGTACAATGGCCGAAATAACGCAGTCCGAGCAGCTTTCGTCTGACGGGCAACACCCCGATAAACCGTTTGTGCTGCTGGCCCAATCGAGTCTGTTCGATTCAACCCGCGCTCCGGCAGGTTACCACACGGCCTGGGCGTATTGCCACGTACCGAATGGCTCTACGCTGGACCGCACCGACGCGATTGAACGACAGGTGGAACGGTTTGCACCGGGTTTCCGCGACCGTATTATCGGCCGACATACCCTGAACACGGTGCAAATGGAAACCTACAATCCAAATTACGTTGGGGGCGACATCAACGGCGGCATCATCGACATTGGGCAATTGTACACGCGGCCCGTTATCAGTCTATCACCCTACAAAACGTCGGCACCGGGGATATTTATCTGCTCATCATCGACGCCACCGGGGGGTGGGGTTCACGGAATGTGCGGCTATCATGCCGCCCGAACAGCCCTGCGCGATGGTTTCGGCCTGCCCGTTCCAATTCAGTTGGTCAATGGCTGATGCGGGCTAATGCTGATTCACCGGGCTAAAGCCCAGTGCAAGTCATTTGGGCAGCAGGATGACTTGCACCGGACGGACGCTGCCGTTTCAACCCGGTGTACCCGATATCACCGACTCGTCATCAACCGCATTACCTGAAACGTAGTACGTGTCAAATAATCAGCCGCATTGGTCAGCGCGTCGTCTAAACTAACGGGACCAGGCATGATGGAGAAGGCACTGGTTAATCCCAATGTGTGCAGTTCATCGGGCGAAAGTTGCAGTGAACCGCATAAGGCCACGACCGGAATAGCCTGACGTGGTCCCGCCTGGACTGGCCCGGCCTGACGTGGCCCGGCCTGACCTTTACCACCCTGCTGGCGGGCCAGTCGGGTGATGCCTGCAATCAATTTCCCCTGCAACGTTTGGTTATCAATCCGCCCCTCGCCCGTCAGGACGAGATCAACGCCCACCATTTTTGCGGCCAGTTGCGTATGGTTGATGAGCAGATTAACGCCTTCGGTCAGTTGACCTTTTAAAAATAAAACGGCTCCGGCTCCCAGTCCACCCGCGGCTCCCGCACCCGGCATAGTCGATAAATCAACGCCAAACTGCTGTTTAATTAAGTCAGAAAAATGCGCCATGCCCGCATCGAGAATGGGCAAATCGTCGGGTTTCGCCCCTTTTTGAGGGCCGTACACGTAGGTTGCCCCCTGCGGACCAACCAGCGGATTTGTGACATCACACGCTACGTCAACGGTTCCATTCCAAACCAGTTCGGGGGGTATAATTGTCTGAATATGAGCAAGATTTCCGCCACAGGGCCGTA
>JANPJE010000024.1:0-2431 GCA_031425355.1 Spirosoma sp. | reverse complement strand
AAATGGATGCTCGATGATTCTTGATCCCTTTGGGGACGTTATCGCCGAGTGTCGCGAGTTGGGTGACGACATCGCTCTGGCAACCTGTACGCCCGAAAAATTACAGCAGGCGGGCGGCTACCGATACCGAAAAGCCCGACGACCCGATTTGTACAAAGCCATTTTGGGACAGGATCACACGCCCGAGCAGAAAGTGGTTTGGCTAAATTCCGATTCGGATTCAGTTTAAGTTTGAGCAGTAACAGACGTTGCAGAACTACTCTCTCATGAAAAGCACAGTACTTATTTTTGGTTTGATCTGGTCTCAATGGACCATTGCTCAGACTCTTTCTCATCCGAAAGAAACGATCAGTGATAAGGCTTATACGAAAGAAGTTGGACGAGCCAGACATTTCATTGATTCGCTGCGGGCCAAACAGGGCATTCCCGGTATTTCTATTTGTGTAGGTACGAAAGATAAAATTTTGTGGGCTGAGGGCTTTGGTCTGGCAGATGTAGAAAATCAGGTTCCTGTCACTGTCAGGTCTAAATTCAGAATGGGTTCGGTATCAAAATCACTGACTTCGCTGGCAGTTGGCAAGCTGGTTGAGGACGGTAAACTGAATTTGGATGCGCCCATCGAGACGTATAATACGGGATTCTCTCCGAAAAAGTATTCAATAACCCCCCGGCAATTAGCCACGCATACCGCCGGTATTCGACATTACGGATTTAACGATGGCATAAACTGTATTAAGGTATACAGGAACGTGCAGGATGGATTGACCATCTTTAGCCGCGACAGTCTGCTGTTCAAACCCGGTACGGCATACAATTATTCTACCTACGGGTATAGCTTGTTAAGCGCGGTTATCGAACAGGCAAGCCAGACGCCTTTTCTGACGTATATGCAGACGGCAATTTTTAATCCGTTGGGTATGACGCATACCGGAGCCGATTACAGTGATCAGGTTGTTCTACACCGGGTTCGGTTTTATGAAACCCGAAAAAGCCAGTTAGTCAACGCAAATCAGGTTGAGAACAGTTATAAGTGGGCTGGTGGGGGCCTGCTCTCAACACCTTCCGATTTAGTGATTATGGGCGGAAGTTTGCTGAATTATTCACTGCTTAAGCAGGAAACCGTCGCCGTACTATTTACTCCCCAGCTTCTAACAAATGGAACGAATACCAATTACGGACTTGGCTGGCGGATTGGAATGGATAAAAAGGGAAAACGAATTATCCATCACGGCGGCTCCATTGACGGTGGAAGAACGTTTCTTATGCTTTATCCCGATCATAATCTCGTAGTTGCCATTACCGCCAATATGTTTCATGGAACGAACATCAATGTGCCCGAAGCGGAAACGGTAGCCAGCTATTTCCTGAAGTAGTCAGGATTGTATTCTTCTCGTCCGTGTTGGATAGTACAATGTCAACAGGTACTAATTTACTTTTTCATTTTACAGGTATGAGCACGTTTACTCACCTCAACGCCGAAGGTAATCCCGCTATGGTCGACGTGGGGGCAAAGACCATTTCGCGCCGGACAGCCCGCGCCCGGAGCATAGTTGCGCTTGGCCCCGACATTATGCAGCATCTTGTTGGTCAGGATATTGCTACCAAAAAAGGCCCCGTTTTCCAGACCGCTATCATTGCCGGAACTATGGCCGCCAAACGTACCGACGACCTGATTCCGCTGTGTCATTCATTGGGTTTAGACAATTGCCAGATCACCATTACGACCGAAGGAAATGATGCCATTGTGGACTGTTTAGTTTCGACCGAAGGCAAAACTGGCGTCGAAATGGAAGCGTTGGTGGGCGCGTCGGTGGCGGCCCTGACCATCTACGACATGTGCAAAGCGTTTTCGCACGACATCATCATTCGGGAAACCAAACTGATTGAAAAGACGGGCGGTAAACGGGATTTTCGGCGTGATGAGTAAGTCTCTCAACGGCCTGATTCTCACCGGCGGACGTAGCATTCGTATGGGACAGGACAAATCCCTGCTGACGTATCATGACAAACCCCAGCGCGAACACCTGACCGAATTGCTCCGGCCTTTTTGCGACATCGTTTTCTGGTCGGTGAACGCTGAACAGGCGGTAGCACTGGCACCTACTGATCAACCCGTTATTGTCGATGCGTTTGATGTAGTGGGGCCGCTCAACGGAATTTTATCTGCGTTTCAGCACGACCCAAAAGCAGCCTGGTTAATTGTGGCCTGCGATATGCCGCTGCTCACTAATCAATCGCTCGATGTGCTTGTAAAAGGACGTAATCCCGAAAAACCGGCAACGGCTTTTTATGATTCCGACGGTCGATTTCCCGAACCGCTGTTGAGCATTTGGGAGCCAGCTATCAAACCTATTTTGCAGAATGCGCTGGCGGAGGGTAATCAATCGCCCCGCCGAATATTGATGCTTGCCGATTGTGCGTTGCTGACCGC